>DAIMJJ010000080.1:0-16627 GCA_036722275.1 Rhizobium sp. | reverse complement strand
TGACGGTGCAGGAGGGCTGCGACAAGTTCTGCACCTTCTGCGTCGTGCCCTATACGCGCGGTTCGGAAGTGTCGCGGCCGCTGGCCCAGATTGTCGCCGAGGCTGAAAAGCTCGTTGCCGAAGGCGTGCGTGAGCTCACCCTGCTCGGCCAGAACGTCAATGCCTGGCACGGCACCGACGCCAAGGGTCGTGACATCGGTCTCGGCGACCTGCTCTATCGGCTCTCCGAGATCCCCGGGCTTGCCCGGCTGCGCTATACCACCAGCCATCCGCGCGACATGGACGACCGGCTGATCGAGGCGCATCGCGACCTCAGAATGCTGATGCCCTATCTGCATCTGCCGGTGCAGGCGGGTTCCGACCGCATCCTCAAGGCCATGAACCGGCGCCACAAGGCCTCGGAATACATCGCGCTCGTCGAGCGCATTCGCGCCGCCCGGCCCGACATTGCGCTATCCGGCGACTTCATCGTCGGCTTTCCCGGCGAGACGGAAGAGGATTTCCAGGCCACCATGGATCTGGTTGAAACCGTCGGCTACGCCCAGGCCTATTCCTTCAAATACTCGACCCGTCCGGGCACGCCGGGTGCCGATCTGCCCGATCATGTGGCCGAAGAGGTCAAGGTCGAACGCTTAGCAAGGCTTCAGGAATTGCTGCTGAAACAGCAGCAGGATTTCTCCCGCTCCTTGATCGGGCGCGAAATCGACTTACTTCTGGAAAAGCCCGGTCGCATGCCCGGCCAATTGATCGGACGGTCGCCTTGGCTGCAATCCGTGAATGTTGATGCAATGGCGTCGAAAATCGGTGACATTATCAATGTACGAATCACCGCAGCCGGCCCGAACAGCTTGTTTGCCGAGGTGGCAGAGGGTTAGAGTGAGGGCCAAGACCTGATCGCACAGGAGCCTGATCGCTTGAACGCACAAGAAGTGATTTCTTCATCCTCACGCAACCTCAATGCCGCCGTGACCGACGCCAATCACTTCATCTTGACGTTCGAGAACAATCGTTTCGCCAGCGAGCTTTTTGGCCAGTTCGACCAGAACCTGAAGCTGCTCGAAGACCGGCTGCAGATCCAGGCCCGGGCCCGGGGCAATTCGGTATCGATTTCAGGCGAACTGCTGGCGACCAATCAGGCACGGCGCGCGCTCGATTTCCTCTATGCGCGGTTGCAGAGTGGCGGCTCGGTGGAAGCCTCTGACGTCGAGGGCGCGATCCGCATGGCGGTCGCCGCCGACGATCAGCTGACGCTGCCGACGATGGAGCGCAAGGCGAAGCTCTCCATGGCGCAGATCGCCACCCGCAAGAAGACCATCTCCGCCCGCACCCCGACGCAGGACGCCTACATGCGCGCGCTCGAGCGGTCCGAACTGGTGTTCGGCGTCGGACCGGCCGGCACGGGCAAGACCTATCTCGCCGTTGCGCATGCCGCCCAGCTGCTGGAACGCGGCGTGGTCGATCGAATCGTGCTGTCGCGCCCTGCCGTCGAGGCCGGCGAGCGCCTTGGCTTTCTGCCGGGCGACATGAAGGAAAAGGTCGATCCCTATCTGCGTCCCCTCTATGACGCCCTCTACGACATGATCCCCGGCGACAAGGTCGAGCGGGCGATCACCGCCGGCGTCATCGAAATCGCGCCCCTCGCCTTCATGCGCGGGCGCACGCTCGCCAACGCCGCGATCATCCTTGATGAGGCGCAGAACACCACTTCGATGCAGATGAAGATGTTCCTGACCCGTCTCGGTGAGAACGGCCGCATGATCATCACCGGCGATCCGAGCCAGGTCGACTTGCCGCGCGGGGTGAAATCCGGGCTGGTCGAGGCGCTGCAGATCCTCAAGGGCGTGGAGGGCGTCTCCTTCGTGCGCTTCAAGGATGCTGACGTCGTGCGCCATCCGCTGGTGGGCCGCATCGTCAAGGCCTATGACGCGCAGTATGCGGTTCAGGACGAAAATGAGCAGACCGACCGCTAGGTCGGATGGAGATGATGCCGAAACTCGACATACAGATCGCCGTTGAAGCCGACGGTTGGCCGGACGAACCTGAACTGGAAGCCATTTCGGGCCGCGTGCTGGAGGCGGCCGCCGCCTTCTTGGCGAGCGAGGAAAAGCAACCCTTCCCGCCAACTCCGCCCGAAGTGTCTCTGGTCTTTTCCGATGATGCGCAGGTGCAGGAGATCAATGCGGAATGGCGTGGCCAGGACAAGCCGACCAATGTGCTGTCCTTTCCGGCCTTTCCGCTTGCCCCGGGCGGCAAGCCGGGCCCGATGCTGGGCGACATCGTCATCGCCCGCGAGACGGTGGAACGGGAGGCGGCCGATCTCGACAAGAGCTTCGATGAGCATCTCACCCATCTGATGGTGCATGGTTTCCTGCATCTTTTCGGCTATGACCACATGGAGGCCGAGGAGGCGGAAAGAATGGAGAGCATCGAGACTCGCATTTTGTCTTCGCTTGGCTTATCTGATCCCTATGCGGGCCAGGACCCGGTTTGACAGTTTGGAATAATGAGCGATTTTTCGACGAGAACGGCCCCGGAGGCCAATGAGGGATCGGACGGTTCCTCTTCCGAAGAAGGCGGCAGTCCTTCGCGGCCGGATCATTCCGGCCGGAACCAAACCTCCTTCTGGGCGCGCGCCGCCCGTATTCTGCGGCCTTCGCAGACGTCCAGCCTGCGCGAGGACCTGACCGATGCGCTGCGCGCCGATGCCGGCACCGGCGACGTGTTCACGCCCGAGGAGCGGGCGATGCTGCACAACATCCTGCGTTTCCGCGAGGTCCGCGTCGAGGACGTCATGGTGCCCCGCGTCGATATCGAGGCCGTCGACCAGAGCGTCAGCATCGGCGAGCTGATGGTGATCTTTGAAGAATCCGGCCGCTCGCGCATGCCCGTCTATTGCGACACGCTGGACGATCCGCGCGGCATGGTCCACATCCGCGACCTGCTTTCCTACGTGACCAAGCAGGCCCGCAACAAGCGGCGGAACGGGTCGCGTGGCGCCCAGGCCGCTGCCGACAAGACGACGACCGAGAAGAACGAGAAATCCCCCCGCGCCGCCAAGACGGATTTCGATCTGAGCCGCGTCGATCTTTCGAAGACGGTCGCCGAGTGCGGTATCGTCCGCTCCATCCTGTTCGTGCCCCCCTCCATGCTGGCTTCCGACCTGTTGAGCCGGATGCAGGCGGCCCGGACCCAGATCGCGCTGGTGATCGACGAGTATGGCGGAACCGACGGGCTCGTGTCGCACGAGGATATCGTCGAGATGGTCATCGGCGACATCGAGGACGAGCACGATGACGAAGAGGCGATGTTCAGCCGCGTGACCGACGATGTGCTGGTGGCCGATGCCCGCGTCGAGCTCGAGGAAATCGCCGAGGCGATCGGGCCCGACTTCGATGTGCGCGACCAGCTCGATGACGTCGACACGCTCGGCGGCCTGATCTTCGCGGCGCTCGGCCGGATTCCGGTGCGCGGCGAGGTCGTCCAGGCGCTGCCGGGCTTCGAGTTCCACATTCTCGATGCCGATCCCCGCCGCATCAAGCGCGTGCGCATCGTCCGCAAGCGACCGGCAGCCCGACGGCGCGTCGTCAAGGGGGATGCGGAGCCCGTAACCGGGCCGGGCATCGCCCGCACGCCGGCCTCGGCCGCCCTGATGGACGAGCCTCTGCCAAGCGACGCCGACAACCCCGCCTGAACCCGGCGTCCGGCAAACCACGCCTGCACGCAGGACAAGTCCGGTGTTTTTTGGAACACTGCCGGCGAAGTGATTCGCGGACGTGGAAGGGGACGAGGCATGGAACGGCTGGCCGGAAGAATCATGCTGCTCGCGGGAGTGAGGCGGGCCGGGCTGGCCTTTCTCGCCGGCGCGCTCGGCGCGCTTGCGCTTCCGCCTGTCGGCTTCTTTGCTGTGCTCTTCGTGTCCTTCTCCGTTCTCGTCTGGCTGCTGGACGGGATCTCCGGCAATCCGGACCGCAGCCACTCCATTGGTCTGCGCTCGGCCTTCGTTACCGGCTGGCTGTTCGGCTTCGGTTACTTCACTGCCGGCCTCTGGTGGCTCGGCAATGCCCTGCTGATCGAGGCTGACCAGTTTGCCTGGGCCTTGCCGCTCGCCGTGCTCGGACTACCTGCGGTGCTCGGGCTCTTCTACGGCCTGGCGACCTTGTTGGCGCGGCTGGTCTGGTCTGACAGTATGGGGCGGATCGCGGCGCTTGCCGCAGGCTTCGGCCTGGCCGAATGGCTGCGAAGCTTCGTGGCCACCGGCTTTCCGTGGAACGCCATCGGCTATGGTGCCATGCCCATCCCGCTGATGATGCAATCGGCCGCTCCGCTGGGGCTGTTCGGTGTCAGCACGCTGGCCGTCTTCGTCTTCTCGGCGCCTGCCCTTCTCGGGACCCGAAAGGGGCAGGTTCCCGGACTGGTGCTGGCGGTCGCCATTGCTGTCGCCCATCTCGGCTATGGCGCCTTCAGGCTCCACCAGCCTTTGCCCGAAGGGGCCGAGACGCTCACGGTCAGGCTGGTACAGCCGGTCATCGATCAGGCGAAGAAGCTCGAGAATGCCGATCGCATCGACGTCTTCAACGAGCATCTCGCGCTGTCGGCACAGCCGGCCGAGCCGGGCAAACCGCAGCCCGACATCATTGTCTGGCCGGAAACCTCAGTCCCATTCATCCTCACCGACCATCCCGACGCGCTGGCCCGCATCGGCGACATGCTCAAGGATGGCCAGGTCCTAGTCACCGGTGCGGTGCGCGCGGAGGATCAGGGGGCAGGACAGGCGCCGCGTTTCTACAATTCCGTCTATGTCATCGATGACAAGGGGCAGATCCTGTCGGCCTCCGACAAAGTGCACCTGACCCCCTTCGGCGAATACGTCCCTTACGAGGGAGTCTTGCGGCGCTTCGGCTTCGACAATCTGATCAGCCTGCCCGGTGGTTTCTCTGCTGCGCCGCAACGCTCGCTTCTGACCCTGCCGTCGGGTCTCGGCCTCTATCCGCTGATCTGCTACGAGATCATCTTTCCCGACGAGGTCGAGATCCCGCCTGGCAAGGTTTCCGCCGTCATCAATCTGACGAATGATGCCTGGTTCGGGGCGACGCCGGGGCCATTCCAGCACTTCCAGCAGGCGCGTCTGCGCGCCGTCGAGACCGGTTTGCCGCTTGTTCGCAGCGCCAATAGCGGTATTTCTGCCGTTGTCGATCCCCTGGGAAGAATTGTCGCAGGTGCTGCGCTTGACGCTCGGGGAGCCGTGGATTCAACTTTCGGTGTCTCGAATGTTTCAATATGGAACAACGCGGACCGTAATCTAAACTTCTGGTTGGTTATTCTTGCCGTCGCATTAGCTGCGGGTGTTTCACGCGTGGGTTTTATTTTTCGCATCAATTGACCGAAAACCCCTAAAATTGCATAGTGGAATTATCCATGGATCCATACGTATGGTCAAAGTCTCATGAATGGCGTGTGCAACGCCACGTTATGATCGTCCGGCGCAGAGGGTTATGGTGGAATTGCCAACACTTGTCAGGATCGAAAAATGATCGAGAATAAAAAGAAGCCGAACCCGATCGACATTCATGTCGGCAGCCGGATTCGTCTTCGCCGCACCATGCTGGGTATGAGCCAGGAGAAACTGGGCGAAAGCCTCGGGATCACCTTCCAGCAGATCCAGAAATATGAAAAGGGCACCAACCGCGTCGGCGCCAGCCGTCTTCAGAATATCTCCAGTATTCTGAACGTCCCGGTGTCGTTCTTCTTCGAAGACGCTCCGGGCGAGCAGTCCTCGGGTGCCAGTGGCATGGCCGAAGCATCGAGCTCCAACTATGTGGTCGATTTCCTCTCGTCGTCCGAAGGGCTGCAGCTCAACCGCGCTTTCGTGAAGATCAGTGATCCCAAGGTCCGCCGCAAGCTGGTCGACCTCGTCAAGGCACTTGCCGCAGAGGCAGATGCCGACTGACCCACTTGAATGTCAGCAATACGTCACAAAGAGAGCGGCTTTCGGGCCGCTTTTTTTATGCGCTCGGCGCAGTGAAATGTTGATATAAAGATATATTTATGTCGTTGTCTGCTTGTCTTTCGGCGTCGAACTGACTAACAAAGGCAAGGCCTGTTCTTTGAGGGGAATCCCGCATGCGCGCGAACTATCTTTTCACCAGTGAATCCGTATCCGAAGGTCACCCGGACAAAGTCTGTGACCGCATCTCCGATGAAATCGTCGATCTGGTCTATCGCGAAGCCGCAAAAACCGGCGAGGATCCCTGGAACGTGCGTATTGCCTGCGAAACCCTGGCGACCACAAACCGCGTCGTGATCGCCGGCGAGGTCCGTCTGCCCGACAGCCTGATGAAGACCGACAAGGATGGCAACAAGGTCATCAACCCGTCGAAGTTCAAGTCGGCCGCCCGCAAGGCGATCCGCGACATCGGCTATGAGCAGGACGGCTTCCACTGGAAGACGGCGCGCATCGACGTGCTTCTTCACTCCCAGTCGGCGCATATCGCGCAGGGCGTCGACAAGGCCGCCGACCACAGCAACAGCGAGGGCGCCGGCGACCAGGGCATCATGTTCGGCTATGCCTGCCGCGAAACGCCTGATCTGATGCCGGCGCCGATCTATTACTCGCACCGCATCCTCCAGCTGCTCGCCGCCGCCCGCAAGAAGGGCGAGGGCGAGGCCGCAAAGCTCGGCCCCGATGCCAAGAGCCAGGTGACCGTCCGTTACATTGACGGCAAGCCGGCTGAGGTGGCGTCGATCGTGCTTTCGACCCAGCACCTCGACGAGAGCTGGGATTCGGCCAAGGTTCGTTCCGTCGTTGAACCCTACATCCGCGAAGCGCTGGGCGACCTGAAGATCGCCGATGACTGCAAGTGGTACGTCAACCCGACCGGCAAGTTCGTCATCGGCGGCCCGGATGGTGATGCCGGCCTCACCGGTCGCAAGATCATCGTCGACACCTATGGCGGTGCGGCCCCGCATGGCGGCGGCGCCTTCTCCGGCAAGGACACGACCAAGGTCGACCGCTCGGCCGCCTATGCCGCCCGCTATCTGGCAAAGAACGTGGTTGCCGCCGGTCTCGCCGATCGCTGCACGATCCAGATTTCCTACGCCATCGGCATTGCCCAGCCGCTGTCGATTTATGTCGACCTGCATGGTACCGGCAAGGTAACCGAGGATGAGGTCGAGACCGCGATCCGCAAGGTCATGGATCTTTCCCCGTCCGGCATCCGTCGCCATCTTGACCTGAACAAGCCGATCTATGCTAAGACGTCCGCCTATGGCCATTTCGGCCGCAAGGCTGGCCGTGACGGCTCCTTCTCCTGGGAGAAGCTCGATCTCGTCAAGCCGCTCAAGGATGCTCTCAAGGCTTAAGGCGAAATGACAGAAGCGGAACGCAGGACACGGTCGACCGAGGCTTTCTTCGGTCGGCGCAAGGGAAAGCCATTGCGCGACCAGCAGGTCGGGCGAATGGAGACCCTCCTGCCGGAGCTGAAGGTCGAACTGGCGGCGACGCCGCCGGACGATATCAAGGCGCTTTTTCCGCTTCCCGTCGGTAAGGTCCGGCTCGAGATCGGATTCGGGGGCGGCGAACATCTCGTGCATCGCGCCCGCACCCATCCGGATACTGGCTTCATCGGCGTCGAACCCTTCGTCAATTCCATGGCCAAGCTGCTGGCCGTGGTCGAGGCGGAGGGGCTGAAGAACATTCGCGTGTATGACGATGACGCGACGCAGTTGCTCGACTGGCTGCCGGAAGCCTCGATCGATCAGATCGATCTGCTCTATCCCGATCCCTGGCCGAAGAAGAAACACTGGAAACGGCGCTTCGTCTCACAGGTCAACCTGGAGCGTTTCCATCACGTGCTGAAGCCGGGCGGCTTGTTCTGCTTCGCCTCCGACATCGACACCTATGTCAACTGGACGCTGCAGCATTGCCGGCAGCATGGCGGCTTCGAATGGACGGCGCGCAATGCGGCCGACTGGCTGACGCCCTTTGCCGGCTGGCCGGGCACGCGCTACGAGGCCAAGGCGAAGCGCGAAGGCCGCGCCTCTGCCTATCTCACATTCCGCAGGCGATAATGGGAAAGGGTCAGTGCAGGCTGACCGTCTTCAGGTCGTCCTCGGCAGCCTTGTAGAAGGTGCTGGAACGATTGTCGGTCAGAAGGATCGGGGTGCCGTCCGCGGCAAACAGGGCCCACAGGTCAAGGTTCGGATCGACATCCGGCGCTTCGGGGAAGCAGCGGGAAACTTCGTCGGAGCGCATCTTGCGGATATATCCGACTTCACCGGCACCAAGATGCGCCAGTTCGGATTGGGTCAGGCGCGCGTTCACTTCTCTCATCAACATTCCGATCCTCCGCCACGTCAGGGAGCCACGGCACGATCATGCCGTTAACCCTTACTGTGCCGAGGAAATGTTAATTTTTCGCACCATCTGCACCGCCTGAGGGCGGATAAGGTCGATCGAAAGAAGGCCGTTTCGCAAGGTGGCACTGAGGATGTCCATGCCTGCCTCAAGCAGGAACACGCGCTGGAACTGCCGCGCCGCAATGCCACGGAAGAGATAGTTCGGCTCCTCCCGTTCGGCCTGTCGCCCGCGGATCAGCAGTTGCCCGGCCTCGACGAGGACTTCGAGTTCGTCTTCGCCAAAGCCGGCAACCGCAAGCGTGATCCGCAGACGCTCGCCGGTGGCACCGTCACTGCGCAGTCGCTCGATGTCGAAGGGAGGGTAGCCGTCGTTCTGCCGGACGGAGCGACCGGCGGTCGGATCGCCCATCCCAAACCCGATCAGCAACGGGCGCGCCGATGTCTTGGTGCTTCTCATTGATCGTCCTTGTCCAGCGCTGATCTTCAGTCTGAAACGTTGTGGTCGTACCCAAATATGGGTCGAGTGACCGCGCTCCGCAAGCGTCTCGGAACTTGACAAGCGTCACGGTCAGGCTCAACTGGCGAGCTTTCAAATTTGAGATCGGATGCATGACGGAACGTAGAAAGATTATCATCGACACCGACCCCGGCCAGGATGACGCAGCCGCGCTTATGCTTGCCTTCGCAAGTCCCGCCGAGCTTGAGATCCTCGGGATCACGACAGTCGCCGGCAACGTTCCGCTTCGGTTGACCAGCCGCAATGCCCGTATTGTCTGCGAGCTCTGCAACCGTACCGACATCGCCGTCTACGAGGGTGCCGACCGGCCGATCGAACGCGCGTTGGTAACGGCCGAGCACGTGCACGGCAAGACCGGCCTCGACGGCGCCGTTCTCGATGAGCCCCGAATGGCAGTGATGCCGCAGCACGCGGTGGACTTCATCATCGAGACCCTGCGTCGGGAGCCGGAGGGCAGCGTGACCCTCTGCACGCTGGGACCGTTGACCAATATCGGCCTGGCGCTGAAGAAGGCGCCCGACATCGCGCCGCGCATTCGCGAACTGGTGCTGATGGGCGGCGGTTTCTTCGAGGGTGGCAACATCACCCCGGCCGCCGAGTTCAACATCTATGTCGACCCGCAGGCTGCCGAGATCGTCTTCCGTTCGGGCATTCCGCTGGTCATGATGCCGCTCGACGTGACGCACCAGCTGATGACGACCAAGGCACGCGTCGCCCGCATCGCGGCGCTCGGCACGCGGCCGGCAAAGGTCATGGTTGAATGGCTGGAATTCTTCGAGCGGTTCGATGAGGAGAAGTACGGCTCCGATGGCGGTCCGCTACACGACCCGACGGTGATCGCCTACCTGCTGAAGCCGGAACTTTTCTCCGGCCGTCACTGCAATGTCGAGATCGAGACGCAGTCGGAGCTGACCGTTGGCATGACCGTGGTCGACTGGTGGCGCGTGTCCGGGCGCAAGGCCAATGCTCAGGTCATGCGCAACGCCAATGCGGATGGTTTCTTCGATCTGCTGATCGACCGCTTCGGCCGCCTCTGACGGTCAGTGAAATTGAAAAAGGCCGCCGGATCGCTCCGGCGGCCTTTCTCGTTGATGCTCCAAACCTTGGTGTGGCTCAGAATTCCTGCCAATCGTCGGCGACCGCGGCGGAGCCGACGGAGATGGCGCGCTTGACGGCCGCACGCGGCGCCGCTGCCGCTGCGCTCGGAGCGGCCGTGCGCATGGTGCGGGCAACCGAGGTCAGCGATGCCGACAGGTTCTGCGGGGCGTTGCGATAGGCGTTCGCGCCCGAGACCGTGAAGCGCGACACGAGCTCGCGCAGGTTTTCCGACTCGTTCTTCAGCGTCATGCTGGCAGCAGTCGTTTCCTCGACCATCGCCGCATTCTGCTGGGTCACCTGGTCCATCTGGTTGACGGCCGAGTTGATCTCCTTGAGGCCCGACGCCTGCTCGCTGGCGGACGCCGAGATCTGGCGGATCAGGTCGTTGATCTGCATGACCTGGTCGGCGATCTTGTGCAGCGTCTGGCCGGCCTGGCCGACGAGCTCGACCCCATCCTTCACCTGAGCGCCGGAGGTGGTGATCAGGGTCTTGATCTCCTTGGCGGCACCGGCCGAGCGCTGGGCAAGCTCGCGCACTTCCTGGGCAACGACCGCAAAGCCCTTGCCGGCTTCCCCGGCACGCGCGGCCTCGACGCCGGCGTTGAGCGCCAGAAGGTTGGTCTGGAAGGCAATCTCGTCGATCACGCCGATGATGCGCGAGATCTCCTGAGAGGACTGGGCAATGCCGTGCATCGAGGTGACGGCCTTCTGTACGACCTCGCCGGAACGCTCTGCATCCTGACAGGCAAGGTTGACGGTTGCTGCCGCGGTGTTGGCGTTGACGGCGCTGGCATTGACCTGCTCGGTCAGTTCGTTCAGGGCCGCTGCCGTTTCTTCGAGGCTTGCGGCCTGCTGTTCGGTGCGCTTGGACAGATCCGCGGCGCTTTCCGCAATCTCGCCCGAGCCGGCACCGATGTTGACGACGCTGGAGTTGACGGCCCCGATCGTGGTCTCGAGGCTGGCCAGTGCGTCGTTAAAGTCGCGCTTGAGGGCGGCATATTCGCCGGGGAACTCGTCCTCGATGCGATAGCCGAGATTGCCCTGCGACAGCTGCGACAGGCCGGTTCCGAGAACACCGACGACATGCTGCTGGACGTTGAGCGATTCGGTGCGCTCCTGTTCGGAACGGCGGCGTTCGGAATCGGCGGCATTGCGCTGATGTTCGGCTTCGCTCTCGAGCTGGCGGCTCTCGGCGAGGCGGTGACGGAACCCTTCCAGGGCCTTAGCGACAAGACCGAGTTCGTCTGCGCGCTCCTGGCCGCTGACGGCCTCGGCATATTCGCCACGGCCCAGCCGGTTGACGTCACGGATCAGGCCGTGGAGTGGCTTCTGGGCGAAGGCACGAACCGCGAAGAACAAGGCGGCCATCACCGCGCCGAGGACGGCGGTGCCGGCAACGATCATCATGATCGTCTGTGCTTCCACGGCGGCTCCGGTGGCGCTGTGCGGAATGTCGATAATGACGGCCCAGTTGGTGTTGACGCCGGGAACGGCGAACGGGAAAAGCAGTCGGTCAAAACCTTCCTGGCCTTCGATCTGGAGGTCGGAGACGAGGTGCGAGGTGCCCGACGACAGGGCGGTCTTCAGCGCGTCGGCGCCTTCGCCTTCATAGGGCTTCATCATCAGGTCGTCGGAAGGGGCAACGACCCACTGGCCGTTCTGGGAGACGAGCATGACGCGGCCGGTTTCGAACGGACGCAGGGCCTTCAGCTTGTCCGAGAGCGAGGCCAGCGAGACGTCGACACCCGTGACGCCAATCAGCTTGCCCGCAGACATGACCGGATAGGCGATCGAGGTCATCGTCACCGGCACGTCGGTATCCTGCGACTGATAGGGAGCGGTAATCGCACCCTTGCCCGTTGCTTTTGCCAGGGCATACCACTCGGCTTCGTAGTCGTTCTTGAAGGTCGAGAACTGGATATTGCCGTTGCGATCCTTCGACCAGTAGGGCGTGAACACGCCAACTTCGTTGGCACCGAGTTCCTTGTTGCCGATCACATCTTCCTGACGACCGTCAAAGGCCTTGATCTCCTCTGCAAACCAGCTGCCGAAGGCGAACGGGTTCTGGTCGACGCTGGCCTTGAGCAGGTTGATCGCACCCTTGCGGTCGAAGGTGGTTCCTTCGTGACCGCGACCGATCACACCGGACATCGAGCGGGCAGCGCTTGCCAACTCACCGAGATCGGCCGCCACGCCGTTGGCGATCGCCTTCGCTTCAGAATTGGCCTGCTCCATCGTCAGGTTCTGAACGCGATCGCGCGTCTGCGTGATCAGAATGAGATTGGAAACAAACAGAACGGCGGCAATGGCGACGCCGGTAACTACGAGCAGTTTCGCCGCGATCGAACGCGAGATGAACTTCAACATGGGAACCTCGGGATACGGAAAAGCCGAGAAGGCTGGAGAATGCAACCGGTAGGTCCGCGCCATCATGGTGCGTAAGCACGCTCCCGAAGCCGAGAGCGCACGCCAATCCGCCGCACTATGATAGGCTAAAGTTTAAAGACTTTTGAAGCCGTAGACACTTTTTTTGCTATGCGGTCAGCGTCCTGCAACCGATGCGACGCCCTCTATCCCGTTGGCGGCATCAAAGCCGTTCGGCCACCTCTGCAGAGGCCGGAATGGAGGGCTGGGCGCCGTGCTTCAGGCAAGCGAGCGATCCGGCGACGGCCGCGCGGCGGAGGGCTGTTTCGAAGCCAAGCCCCTGATCCAGGCTGGCGGCGAGATAGCCGCAGAAGGTATCGCCGGCGCCGACCGTGTCGACGGGCTCGATCGCCAGCCCCTGGGTCCTGTGGAGATGCCCGTCCCGGGCCGCAATCACGCCGTCGCCGCCGAGCGTCACGATCAACGTCTGCCCGGTCTCCCCGTGTAGGCGCATCAGGGTCTCTTCCCGCTCGCTCGCGCTCAGACCCTCGCGGCCGGCCAGCCGCTCGAATTCGGTTTCGTTGGCGATCACGATGTCGGCCATGCGCCCGAGACGCGCTGCATCCGCCGTCAGCGGGGCGATGTTGAGGAGTGATGTCACGCCGTGCGCTTTGGCGTCCGCGAGCGCCCGCTCGACCGCAGGCGCCGGCACCTCAAGCTGCAGCATCAGGAGATCGCTCCGCTGCATGGCCGCGACGGCGGCACTTGCATCACCGGTATCGACGGCACTGTTTGCTCCGGGCACAACGGTGATCATGTTCTCACCGTCGCCGCCGACCAGGATGAGCGCGGTGCCGGTCGGCCCCTCGACGCGGCGCACGCCGGAAAGGTCCGTTCCGGCTTCGGCCAGCAGCGACAGGGCCGGATCGGCGAATTCGTCACGTCCCACGGCCCCGATCATGCGCACGTGTGACCCCGCCCGCCGCGCGGCCAGGGCCTGATTGGCCCCCTTGCCGCCGGCGGCCGTGGAAAAGCCGGATCCGGCCACCGTCTCACCCGGCTTCGGCAAGCGCGGCGTCGTGGCGATGAGGTCCATGTTGATGGAGCCGAATACAGTGATCATGCGTTTCCCCGTCCCTGGTCCTGATCGGTAAGCCCGATCCTATTCGTCGTCGACGATCCTCAGTTTCAAGAGCCCGGTGCGGCTTTCCACCGATCTCTGGCCCTCCTCCAAGGTCGCAGCCGCTCCCGACTGAAATTCGAGCGCCTCGATCCGGGCGCCGCGCTTGGAAAGCTTGTCCGCCGAGGTGAGGATCATGTCCACATCTTTCTGGGCGGCGAGAAAATGCCCCTGCAGCTTGCGGGTCCGTTCGTCCAGCCGCACGAGATCTTCCATCAGGTGGATGACCTCAGCCTGGATAAGGTGCGCCTGCTCGCGCATGCGCTGGTCCTTCAGGACCGCCTGGATCACCTGGATCGACAGCATGAGCAGCGACGGAGAGACGATCACGACGCGCAGCCGATGGGCTTTCTGGACGACCTGCTCATAGTGCTCATGGATTTCGGCAAAGATCGATTCCGACGGCACGAACAGGAAAGCCATGTCCTGGGTTTCGCCGGCGATCAGATACTTCGCCGCGATATCGCGGATGTGTACCTCGATGTCGCGGCGGAAACTCTGTCCGGCAAGCTTCTTCTCTTCCGGCGTCTGGGCGTCGCGGATGGCATTCCAGGCCTCAAGCGGAAATTTTGCGTCTATCACCAGCGGCGGGGCATTGTTGGGCATGCGGATCGTGCAGTCGGGCCGCATGCCGTTCGAGAGCGTCGACTGGAATGTATAGGCGCCCATCGGCAGTCCGTCCGCAACGATCGTCTCCATGCGCGACTGGCCGAAGGCACCGCGGGTCTGCTTGTTGGACAGGATAGCCTGCAACCCGACCACATCCTTGGCGAGCGACTGGATGTTGTTCTGGGCGGCATCGATGACCGCGAGCCGCTCCTGAAGATGGCGCAGGTTTTCATGCGTCGATTTCGTCTGCTCGCTGATCGTCGCGCCGATGCGGTGGGTCATTCCGTCCAGTCGCTGGCTGATCGTCTGGTTGAGCTCCGACTGGCGACGGCCGAACACCTCCGACATGGCCGCCAGCCGCCCCTGCATCTCCGCCTGCGCTTTCAGCAGTTCCGAAAGACATGCTTCGGCCGCAGCCTCGCGTCGGGCGGCCTCCTGTTCGAGCGCTGCGCGAAGACGGCTGGAGCGGCGGATGGAGAGAAGCACAATGATCAGGAGCCCCAGAAAAAATGCGCCGGCCAAGCCGGCGAGGGCGGTCGGGGACAGGCCTAGGGCGTCCACGGAGAATGCGGCGAAATCGTTTGAGCTCATGAAACAAAGACTAACAGATTCTGCGGGCGGCGATAGATCAAATCGGGAACATCGGGCGCGACCGCCTCGGTGGCCCGTCGTCTCCTTTTGTTTCGTCACCTTTTTAGCCGGTGCCGCAGCTGCTGTTGGGCGCAGGATGGTGTGCCCGCTTGGGTAGTATGCGAAGCGTCTCATCTCGTCTGACGGTATGAATTTAGTATTAGTTAAATTAAATATTTACAATTCTCGGTATGTTATAGGCTCCTAATAATGCGGTGCAAATCGCGGTCATGAACAGCAACCCTTTAGCAGTCGGGGCGACTATGACGAAATACGACGACAGAAGCGGCCTTGGGGCCCGCCTCGAGTTTCTCGGGCTGGACGAAAAGGCCAGGCAGACCCTCCGCGCACTCGCCCCGAGCATTGGCAAAAACATCGGAGCAGCGCTCGATACCTTCTATCAGAAGGTTCGGGGCACTCCCGAGACCGCTGCGTTCTTTCGCAATGAGGACCACATCCAGGGAGCCAAGAAGCGCCAGGAGGGACACTGGAGCATTGTCACCGGCGCCCAATTCGATGAGCGCTATGTCGAAGGGGTAATGGCGGTCGGCAAGGCGCATGCCCGCATCGGACTTGAGCCCCGCTGGTACATTGGCGGCTACGCGCTCCTGGTGGAGCAACTCATTCATGCGGTTGTGCGCGAGCGCTGGCCGTCTCGCTTCGGGCGCAAGCAAGGCAAGGTGCTGGGCGAAGAAGTCGGCGTGCTGGTCAAGGCAGCGCTGCTGGACATGGACTACGCCATCACGGTCTATCTCGACATTCTCGCGGCCGAGCGTCAAGCGGCCGAGGATGCACGCGCCAAGGCCGAAAAAGAGCAGGCGATCGCGCTTGCAGCGCTCAGCGAAGTCCTGACACGTCTGTCGGCCGGCGACCTCGAGGCCAAGCTTTCGCCGGAGCAGCCGGAGAATTTCGTCGGCATGGCGAACGACTACAATGCCTCGGTCGAGAAGCTCCGCGACACGATCGGGACGGTGCGCAGCGCGGCAGAGGAAATTCTTCGTTCGACGACGGCCATTTCCGAAGCCTCGAACCATCTGGCGATGCGCACCGAACAGCAGGCGGCCGGTCTTGAGGAGAGCACGGCAGCGCTCCACGAACTGACGCAGAATGTGTCGCTGGCGGCCGACGGCGCACACAAGGCTGCGAGCGTCGTCAGCCTGGCGCTCGACGAGGCCCGGGCGTCCGGTGAGGTGGTGACGCGTGCCGTCAGCGCCATGGGGGCGATCGAGAAGTCCTCGGACGAGATCTCGAAAATCATCGGCGTGATCGACGAGATTGCTTTCCAGACCAACCTGCTTGCCCTCAATGCGGGTGTGGAAGCGGCGCGTGCGGGCGAGGCCGGCCGGGGCTTTGCCGTCGTCGCGCAGGAGGTGCGCGAGCTTGCCCAGAGATGTGCGAGCGCGGCGCGCGAAATCAAGGGCCTGATCTCGCAGAGTTCGGGGCAGGTGCAAACCGGTGTCGGCCTGGTGAACAATGCCGGTGAGGCGCTCGACCAGATCATCGGCCGGATCGGCGAGATCAACGGAATTGTTGCCGGGATCGCCAGCGCGGCGTCCGATCAGTCCGGCGGTCTGCGTGAGGTCAACACCGCGATCGCCAGCATGGATACGATCACCCAGCAGAACGCGGCCATGGTCGAGGAGACGTCGGCGCAGACATTGACGCTGCGAGAAGAGGTGGAGCGACTGGTTTCGGCTTTGCGCAGCTTCAAGACACGCGATCGGCAGGAGCCCAACAGGACGCAACACCATCGTCGGCTGCAGGACACTGCGCCGGGCGTCCGACGAGCCGGTTGAGCGGCGATCGCCGCGCATCTGGAGGGGCCGGAGCCAAGAAAGTGACTTCTTGTACGCCGCATTCATGCTCCGTTTAGG
>DAIMJJ010000079.1:4439-16650 GCA_036722275.1 Rhizobium sp. | reverse complement strand
CCACCGCCAGCATGACGATCGCGCCCGTCTTCCACAGCGGCCCCGGTTCGGCGACCGGGGCGAGGAGGCGCGTCGCACCCTTCGGACGGCGCATCCACCACATCACGATGCCGCTGACCGACAGAAAGATGACCGACAGGCAGAACAGCGTGACCAGCGCCACGTTCCAGACGCCCATGTCACCCTCGTGGAAGGCGATGCCGACGGCCATGGCCTTGCCGGCCGAGCCATAGTCGGCAAAGCCGACATCGGCGAGAACCTTGCCGGTATAACGGTCGATATGCACGGTGCGGTCCGACATCGGATTGCCGCTGTCATTGCTCATCGTGTCGCGTGAAAGAGTCCAGACGCCCGTCTCGTCCCCCGGCACATTGAGCTGGAAGCGGTCGCTGAAGCCGATCGAGCGGGCAAAGGCGACGACCCCGTCGATATCGACGGCCTGACCCTCGGGCAGACCGGCCGTGCCGGCCGGCGAGCCGGAGGCGGGCATCGGTGTCTGTTCGAGCGTCCAAGGCACTTCCTTGATGCCGCCGTGGTTCATCGCGGCGTGGGTGGCGTCGGAAAGGGGCACATTGTCCCATTTCTCCGCCGGAAAGGTGCTCCAGGCCTGCGTGAACTTTTCGCCCCAGATGCCGGCCCAGGTCAGACCCGACAGGAGGAAGACGAGCAGGATCAACGAGACATAGAAGCCGATCGTGGCATGCAGCGACTTCCACAAGGGGCGGCCCCGGGCCGACAGCTGGGGCACCAGCACGCGCGCCAGACCGCGACCTTCGCGTGGCCACCACAGATAGAGGCCGGTGACGATCAAAACGACGCCGAATCCGGCGGCGATCTCGATCAGGCGATCACCCAGATCGCCGATCAGCAGCGTGCCGTGGATCGTGTCGGCGAGGTCATAGAGACCGTTGCGCCGTTCCCAGCTGCCGAGGACCGTCCCGGTATAGGGATCGACGGCGACCATGGTCGCAGCCTCGCCGGCCGTAACCCGAAACACGGCCGCACCTTCGGGCGTGCGCGGCGCGATATATTGGACGAGGCTGCTGCCCGGCACGGCCGAAAGGGCCGCATCGGCCTGCCGGGAGACGAGAACCTGGCTTGCCGCCGGCGTAACGGTGAAGGCCTTCTCCCCGTCACGGCCGACCAGAACGGCGGACCACAGCATGATCAAGCCGGTCACGGCCAGCATGATGAGGAACGGGGCGACATAGAGCCCGGCATAGAAATGCCAGCGCCAGGCGGTGGTGTAGAAGCGGCGGGAAAGCCCGGCGGAGACGGGCGTCGCTCGGGTGTCGGAGATGATCGTCATGGCGTCCTCACATGCGGTGGGTGGGGTCGAGCGGACGGTTGCCGGCGGCGATCTCGGCAAGCGCTGCCGGTTGCAGGAGCGTCACGATTTCGGGATGGCGGAAGTCGATGAGGCCGGCACGCTTGAGTTTGGTGAAGCAGCGACTGACGGTCTCCACCGTCAGGCCGAGCCAGTCCGCCAGCTCGCCGCGGGTCGGATAGAGATTGAAGCAGATCGTTCCGCGCTTGCTGCGCGACACGCGGACGAACTGGACGGCGAGATCGAGAATGGCGGAGGCGACACGTTCGGGCGCTGTCTTGCGGCCGAGAAGGGTGGCATGCGCCTGAGCCCTCAGAACCATCTCCTCCAGGCCGCGTTCGATGTCGCCGTGCTCGACCTCCAGCACGGGCTCGAGCGTGACATAGCTCAGCGTTTCGGCCGAACAGGGATTGCGTTCGCCGACGCCGATGCCGAGCAACCGGCCGGGACCGACCATGTCGATGATCTGGCGGCGCCCGTCCGGTAGGCTCTGCGAAAGGGCGACACAGCCCTCGACGACGCGGTATTGCGGCGCTCGGCCATAGCCCTGGAGGAAGATCGTGCTGCGCGGCGGCAGCTGCATGGCATTGGGGCCCGTGCGTTTGGCGGGCCGTGGGATAAACCCTTGCGGCGGCAGCGGCTGCCCCTCGGCAGCCGTAAACGTGAAATGGTACATGGCAAAATCCGGCTTTTCGACCGGCTGCGCATGATCGATGCGTTCCTACCGGCCTTGATGAATGATTCCGGACGCGGGCGAGCTAGGGCTCGGCCGTCCGGGCTCAGGCATAGGCCGGATGAGGTGGCGCACGCGGCGCCGCATTGGGCGGGAAAAGCTGGCGATAGAAGGCCTCGACGCGCGGCGGCAGGAGAACGGCAACCGCGGCCGGCAGGCGTTCGCCGGTGATGTCGGCGGGCGTCGGCATCAGCACGGATGCCGAGATCAGGCAGGCCTCACAGTGGCTGAAGCCGATCTGCGTCTTACCGTCCTCGGTCGTACCGGGCAGGCAGAGTTCGGGCAGCGTGCCGTCAGGCAGGGTGAGGGCGGCAATCTCGTCGGCCGACAGGGCGGCTGCGGCCAGGACCGGCGCGCGATGCGAAAAACCGACAGCCAGCAGCGCGACGACGCACAAGGCGCGCACCACGAACTGCCATGTCGATGCCGAGCGTCGCATTCACCACCCCCTCAATGGCGAATCTGGTAGCAGCATGCGCGGGGACCCGCAAGACCGACTCCCGCGCATCGATGCCGCAGCAGCGGCCGGAAACGAAAAAGGCGGCCAAAAGGCCGCCTTGTCCGTCAATCCCGAGATCGGGAATGTCTTATTCCGCGGTGCCTTCGGCAGCGGCTGCAGCTTCGGCGGCAGCCTTGGCTTCAGCGGCTTCGGCTGCTGCCTTTTCGGCGGCCAGAGCCTGGGCGGCTGCGATCTTTTCAGCTTCGATGCGTGCCTTTTCCTCGGCAACGGCGGCGCGCTCGGCGTCGTTCAGCTTGCGGGCGCGGGTGCCGGTGTTCTCGACGATACGAGCCGACTTGCCGCGACGATCGCGCAGGTAGTAGAGCTTGGCGCGACGGACCTTACCGCGGCGAACGATCTCGACGCTTTCGACCATCGGCGAGTAGACCGGGAATACGCGCTCGACGCCTTCGCCGTAGGAGATCTTGCGAACGGTGAAGCTCTCGTTGATGCCGGCGCCGGAACGGGCGATGCAAACGCCTTCATAGGCCTGCACGCGGGTACGGTTGCCTTCCTTGACGGTGACGTTGACGCGGAGCGTGTCGCCGGCCGAGAAATCGGGGAGCTTACGCTTGGCTTCGATCTTGGCGGCCTGTTCGGCTTCCAGCTGCTGAATGATGTTCATGTCTAACCTCTAGTTCTTCTGAAACAGCCAGAGCGCTCTTGCATCCTTCGGTCAAAGCCTCCGGATTTTGCCAGTTCGGCGCGAGCGGATACGCATGCTCTTTGTTGTGGCAGACGGGCCGTCAGCCCATTTCCGACGCGGCCAATACACCAAAGCCTGGTGTTTGTCATCCCTCGTCGCGCATTTTTCTGGCTGGTCGGCCATTGCGGTCGAGACATCGAGCGACTAACCCTTTGCCACCACCGGAGGAGCCTTTCAACATGTCGATCGCCACCATCTTTCTCTTGTTCGTCGCCGGTTTCCTCTCCGGCGTCGTCAATGCGATCGCCGGCGGCGGCACGTTCCTGACCTTCGGCGCGATGACGCTGGCCGGCCTGCCGCCGATTGCCGCCAATGCCACCTCGTCGATCACGCAGTTTCCCGGCTACATCACCTCGACGCTTGCCTATCGCCGCGAGATCTCAAAGCTTTGGAAGAGCGCGTTGATCCTGGCCGTGGTCTCCGCCGTCGGCGCCCTCGGTGGTGCGCTGTTCCTGATCTCGTTGTCCAATCCCGCCTTTCGCGCCATGGTGCCCTGGCTTCTGATCGCGGCGACCGTCGTGTTTGCCGCCGGGCCGAAGCTGCGGCCGAAACAGGTGGTCGAGAGCCACCCGGCCACTCCGCTGGGCCTTGGCCTGCAGACGATCACCTCGTTTTATGGCGGCTTCTTCGGCGCCGGCATGGGCATCATGATGCTCGCCTCGCTGGGGCTTGCAAGCGGCGGCGACTATCACCGCCTCAATGCGCTGAAGAATTTCCTGTCGATCGTGATTGCCGCCGTCGCGATCATCGTCTTTTCGACCGCGGGCGCGGTCTCCTGGCTGCATGCGGCGATCATGGTGCCGGCCGTGGGCCTCGGCGGCTATGCGGGCGTCGCGATCGCCCGCCGCGCGCCACAGGCGCTGCTGCGCTGGCTGGTGGTCGCCTCAGGCCTCGGCCTGGCGATCTATTATTTCGTCACGGGGTGAGGAAGGATCGGCGAAGCCGACGAAGCGATCCTGCGTCGTTTCGAATACCGAACGCCCTTGAGCCCCACGCGAACGGCCTGTCAGGGCTACCGCAGCTCGACGCAACAGCTATTTCAGCAGGTCCGGCCGCCGCTCGGCGGTCAGCTTCAGCGCCTCTTCGTGACGCCATTTCTCGATCGCCGTATGATTGCCCGAGGTCAGCACGTCCGGGATCTCGCGGCCCTCGAACACCTGCGGCCGGGTATAGTGCGGATGCTCCAGCAGCCCGCCCTCGAAGCTTTCGTGCACGCCCGAGAGCTGGTTGCCCATGACGCCCGGCAGCACGCGCACCACGGCGTCGAGCAGGGTGAGCGCCGCCGGCTCGCCGCCGGACAGAATATAGTCGCCGATGGACACTTCCTCGAGCCGACGCGCATCGATCACCCGCTGGTCGACTCCTTCGAAACGGCCACAGACGATGACGACGCCTTCGCCCTCGCTCAGTTCGCGCACGCGTTTTTGCGTCAGAGGCCGCCCGCGCGGGCTCATCAACAGTCGCGGACGACCGTCATCGGCAGTCGAATCGATCGCCCGCGCCAGCACGTCGGGCTTCAGCACCATGCCGGCGCCGCCGCCCGACGGCGTGTCGTCGACGCTCCTGTGCTTGTCGAGGGCGAAATCGCGGATCTGCACCGCCTCCAGCGACCAGTCGCCCCGCTCCAGCGCACGACCGGCCAGCGCCTGGCCGAGATGGCCGGGAAACATGTCGGGATAGAGAGTGAGAACGCTCGCCTTGAAGGCCATGGCAGGCTGCCTCACGCGTCGTTCCGCGGCGGCTTCCCCTTCGGCGCGACGCCATAGGGCTTGCCTTCATCCTCGTCTTTCAGGCCGGCGGCGGTCGGATCGACCAGGATGCGGCCGCCTTCGAGATCGATCTCCAGCACGGCGGCTTCCGAAAACGGGATGAGCACCGGACGCTTGCCCGGCCCCTTGAGCTCCAGCAGGTCGCCGGCGCCGAAATCATAGACGCCGGTCACGGCGCCGTAATGCTGGCCCTCAGCGTCATAGACCTCGAGACCTTCGAGATCGGCATAGTAGAATTCGTCTTCCTCAAGCTCGTCGTCGGGCAGTGCATCGCGTTCGATGTAAAGCTCGAGCCCGTTCAGCGCCTCGGCGGCATTGCGGTCATTGATGCCGCGGAAGCGGACGATGACCACGGTCTTGGCCTCGCGAATGTCGAGGATCTCGAACACCCGGCCGTCCATGCTGCGCAGATTGCCATAGTCGCCGAGCGCCAGCGGATCGGCGGTGAAGGTCTTGACCCGGACCTCGCCGCGCAGGCCCTGCGCCGCGCCGACCACGGCCATCAGAACGGGATTTTCGAGTTTGGTCATGGCTTTGGGTCTTTTTCGCTGGGCCAGGGGTTCGTCAGCGCCCTTTTACGGCGAAGCGCGACAAATGAAAACGGAAAACGGGCGGCAGGTTGCCCCGCCGCCCGTCGATCATGGAAATCGGCAGCCAGGCTTATTCTGCAGCGGCTTCGGCAGCGGCAGCAGCGGCTTCGGCAGCCTTCATTTCCTTTTCCTTGATGCGCTCGAGAGCCTTCTTGCCCGGCTTTGCCTTTTCCGGGTTGTTGCGGGCGTCGCGGGTGGCGATGCCGGCTTCGGCGAGGAAGCGCAGGACGCGGTCGGTCGGCTGGGCGCCCTTGGCGATCCATTCCTTGATGCGGTCGGCGTTCAGCTCGACGCGCTTGTCATTGTCCTTGGCCAGCATCGGGTTCCACGAACCGACCTTTTCCAGGAAGCGGCCGTCGCGCGGCGAACGGGCATCGGCAACGACGATCTGGTAGTAGGGGCGCTTCTTGGAACCGCCGCGGGCGAGACGAATCTTGAGGGACATGGGTTTACTCCTTGGTTCTTGTTAGGGCCGCCTTCCGGCGGTCCGGGGTTCTTGTCAGGGCCACCTTCCGGCAGTCCTTGGTTCTCGTCAGGGCCGCCTTCCGGCGGTCTGCATTCGGGTCGGGCCGCTTTTGGCGGTCCGCTTGGTCGGGATCGCCGTCAGGCGGTCTTTTCGCTTGCACCGCCATGTTCGGCGGCAATGGCTTCATGATGCCGGATGACTTCCTTGATGATGAAGTTCAGGAACTTCTCGGCGAAATCCGGATCCAGATGCGCGTCCTGGGCCAGGTGGCGCAGGCGGGCGATCTGGTATTCCTCGCGCGCCGGGTCGGCCGGCGGCAGATCGTACTTGGCCTTCAGCACGCCGACCGCCTTGGTGCAGCGGAAGCGTTCGGCGAGCATATGGACCAGCGCCGCGTCGATATTGTCGATCGACTGGCGGTAGCCGGAAAGCTGTTCCTTCACGGTCGGTTCGGTCACGGCGCTCTCCTCACTTCTTCTTCGGCAGGCCCGGCAGGCCGCCCAGACCCGGGAGCTTGGCGCCGCCGAGACCCGGCAGTCCACCGCCGAGACCGGGCAGACCGCCCATGCCGCCGAGACCCGGCGGCGGCTTGAGACCCGCGGCTTCCGCCTGCTTGGCCAGCGCTTCCAGCTGCTTGGGATCCATGTTCGACAGGTCCGGCATGCCTCCCATGCCGCCAAGGCCCCCGAGCCCCATCTTGCCGGCAAGGCCGCCCATCATCTGCTTCATCATGCCGCCCTTGCCCTTGCCGCCCATGGCTTTCATCATGTCAGCCATCTGGCGGTGCATTTTGAGCAGCTTGTTGATTTCGGCGGCATCCGTGCCGGAGCCGGCCGCGATGCGCTTCTTGCGGGAATGCTTCAGGATGTCGGGATTGGCGCGTTCGGCCTTGGTCATCGATTGGATGATGGCGATCTGACGGCCGAACAGCTTGTCGTTCAGGCCGGCGGCGGCCATTTTGTCCTTCATGCCGGACATGCCGGGCATCAGCCCCATGATCCCGCCCATGCCGCCCATCTTCTGCATCTGGCGCAGCTGGTCGGCGAGGTCATCGAGGTCGAACTTGCCCTTGGCCATCTTGGCGGCCATGGCGGCCGCCTTTTCGGCGTCGATGTTCTCCGCCGCCTTCTCGACCAGCGAAACGATGTCGCCCATGCCGAGGATACGGTCGGCAATGCGCCGCGGATGGAACTCCTCGAGTTCCGTCATCTTTTCGCCGACGCCGATCAGCTTGATCGGCTTGCCGGTGACAGCGCGCATCGACAGCGCCGCACCGCCGCGGCCGTCGCCGTCCATGCGGGTGAGCACTAGGCCGGTAATGCCGACGCGTTCGTCGAAATTGCGCGCGAGATTGACCGCGTCCTGACCGGTCAGGCTGTCGGCGACGAGCAGGATTTCGTGCGGCTTCGACTTGGCCTTGATCTCGGCCATTTCCGCCATCAGCGGCTCGTCGATATGCGTGCGGCCGGCGGTGTCGAGGATGACGACGTCATGACCGCCGAGCTTGGCAGCCTGGACGGCGCGCGCGGCAATATCGGTCGGCGACTGGCCGGCGATGATCGGCAGCGTGTCGATGCCGGTCTGGACCCCGAGCTGGCGCAGCTGTTCCTGGGCGGCCGGACGACGCGTGTCGAGCGAGGCCATCAGGACCTTCTTCTTCTCGCGATCCGTCAGGCGCTTGGCAATCTTGCCGGTGGTCGTGGTCTTGCCCGAGCCCTGCAGGCCGACCATCATCAAAACGACCGGGGCCGGCGCGTTGAGATCGATCGACACGCCTTCCGAGCCGAGCATCTCGACAAGCTCGTCATGAACGATCTTGACGACCATCTGCCCGGGCTTGATCGACTTCAGAACCGCGGCGCCGACCGCCTTTTCGCGCACCTTGTCGGTGAAGGAGCGGACAACCTCAAGCGCCACGTCGGCTTCCAGAAGCGCACGGCGCACCTCGCGCAGCGCTGCGGAAACATCGGCTTCCGACAGGGCGCCACGGCCCGTCAGTCCATTCAGAATGGATCCAAGGCGGTCCTGGAGGTTTTCAAACATCGGCTCTTCCTTATCGTTTCGGATCGCCGAAACGTCGGTCTTTTCCTCGTCGAAAACAAGACGCAAAGCCAAAAGGCACCCGAGGGCGCATCGCGCTGTCGGGTGTTGACCTCCGGGATCTCTTTATACCTTGACGGGTCCCGGTCGGCGGCTCGGAGTGCTTGTCTCTTCGCAGATTGGGGGCGATTAACAGCAAAGGGCCGGAAAAGTCAAGGCAGACAGGGAAAAGAGCGGATTTGGCGCGGCTCGCCCTTTCAATGAGCCCCTCGCCGACCCAGATTGACGGTTCCCGCAACGGTCACGGTCGTCCATGTCAGCCAAACCCGCCAATCCCTACTATACCGGCCCCGTCTCCGACCATTTCGACGGCAAGCGCTTCTTCAACCCTGAGGGCGTCGAGCCCGGCGGCATGCGCGACCTTCTCAAATGGCAGGCCAATGGCAAGCGCGCCCGCTGGCCGAAACGCGTGGCCCATGCACCCGCTTCGACCCCGCTGCGCGAGCGGGTCGAGGGCGCCGACCTGCGCGTCACCATGATCGGCCACGCCACGCTTCTGATCCAGGTCGCCGGTCTCAACATCCTGACCGACCCCGTCTGGTCGCCCCGCGCCAGCCCCTTCTCCTTTGCCGGCCCCAAGCGCGTCGCTTCCCCCGGCATTGCCTTCGAGGATTTGCCGCCGATCGACATCGTGCTCGTCACCCACAATCACTACGACCATCTCGATCTGGCGACGCTCGCCCGCCTCGTCGAGGAACATGGCCCGCATATCGTCACGCCGCTCGGCAATGATACGATCATCCACCGCGCGCTGCCCGAGGCCAAAGTTTCCGACATGGACTGGGGCGACCACCTGCAATACTGGGACGGCCTATCCATCCATGCCGAGCCATGCCATCACTGGTCGGCGCGCGGCATGCGCGACCGGCGCATGGCGCTCTGGGCCGCCTTCGTGCTGTCGACCCCGGCCGGCAAGATCTACCACATCGGCGACACCGGCTTTCACGACGGCATCAACTACCGCGCCGCGGCCGAGAAGCACGGCGCCTTCCGCCTGGCCATCCTGCCGATCGGCGCCTACGAGCCACGCTGGTTCATGAAGGGCCAGCACCAGAACCCGGAAGAAGCCGTCCAAGGGTTTCGCCTGTGCAACGCCGCCCACGCCGTCGGCCACCATTTCGGCACCTTCCAGCTCACCGACGAGGCGATCGAGGCCCCGGTCGAGGACCTGGCAAAGGCGCTTGCCACGGCAGAAATCCCCCCGACCCGTTTCCGCCCTTTGCGTCCGGGTGAGGTCTTTGACGTGCCGGAGATGTGAACGGGGCCGCACCGATCCGCCCCCCATCCGCTCCCTCATGCTGCGGCGCCCGGCTGAAGGGCCGAGCTGCCAAGCATCGCGGCCGCCCTCTCCACGACACCCTCCCGCCCTCATCCTTTCGGGGCCGTCTGCTTGAGAACCAACAGGCGACCACGGCCGCGTTTGTGTAGGCATTGGAGCTTTGGCCTGTCCGGCGTGATCGGCGATTGCAAAGCGTGGCAAAGTGGTTATCGTCCGGCCGTCACAAAACTGTCATAAAAAGCCGCGCGCACCATGAATTTCCCAAGGATCCTTTCCCCGTTGCGGCTTCGCCTGCGGGCTTCGCCGGTGGTGTCGCGTTGAGCACGATCGCCGTCGGCCTTGCCCTCGTCGCCGCCATCCTGCATGCGAGCTGGAACGCCTTCCTGCGCAACGGCGCCGACCGGCTGTGGTCGGTCACCGTGATGAGCCTCGCCGGCAGCGTGATCGCACTGCCCTTCATTCTTTTCCTGCCGCTGCCGCAGGGCGAGGCCTGGTTTTACATCCTGCTGTCGTCACTGCTGCAGGTCGGCTACAGCCTGTTTCTCGTTGCCGCCTATCGGCATGGCGAACTGGGTCAGGTCTATCCGATCGTGCGCGGCACGGTGCCGTTGCTGGTGACGCTCGGCGGGTTCCTGTTCTTCGGCGAGATCCTCGGGCCTTTCCAGACGATGGGCGTTCTGCTGGTGGCCGCCGGCATCATGAGCCTGTCGCTCGGCAAGGCGCGGGCCGGCAATGCCTCGCTCGCCTTCGCGCTCGCCACCGGGCTGATCATCGCCTGCTATTCGACGGTCGATTCCAAGGGCGTGCGGCTCGTTGCCGTGCCGGTGGCCTATGCTATGTGGGTGCTGTTCCTCTACGGCCTGCTGCTGGCTGTTACCTTCGCCGTCGTCCGGCGCGGGCTGACGATCGATTTCCGTTCCCCGGTCACCTGGAAGGCGCTCGGCGGCGGGGTGGTGGCGCTCGCGGCCTACGGTCTGGTGGTGGTCGCCTATTCCTTTGCACCGGCGGGGCTGGTGACCGCCGTGCGCGAGACGAGCGTGGTGTTTGCGGTGCTGATCGGCGCCCTGTTCCTCGGGGAACGGCTGACGGCGCGAAGGCTTGCCGCTTGCGTCATCGTGGCGGTTGGCGCGATCTGCGTCAGCCTCTAGAATGGCGATCGCACAGGTCTCAGAATGGGACCTGTTTCATGTGAATCATCATGGGGAGGAACCGTCGTGGCGGCGGAGACTGACAAGCGCGGGCCGCAGGCGCCGCTCAGGCTGCTGCTGCTGCGCCATGCCAAATCGGCCTGGCCGGAGGGTGTCGTCGACGAGGAGCGGCCGCTCAACGGTCGCGGCCGGGAGGCGGCCAAGCTGATCGGCGACTATCTGGCGCGCCAAGGGCTCATCCCCGACCTGGCGCTGGTCTCCACAGCCCGGCGCACGCAGGAAACCTGGGCGCTCGTGCGCGAGCGGCTGCCGTCGAAGCCCAAGATGCGAGCCGAGCCGGCGCTCTATGCCGCAAGCCCGCAAGAGATGCTGGACGTGTTGAAGACCGTCGGCGCGGAACCGAAGACGGTTTTGATGCTGGCCCACAATCCCGGCACGCAGGAACTGGCGCTTGGGCTCTCCGGCGCGGAAAGCGACGCCCCGGCGAAGGCGGCGATGGCAGAGAAATATCCGACGGCCGGACTGGCCATCTTCGATCTGGCCGTCGGCGACTGGACGTCGGCAAACTTCGGTTGCGGCCGGCTTGAGCGGTTCGTCACCCCGCGCTCGCTCGTTTGAGGGGCGGCATCCGGCCGGCGGTTGGCACACCCGATACGCGGTGCGCCGGCGCCTTAAGGAAGCCCGGCGCCTGCCAACGGCCGGGGCGCGCAAGGGCCACTGCGGTTTTTCCCTGCTCGTGCCTTGACTTGAGCCGTCCTGGTCACAAGATTTTGCCTTGCCTGTGAAGAACGGTGTATTCATAGCACTTCGACCATGCCCACGGGCGTGTCACACAGATTTCCGGTGGCCAGGGCGGTGTTTCCCCAAGACACCGGTGGCGGGCGGAGACGAGCCGGAGTAGGAAGATCTCATGACAGTGCGGACCATTCTCCTCGTGGATGACGACAACGACCTGCGCGAGACGCTGGTCGAACAGCTTTCGCTCTATGAGGAATTCTCGCTCAGCGAGGCCGATACGGCGGCCAAGGGCCTGCAGGCGGCGCGCAGCGGCCAGGTGGACCTGTTGATCATGGATGTCGGCCTGCCCGACATGGATGGACGCGAGGCGGTGAAGCTGCTGCGCAAGGGCGGCTTCAAGGCGCCGGTGATCATGCTGACCGGCCACGACACCGATTCCGACACGATCCTCGGTCTGGAAGCCGGCGCCAACGACTATGTCACCAAGCCCTTCCGCTTCGCCGTGCTGCTCGCGCGCATCCGGGCCCAGCTGCGCCAGCACGAACAGAGCGAGGACGCGACCTTCGGCGTCGGCCCCTATCTGTTCAAGCCGAGCCAGAAGCTGCTCACCACCGAGGACGGCAAGAAGATCCGGCTCACCGAGAAGGAAGCGGCGATCATCCGCTATCTCTATCGCGCCGGCCAGAAGGTGGTGACGCGCGACGTGCTTCTGGAAGAGGTCTGGGGCTACAATTCGGGTGTGACCACCCATACGCTCGAAACCCATGTCTATCGCCTGCGCCAGAAGATCGAGCGCGATCCTTCCAATGCCGAGATCCTGGTCACCGAGAACGGCGGCTACAAGATCGTTCCCTGA
>DAIMJJ010000079.1:0-4339 GCA_036722275.1 Rhizobium sp. | reverse complement strand
ATGCTGTCGGAACTGGCGCTGGTGACCATGGTCGAGCGCAAGTTCACTGCGGTCGCGCTGGAGGACGGCGACGTCATCCGCATCACGCGGGCGCTGTTTCACCGGCTGCTCGAGGAATATCCCGACATGGCGGCACTGGTGGAGACCCGCATCCGGGCGGCGATCGGCAGCCTGATCGATGGCGCCGCGGCAATGGCCGGCCGGTTCGAATAAGCCTTTTCGACGATCCTGAAACGGGAGAACAGGGGCCTGGGCCCGGAGCGCCGGGCCTCAGCTTTGCGGCTTGCGGCATGCGATGTCCGGGACATCAGCCACCGCAGACGATGCGTCAGAGTGAAAACCGGGCCGTCACCGGCACGTGGTCGGATGGGCGGTCCCAGCCGCGCGCCTCTTTGAGGATATCGATCGAACGCAGATGATCGGTGAGGTCGGGCGAGGACCAGACATGGTCGAGGCGGCGGCCGCGATCGGCGGCGGCCCAGTCCTTGGCGCGGTAGCTCCACCAGGTATAGAGCTTCTGGTCGGCCGGCACGTGATGGCGCATCAGATCGACCCAGCCGCCTTCGCGCATGACCTCGAGCAGCCCCTCGGTCTCGACCGGCGTGTGGCTGATCACCTTCAGCATCTGCTTGTGCGACCAGACGTCGTTTTCGAGCGGGGCGATGTTGAGGTCGCCGACGAGGATCGCCGAGACGCCGGGTTCGGCATCGGCCTTCAGGTCCCGCATCTCGCGGATGAAATCGAGTTTGTGGCCGAATTTCGGGTTGATCGTGCGGTCCGGCTCGTCGCCGCCGGCGGGGACATAGAAATTGTGCAGCCGGATGCGTCGTCCGCCCCATTCGAAGATCGCCGAGATGTGGCGGGCATCGCCGACGCCGCAATAGTCCTGGCGATGGTCCTCGGCCAGCGGGAAACGCGAGGCGATCGCCACGCCGTGATAGCCCTTCTGGCCATGCAGGATGATGTTGTCATAGCCGAGCGCCTTCAGCGCCTCGGCCGGGAACTCGTCGTTCTGGCACTTGATCTCCTGCAGGCACAGGATGTCGGGCCTTGCCTGTTTCAAGAAATCCTCGACCAGCGGCAGCCGCAGCCGGACGGAGTTGATGTTCCAGGTGGTGATCGAAAGGTCCATGACGTTCTGCTCCCGCTAGGCCTTGAGGCTTAGGCAATTTTACCGGGGCTGAACAGCAAAAGGGCGCCGCCGCGGCCGCGGGGCGCCCGTTCTCCACAGCGCAGGGCCGATATCAGCGCTTCTGGCTGTGGACGTCGGCGTAGGGGATTTCGAAGACGCTCGGGTCGAGCTCGACGCCGTTCTGCACGTTGAAGATCATCACCGAGGTGTCCTTGGCCTGAACGTCGGTAATCGTCCACTGGCGCAAATCGAAGGTCTTGGGGTCGAACATCAGCGTGATGGTCGAATCGCCGAAGATCGTCTTGTCGCCGAGCACGATGGTGGTGAGGTCGGCTTCCTGCTTGACGTCGCGCACCATCTTGTTGCCGAGGTCGATCTTGTCGGAGAGCAGGAGGCTGAGCGGCGTCTTCGACAGCGGATAGAGATCCCAGGTCTTCAGCTTCACATTGCCGATGACGACATTCTTGCCGTCGGCGATGACGCGCATCGGCGACGGCTTCTCGTAGTTGAAGCGCAGCTTGCCGGGACGCTGGATGAAGAACTTGCCGCCGGTCTGTTCGCCGCGCGGGCCGAACTGGACGAATTCGCCCATCATGGTCTTCACCGAGGAGAAATGGTCGGCAATTCTCTGGGCCGCCGAGGGATCGGCGGCGGCGAGCGCCGGAAGCGGCAGGGCGGCAAGGCCGACACAGGCGGCGGCGCCGGCGATCAGCTGTCGGCGCGTCGTCGCGGCCGTAAGCTTCGCCATGCGGTCAAAATCGTGTTCAGTCATCCGGAACTCCTTCATGTCTTGCCTCAATCGCCAAAGAAGACGGCGTCTTCATGACCGATCGGGTCATAGCGGTGCGGCGACCGGTCGCGCCTCGCAAGGCAACGCCCGGCGGGCCGCTTGGTTCACCGTTCGATGATGTCGGCCTCGGTGGGGACAAGGATCTCGCGCTTGCCGGCATGGTTGGCCGGGCTGATGATGCCTTCCTTCTCCATGCGTTCGATCAGCGAGGCGGCGCGGTTGTAGCCGATGCCGAGGCGGCGCTGGACGTAGGAGGTCGAGGCCTTGCCGTCGCGCAGCACGATCGCCACGGCCTGGTCGTAAGGGTCGTCCGATTCGCCGAGTGCGGCCGTCCCCGTCGGACCGCCGCTGCCGCCGCCCTCGTCGTCATCCTCGTCGATGGTGATTGCGTCGAGATATTGCGGCGAGCCCTGCGTCTTGAGGTAGGCGACGATCTCTTCGACTTCCGTGTCGGAGACGAAGGGGCCATGGACGCGCTGGATGCGGCCGCCGCCGGCCATGTAGAGCATGTCGCCCATGCCGAGCAGCTGTTCGGCGCCCTGCTCGCCGAGAATGGTGCGGCTGTCGATCTTGGAGGTGACCTGGAACGAGATGCGGGTCGGGAAATTGGCCTTGATCGTGCCGGTGATGACGTCGACCGAGGGGCGCTGGGTGGCCATGATGACATGGATGCCGGCGGCGCGGGCCATCTGGGCGAGCCGCTGCACGGCGCCTTCGATGTCCTTGCCGGCGACCATCATCAGGTCGGCCATTTCGTCGATGATGACGACGATATAGGGGATCGGTTGGAGGTCGAACTCCTCGGTCTCGTAGATCGCCTCGCCGGTCTGGCGGTCGAAGCCGGTCTGCACGGTGCGCGTCAGCACCTCGCCCTTGGCGAGCGCCTGCTCGACGCGGCTGTTGAAGCCGTCGATGTTGCGCACGCCGATCTTCGACATCTTCTTGTAGCGCTCTTCCATCTCGCGCACCGTCCATTTCAGCGCCACGACGGCCTTCTTCGGATCGGTGACGACAGGGGAGAGCAGGTGCGGAATGCCGTCATAGACGGAGAGTTCGAGCATTTTCGGGTCGATCATGATCAGCCGGCACTTCTCCGGCGGCAGCCGGTAGACGAGCGACAGGATCATGGTGTTGATGGCGACCGACTTGCCCGAACCGGTGGTGCCGGCGACGAGCAGATGCGGCATCTTGGCGAGATCGGCGATGACCGGCTCGCCGCCGATCGTCTTGCCGAGCGCCATGGCGAGCTTGGCCTTGTTGCCGTCGAAGTCGCGGCTGCCGATCAGCTCGCGCAGATAGACGGTCTCGCGCGTCTGGTTCGGCAGCTCGATGCCGATGGCATTGCGGCCGGGCACGACGGCGACGCGGGCGGCGATCGCGCTCATCGAGCGGGCGATGTCGTCGGCCAGGCCGATGACGCGCGACGACTTGATGCCGGGCGCCGGCTCCAGTTCGTAAAGGGTGACGACCGGGCCGGGGCGGACCTGGATGATCTCGCCTTTGACGCCGAAATCCTCGAGCACGCCTTCGAGCATACGGGCATTCTGTTCGAGCGCATCGGCCGACAGCGTGGCGTCGCGGGCGATCGCCTTCGGTTCGGCGAGGAGGTGCACCGAGGGAAGCTGGAAGCCGTCGGGCCTGAGAAGCGTGCCCTGGGCGTCGCGTTCGACGCGGGCGCCGGGCTTCGGCCGCGCGGCCGGTGCGACGACGCGCGGCGAGGTGGCCCGCGGCGATGCGTTTGCGGCCGGCGTCCACTGACCGTCATCCGGCAGGATGCCGGCCGGACGCGGCAGGCCGTCGAGGTCGAAGGCATCGTCATCGAAATCATCGTCGCCGGCAATCGGCGGCGGCGACAGGATGTGGCGCGCGGGCGGGGCGACGCGGGTCGGTGAGAAGGGCACGGCATCGAGCGAGGGTTCGCGCCGCTCGCCGGGATGGACCGCCTTGGGACGGACCGGCTCATTGAGCGTACCAAACTCGTCCTCGTTGAAGTCGTAAGGCTGTTCGAAACGGCGGCTGCGTTCGGCGGGCTTCAGGCCGAACAGACGGCGGGTGCGCGCCCGGATCGTGTACCAGTTGTGGGCGAAGGCGCCGAGGGCAAGCGCGATCGGACCCTGGCGGTCATCGTCTTCGTCCTCGTCTTCGATGGCGCGGGCGACGGGCTTGCGCCGCTCGACCGGGGCTTCGACGGCGTCGTCATCGGCGATTTCCCGTCCGATCAGGCCGGAAGCAAACAGCAGCAGAAAGGCCGCCGGCAGGGCGAGGATGCCGCCCAGCACCATGGAGAAGGTGCCGGTTGGATAGGCGCCGATGAACAGGCCGGGGAAGCGCAGGATCATGTCGCCGAAGACGCCGCCAATGCCGTTGGGGATCGGCCAGGTGGCCGGCGGCGGAAAGCAGCCGACGACGGCGGAGGC
>DAIMJJ010000078.1:0-16852 GCA_036722275.1 Rhizobium sp. | reverse complement strand
GAACGGGCCGCATCCGACCTTTACGCCACGCCGTTCAAGGTCTTCCGCTATGTCACCTTGCCCCTTCTGTGGCCCGGCATCCTGGCCGGCCTGATGCTGGCGTTCGTCATCTCGCTCGATGACGTGGTGATCACCGAATTCGTGAAATCCGGCGGTCAGGATACCCTCCCGACCTACATGCTCGGCCAGTTGCGCCGCGCGATAACGCCGGAAATGAACGCCATTTCGACAGTGTTTCTGCTGCTGTCGTTGGCGGTCGTCACGATCTTCTTCTTCCTCAGCAGAACCAACGAAAAAACCGAATAGAAACAGGAGTGGGAACCATGAAACAGACCCTCAAGCTGGCGACCAGCGTCGTCGCACTGCTCGCATCGGCGGCCTTTGCCCATGCCGAAGGTGAACTCAACATCTTCAACTGGGGCAACTACACGAACCCGGAACTGATTAAGAAGTTCGAGGAGCAGTACAAGGTCAAGGTGACGCTGACCGACTACGATTCCAACGACACGGCGCTGGCCAAGATCCGCCAGGGCGGCCACGGCTTCGACATCGTCGTTCCCTCGGCATCGGCCATGCCGATCTTCATCGGCGAAGGTCTGCTGCTCGAATCGCGACCCGACCAGATGGAAAACTTCAAGAATGTCGATCCGCAGTGGGTCAACGTTCCCTACGACCCGGGCCGTCACTATTCCGTTCCGTGGCAGTGGGGCACGACCGGCGTAGCCGTCGACAAGTCGGTCTATTCCGGCGACCCGAACACCTCGGCGATCTTCCTCGATCCGCCGCCGGAACTGGTCGGCAAGGTCAACGTCGTTCCGGAACTGTCCGACGTCATGCACATGGTCGTCACCTATGCCGGCGGCGAACCCTGCACGGGCGACATGGAAGTGCTGAAGAAGGCCCGCGACATCCTCGTCGCCGCCAAGCCGAAGTGGATCTCCATGGACTATGGTACCGTCGAGAAATACACCAAGGGTGACCTTGCAGCTTCGGTCGACTGGAACGGCGCTGCATTCCGCGGCCGTCTCGCCAACCCCAACATCGTCTACGGCTATCCGAAGGAAGGTTACCCGATCTGGATGGACAACGCCTCCATCCTGAAGGACGCCAAGAACGTCGAGAACGCCAAGCTGTTCCTGAACTTCATCATGGACCCGGAAAACGCAGCGATGATTTCCGCCTTTGCGCGCTATGCAAACGGCATCAAGGGTTCGGAAGCCTTCATGCCGGAAGACATGAAGACCGCGCCGGAAGTCAACATTCCGGAAGCATCGAAAGCCGCCGGCAAGTTCAACCTCGCCTGCCCGCCGGAAGTCCAGGAAATCTACACGAAGATCTGGACCGAAGTTCAGAAGTAACCGGCCAGAACAATCGACCACAACACGGCGGGAGAGCCCATCGGCTCTCCCGTTGCAAGGATCTGCGTCCCATGACAACCGTATTCAAGACCACTTACGGCTTCGAGCGCCGCGACGTGACGATCGCCAACTGGCGGACAGCGCCCTACAGCCGCTGGTCCTTCCAGAACCTGCGCGAGATGGTACCGACCACGGAAATCCGGGCCACCGCCGAAGAACCCGAAACGGCCCTTGACGCCTCGCCGCTTCTGGATGCTGCGCTGGAGACTGGCCTTTCCGGCACGCAGACCGCACGCGCCTTTCTCGACTATGCCCATACCGACGCCTTCGTGCTGATGAAGAAGGGCCGGATCGTCGCCGAGCACTACGCGCCGCATGCCGGCGTCAACGCCCGCCACATCGTCTTTTCTGTCAGCAAGTCGCTGACCGCCCTCGTCTCGGCCGTTCTCGAGCACCAGGGCATCGTCGATCCCGATTGCCCGGTCATCGACCTCGTGCCCGAAGCCGCTGGCTCGGCTTATGGCGACTGCAGCTATCGTGACGTGCTCGACATGCGCGTCAGCCTCGATTTCGACGAAGCCTATCTCAACAAGGACGGCGCCTTTGCGCGCTACCGCCGCTCGACCCTCTGGAACCCGTCCGAACCGGGTGCGCCGGTCGAGACGCTCACCGAATTCCTGATGACCCTGCAAAAGGGGGAGCGCCCGCATGGCGGCCCCTTCTATTACGCTTCGCCCAATTCCGACCTGCTCGGCATCCTGATCGAGCGCGCTTCGGGCCGGCGCTACGCCGACCTCTTCTCCGAACTGCTGTGGAAGCCGCTCGGCGCGAAGAACCATGCGCTGGTCAGCGTCGACGGCGCCGGCACCGCCCGCTCCGCCGGGGGCGTCTGTGTGACGGCGCGTGACCTCGCCCGCGTCGGCCAGATGCTGCTCGAAGAGGGCAGTGCGAATGGCCGCCAGGTCGTTCCCGCCGCCTGGGTTGAAGACATGAAGACCGCCGGCGATCCCAAGGCTTGGGCCGCAAGCCAGCCGACCATGCTGCCGAACGGACGCTATCGCAGCAAATGGTATCAGAGCGGGGAAGCCGACGGCGCCTTCTGCGCCATCGGCATCCACGGCCAGTGGCTCTATGTCGACCCGTCGACCGAGACCGTCATCGTCAAGCTCTCGTCGCAGCCGAATCCGCTCGATGACGAGCTCAAGCAGGACAATTTCGCCTTCTTCCGCGCGCTCAGCGGCCTCTCCGCCTGAGCGCAGCAGCATTATCCAGGACCGATACCATGCCTCAGACCGCCGACCTTATCATCAAGAATGCCAGCGTGCTCACCATGGACGACGCCGCACCGAGGGCCGAAGCCGTGGCCGTGTCCGGCAACCGCATCCTCGCCATCGGCACGAATGACGAGATTGCAGCACTGGCCGGACCGGATGCCCGGGTGATCGACGCCAGGGGCGCCACCGTCCTGCCCGGCTTCAACGAAGCCCATATGCACATCTTCCCGGGCTCGGTCTCGCTGCGCCAGCTCAACCTGCACGGCGTGCAGGGGATTGAAGAGCTGAAGGCGGCGATCCGCGCCTATGCCGCGGCCAATCCCGACGAGCCGTTGCTCATGGGCTTTTCCGCCGACTATTCGATCATCGGCCTCAATGAGCCCTGCACCCGCCAGCATCTCGACGCTGCGATCGCAGACCGCCCCTTTATGATGTTCGCACCCGATCATCACACGGCCTGGGCCAACACGATTGCGCTCGAAAAGGCCGGCCTCTTGCACGGCAAGGACGTCGGTATCGGCAACGAGGTGGTGATGGGCGACGACGGCCTGGCCAGCGGCGAGCTGCGCGAGGGCAATGCTTTCGGACCCGTCTCTGCGCTTGCCTCGACCGGCGGCCGCGAGGAACTCGGCATGGTCACCGGCATGGATCCGGAAAACGTCACGCCGGAGCAGTATGCGCTCGATCGTGCCGTGCTCAAGCAGGGTCTCGAATACTGCGCCTCCTGGGGCGTCACCTCGATCCAGAACTTCGACGGCAATCATTACCAGCTGCGGCTGATGCGCGATCTGGAGCAGGCGGGCGAACTGCCCTGCCGCATCCGCATTCCGTTCCACATGAAGAACTTCATGGATCTCGCCGAACTGGACAAGGCTGCGGCGTGGAAGAAAGAGTTCTCAACCGACATGGTCCGCGGCGATTTCGTCAAGGTCTTCATGGACGGCGTTCTCGACAGCTACACCGCCTTCATGCTTGAGGGCTATGGGGACCGTCCCGGCTACACTTACGAGCCGCTGTTCACCACGGAAGCCTTCAACGCCATCGCGACCAAGGCCGATGCGCTGGGCCTGCAGATCGCGGTCCACGCCATCGGCAGCGCCGCCATCCGCCAGACGCTCGACGGCTATGAGGCAGCGCTGAAAGCCAATGGCAAGCAGGATCTCCGCCATCGCATCGAGCACATCGAGGTCATCGACCCGACCGACATTCCCCGCTTCAAGGACCTGGGCGTGGTCGCCTCCATGCAGCCGGTGCACGTGCCGGGCGGCACCTGCTTCCCCCTGGAGCCGACCGATGCCCGCATCGGCGAGGACCGCTGGGACTATGCCTATGCCTGGCGGACGATGAAGGAGGCCGGAGCGCCGGTCGTCTTCGCCTCTGACTGGCCGGTCTCTCCGGTCTCGCCGTTCCAGTGCATCCAGGACGCGGTGACCCGCAAACCCTGGAAGGAAGGCCTGGCCGACCAGCGCTTCACGCTGCAGGAATCGCTCGAGGCCTATACGGCGATCGGTGCCTGGGTCGAGTTCATGGAAGACCGAAAGGGCAAGCTGAAGCCGGGTTTCCTGGCCGATATAGCCGTCCTTTCGCATGACATCGAAAGCGTTGCGCCCGATCAGATCATGGACACGGTTCGCGCCGCCGTCACCATCTGCGACGGCCGGATCACCTACGAAGCGGCCTGAGCCCCACGATCGGGGGACGGCACACGCGACCGCCGCCGTCCCTCTCCTCCAGAGACCGGAGCCGGCGCCGCCCAGGCGGGCCACACGACAACAGGACCAGACGGAACAGCGCCATGGATATCATCATTCGCAATGCCCGCGTGCTCACGATGGACGACGCCAAGCCGCGCGCCGAGGCCATGGCGATTGCCGGAAACCGCATCGCCGCAATCGGCGACAATGCCGAGATAGACGCAATGGCGACAGGCTCGACGCGCATCATCGATGCTGGCGGTGCGACGGTCATGCCGGGCTTCAACGAAGCCCACATGCACATTTTCGGTGGTTCGGTCTCGCTCAACGAACTGTCGCTGTTCGGTGTCAAGGGCTTTGACGCGCTGAAGGAAGCCGTCACCGCCTATGCCGCCGCCAATCCGGATCTCGAACTGCTCGTCGCACAGACGGCGGACTATACCATCCTCTCCGAGGAGGAACGCGTCACCCGCCACCATCTCGACCGCATCATTCCCGATCGGCCCTTCATGATGGTCGCGCCCGACCGCCATACCGCCTGGGCCAACACGATCGCACTTGAAAAGGCCGGCATCCTGCACGGCCGCGACGTCGGCGTCGGCAACGAGATCGTCATGGGCGAGGATGGCCTCGCCAATGGCGAACTGCGTGAATCGAACGCCATGCGCCCTGTCGCCGTGATGAGCCGCACCGGCGGCCGCGAGGGCCTCGGCGTCGGCACAGGCGGTGAACCGGAGAACGTCACCGCTGCCCAGCGCGCCTCCGACATTGCCGTTCTCAAGCAGGGCCTTGCCTATTGCGCCTCGCTCGGCATCACCTCGTTCCAGAATATGGACGGCAATCTCTATCAGCTGGAGCTGCTCAACGAGATCGAACAGACCGAAGGCCTGCCCGCCCGCGTGCGGATGCCCTTCCACATGAAGAACTTCATGCCGATCAGCGACATCAAGGACAAGGCAGCCGCCTGGCGCGCCCGTTTCGACACGGACAAGCTGCGCTGCAACTTCGTCAAGGTCTTCATGGACGGCGTGACCGAAGGCGAGACCGCCGTCTTCGTCGACGATTATGCCCATAAACCTGGCTGGAAGGGCGAGCCGCTGTTTTCCGCCGAGCATTTCAACCAGGTCGCCGTCGAGGCAGACCGCCTCGGTCTGCCGGTTGCCGTGCACGCCATCGGCGACGGCGCGGTGCGCATGGTGCTGGACGGCTACGAGGCCGCCCGCAAGGCCAACGGTCCGAGCGACCGGCGCAACCGCATCGAGCACATCGAGGTCGTGCATCCCGACGACATCCCGCGCTTTGCCGAACTCGGCACCGTCGCATCCATGCAGCCGACGCATCCGCCGGGCTCGGCCGGTCTGCCGCTCGAACCCTACCTCACCTATATCGGCGAGGAACGCTGGCCCTATGCCTTTGCATGGAAGACGCTGGTCGATGCCGGAGCCAAGATCGTCTTTGCCACCGACTGGCCGGTCTCGCCGCTGCCGCCCTTGTCCTGCATTCACGACGCCATGACCCGCAAGCCCTGGCGCGCCGACATGCCCGACCACCGCCTGTCGTTGGACGAGACGCTGAAGGCATACACCCGCACCAGCGCCTGGGTCGAATTCATGGAAGATCGCAAGGGCATGCTCAAACCCGGCTATCTCGCCGATGTCGTCGTGCTTTCTGGTGATATCGAGGGCTGCCCGCACGAAGCGATTGCGGCGCTCGCTCCGACGTTTACAATCTGTGATGGTCGCATCACCTACGAAGTATCCTGAAGACGCCATGGAAGACGCCCGCCCGTCATCGATCCCTTCGTCCGGCCGCACGCCGGGGGCCACCCGCAAGGGGATCGAGACGCGCGCGCGCATCATCCGTGGCGCGCTCGAGGCGCTCGAAAACGGTGGCATGGAAGCCCTGACGACGCGCAAGATCGCCGCCAGCGCCGGGGTGAAACTGGCGACCCTCCATTACTACTTCGACAGCAAGGAGAGCCTGCTGCTCGCCGTGCTCGATGACCTGATCGCCGACATGGACACGGCCTACCGCCAGGAAATGCCCTTGCCGGCGGATCCCCTGGACCGCGTCGAGAAGCTGATCCGGGCCAGCTGGCGCTATGTCCAGCGCACGCGCAACAAGCAGTTGGCTCAGACCGAACTCACGCTCTATGCGCTGCGCACCCAAGGCGCCGACTGGCTGGCCGCGCGGCAGTACGGCGCCTATATCGATTTCTACAGCCGCCTCATCTTCGACGGGACGGGCGAGATGACCGAGGAACGCCGGAAGATCGGCAGTGCGGTCGCGCGCTTCATGCTGATCGGCATTGACGGCCTCATCCTGCAGAACTTCTCGCTCCACCGCGACGGCAATACCAATGAAGGGATCGAGACCCTGGTCATTGCCACCCGCGACCTTCTGCGCCGGCTGCAGTCGGAAGCGGGCATGCCACCGGCCTGAATGCAGAGTACGGCAAGCCGTGCTAGCATCGGGCAGCGACCAAGCCGCGCGCGGAGCCTGCCATGTCCGAACCGCCATTTCCTGAGCTGAGACCCCGCCGGAACCGCGTCACGCCATTCGGCACGCTCGAAGCGATCAACTCGCGAGGCACGCTGATGGGCAATCGCGGCGACCTGCATGGCCCCGATGGAACCATTCGCAAGCGCCATGCCGGCAAGGCCTGGATCTGCTGCACGCTCGCAGAGCGCAACGGCCGCAGGGTAATCTTTGACACCAAGGGCCATTACACGCCGCTCTTCTTTCTCGACGAGGCCGTCGCGTTTGCCGCCGGCCATCGCCCCTGCGCCGAATGCCGGCGCGCCGATTTCCTGCGCTTCAAGCGCCACTTCAACCGCGCCACCGGCCGCCCTGAGGACGATTTCGTTCCGGTCGGCGCAATCGACGCCCTCCTCCACCGCGAACGCCTCGACGGAACGGCCAAACGCCTTCACCGGGCGGACCTCGCCGGCCTCCCGGACGGGAGCTTTTTCATGGCGGACACTGCACCGCAGGCACCGCTCCTGCTCTGGCGGGACAAGGCCTATCCGTGGAGCCACCGCGGCTACGGCGCGCCCGTCGCCCGGCCGGACCGGATCGAGGTGACCGTGCTCACGCCGCCCACTCTCGTTGCCATCCTGCGCACCGGCTATGAGATTGCCCCAAGGCTCTGATCCTGCGGCGATAGGGAGCAAGGCCGGTGAAGACCAATCTCCCCCCTTGAGGGGGAGATGTCGGCGAAAGCCGACAGAGGGGGGTATCCGACAAGCAAAGCGCAAGCGGCGATACCGTCGGACCACGGCGCAGGTCGCCCCCCTCTGCCCTGCCGGGCATCTCCCCCTCAAGGGGGGGAGATCGGTTTCCGCCCGCCTCTCGGTCGCCGACTAAGCGAAAAGGCCGGGCGTTTCCGCCCGGCCCCGTCAATCACACCGGCGTGCGATCTTACTTGATCATCGGCAGCAGCTCGCTGACCGACTTCTTGGCGTCGCCGTAGAACATGCGCGTATTCTCCTTGTAGAACAGCGGGTTCTCGATGCCGGAATAGCCGGTGCCCTGACCGCGCTTGGAGACGAAGACCTGCTTGGCCTTCCACACTTCCAGCACCGGCATGCCGGCGATCGGCGAGTTCGGGTCTTCCTGCGCGGCCGGATTAACGATGTCGTTCGAGCCGATGACGATGACGACGTCGGTGTTCGGGAAGTCCTCGTTGATCTCGTCCATTTCGAGCACGATGTCATAAGGAACCTTGGCCTCGGCGAGCAGCACGTTCATGTGGCCCGGAAGACGGCCGGCCACCGGATGGATGGCGAAGCGCACGTCCTTGCCGGCCGCGCGCAGCTTGCGGGTGAGTTCCGACACCGCCTGCTGCGCCTGCGCGACCGCCATGCCGTAGCCGGGCACGATGATGACGCTGTCGGCTTCGTTGAGGGCGGCTGCCACGCTTTCGGCATCGATCGCCACCTGCTCGCCGGAGATCTCCATCGCTGGCCCGGTCACGGTTCCGAAGCCGCCGAGGATGACCGAGATGAACGAGCGGTTCATGCCCTTGCACATGATGTAGGACAGGATCGCGCCCGAGGAGCCGACCAGCGCGCCGGTGACGATCAGGAGATCGTTGCCGAGCGTGAAGCCGATCGCCGCCGCCGCCCAGCCGGAATAGCTGTTCAGCATCGACACGACCACCGGCATGTCGGCGCCGCCGATGCCCATGATCAGGTGATAGCCGATGAAGAAGGCGAGCAGCGTCATCAGGATCAGCGTCCAGATGCCGGCACCGTTGAAGTAGAGCACCAGCAGCAGCAGCGAGGCGATCGCCGCACCGGCATTCAGCAGGTGCCCGCCGGGCAGTTTTTTGGCCTTGCCGTCGACCTTGCCGGCGAGCTTGCCGAAGGCGACGACGGAGCCGGTGAAGGTGACCGCTCCGATGAACACGCCGAGGAAGACCTCGACCTTGAGGATGGCGACGAGCGCGCCGCTCGGATCGGCGAGCTTGTGTGCGAGCACGGCGGCAAAGCCGGTCAGCGCGTGGCGGGCCGCCTCGTCCATGTCGGCCACGCGGCCAAGCTCGATTTCGGCACTATAGCCGATGAACACGGCGGCGAGACCAACGAAGGAGTGGAGTGCCGCGACGAGCTGCGGCATCTCGGTCATCTGGACACGCGACGCGACATAGTAACCGAGCACCGAGCCACCGGCGATCATCACCAGGATGACGAACCAGTTGCCGACGTCGGGCCCGAACACGGTCGCAGCGACCGCAAGGCCCATACCGACAATGCCGTACCAGACGGCGCGCTTGGCGCTTTCCTGGCCGGAAAGTCCGCCCAGCGAGAGGATGAAGAGAACGGCCGCGGCAATGTAGGCGGCGGAAACGATACCGATCGTCATGATTGAACCCCTCCCCGATCAGGACTTCTGGAACATGGCGAGCATGCGCCGGGTGACGAGGAAGCCGCCGACGATGTTGATCGTGGCGATCAGCACCGAAAGCGCGGCGAGGATGACGATCAGCCAATTGCCGGACCCGACCTGCAGAAGCGCGCCGATGATGACGATACCGGAAATGGCGTTCGTCACCGCCATCAGCGGCGTGTGCAGCGAATGGCTGACATTCCAGATGACCGAGAAGCCGATAAAGCAGGCCAGCACGAAGACGATGAAATGGCTCATGAACTCGGCCGGTGCATAGGCCCCGACCAGCGCCATCAGCGCGCCGCCGACGAGCAGCAGGCCGACCTGATTGCGCGTCTGCGCCTTGAAGGTCGCGAGTTCCTTGGCCCGCTTCTCTTCGGCCGTGAGTTCCTTCACCTTCTCCTTCGGCTTGGCGGCCGCGATCGCCTGGATCTTCGGCGGCGGCGGCGGATAGGTGATTTCGCCGTCCTTGGTCACGGTCGCGCCGCGGATGACGTCGTCTTCCATGTTGTGGACGATCACGCCGTCCTTCGACGGCGTGAGATCCGTCATCATGTGGCGAATATTGGTCGAATAGAGGGTCGAGGCCTGTGCGGCCATGCGGCTCGGGAAGTCGGTGTAACCGATGATCGTCACGCCGTTCTCGGACACGACCTTCTGGTCGGCGACGGTCAGATCGCAGTTACCGCCGCGCTCGGCCGCCAGGTCGACGACGACCGAACCCGGCTTCATCGCAGCCACCATGTCTGCGAGCCAGAGCTTCGGCGCATCGCGGCCCGGGATCAGCGCCGTGGTGATGACGATGTCCATTTCCGGGGCGAGTTCACGGAACTTGGCCAGCTGCTTCTCGCGGAATTCCGGCGAAGACGGCGCGGCATAGCCGCCGGTGGCCGCACCGTCCTGAGAGGCTTCGAACTCAAGATAGACGAACTCGGCGCCCATGCTTTCGATCTGTTCGGCCACTTCCGGGCGAACGTCGAAGGCATAGGTAATGGCGCCCAGCGAGGTCGCCGTGCCGATCGCCGCGAGACCCGCGACGCCGGCACCGATGACCAAAACCTTGGCCGGCGGCACCTTGCCGGCGGCCGTCACCTGACCGGTAAAGAAGCGACCGAAATTGTTGCCGGCCTCGATGACGGCACGATAACCGGCGATGTTGGCCATCGACGACAGCGCGTCCATCTTCTGGGCGCGGGAAATGCGCGGCACCATGTCCATGGCGATGACATTGGCGCCCTTTTCCTTGGCCTGCTCCATCAGATCCTTGTTCTGGGCCGGATAGAAGAAGGAGATGAGCGTCTTGCCGGACGACAGGCGGTCCACTTCCGTGGCCTCCGGCGGGCGGACCTTGGCGATCACGTCGGCACCGGCATAGAGCGCTTCCGGCCCCTCCACGACTTCGACGCCGACGGCGCGATAGGCCTCGTCGGAGAAACCGGCAGCCTTGCCGGCTCCGCTTTCGATCATGCAGTCATAGCCCAGCTTTTTCAGCTGAACGGCACTGTCGGGGGTCATGGCCACACGTGCCTCCCCGGCAAACAACTCCCTTGGTGAACCGATCTTCAAACCCGTCTCCCATCTCGCATAAGGCCAAAGTCGAACAATTCGGCGTGAAAACGAGCAGAACGCGTTCCCGCTGTAAAGCCCACTTTCCCCCTCATGTGAGGGTTTCGCGCGGAAGATGCGGCTCCGTCAACGAATAATTCACAAACATCGGCACCTGCGGCGAATGGCTCCTCTCTCTCGGTCCCCTGATGGAACAAATTGCCGGCTTCACCGGTTGATCGCACGCACAAACGAGAATGGAGAACATCATGCTGCAATGGATCCTGATCTTCCTCGCAATCGCCGCAGTCGCCAGCCTTCTCGGCTTTCGCGGCGTCGCCGGCGCCTCGGCCGGCATCGCCAAAATTCTGATCTTCGTCGTGCTGGTGATCTTCATCATCGCGCTCTTCGCCGGCGTGATCGTCGTCGCCTGACCGCGCCGCATTGCCAGACACGAAAAGCCGCCGGACGCCCCGGCGGCTTTTCGTCTTTTGAGGCAATGAATGGACGGGGCGGTCTCAGATGAGCGGACGCAGGCGCGTGTCGCCAGGGTTCCAGTTGGCCACGCTCTGCAACCCTTCCGGATCAAGGATCTCACAGCCGCGTTCCAGCCATTGGATCAGCCCGCGATCGCTCAGCTTTCGCAGCGTCTTGTTGGTGTGGACGATCGAGAGCCCGAGCGTATCGGCGACATGCATCTGCGTCACCGGCACATGGCGCCGCTGGTCATCGAGCAGACCCGCCGTGCGTCCGCGCTCAAACAGGAAGGCGAGCAGATAGGCGGCGCGCTCGGTAGCGGTGCGGCGGCCGATACTGAGCAGGTGTTCGTCGAGAATGCTCTCCTCGCGAGCCGCAAGCCAGGTGAGGTCGAAGGCGAGACCGGAGTGTTTCTCGAACAGTTTGAACAACCGACTGCGTTCGAACACACAGAGTGTGACCGGGGTCAACGCCTCGACCGAATGCTGCATCTCGGCCATCACCGCGCCCTGCAAGCCGACCATGTCACCGGGCACCACGTAGTTCAGGATCTGGCGCCGGCCGTCTTCGAGAATCTTGTAGCGAAAGCCCCAGCCCTCCAGGAGAGTATAAAGGTGGGCGCTGTGGGAGCCCTCAACCAGCACCGTCGCACCTGCGTCAGCATTGAAATCGCCGCGCTTGAAATGCGAAACGAAGTCCAGTTCATCGCCGCTGAACGGCCGGAAATGCTTCTTCTGACGCAGTGGGCATTCAAAGCAGCTCACACGCACCGGGTTCTTGCGAGGTTCGCTTGCCATTCACCATTCCCTTGTTTCAACCCGTACAAAATATGAACAAAGCCGAACCGGCACATGTCTTATTTAAATGACCTCCGTCGCCCGAGCGCCGATAAGGCACACTGGCCACAAGGGAAAAGTCATGGACAGCCCGTCGCTTCGCGTTCTCATTGCGGAGAACCAGTATCTTATCGCGATGGAAGTCGAGCAAATCCTCATCGAGGCCCTCGACTGCGTCACCACCATCGGTTCGCTCAACCAGCTGGAAGCGCGACTGCAGGAAGGCCGGTTCGACGTCGTCGTCCTCGATTGCGCACCAGCCGCCGCTGTCAACCTCAAGCGCGCGCAGCAGGTGATCGCTTCGGGTGCGGTTCCCGTTTTCCTGTCATCCTACGGTGACGACATCGCCAGCGCCCCCGGCAGCCCGGCATTTGCGACGCTTGCCAAGCCGGTTTACGCCGAGGACTTGATCGAGGCGGTGCGCTCTGCCCGCCGCAAACAAGGCTGACGCCTCAGACCGCGAAGGCGCGCTTCGTCACCGCGGAGCTATGGGCATCCGGACCGTAGTCTCCCTCCCCGCTCACGCCGAGGATTTCCTGCAGCTTGTTGCGAGCGCGGTTGATGCGGCTCTTGATCGTGCCGACCGCGCAGCCGCAGATCTCAGCCGCCTCCTCATAGGCAAAGCCCGACGCGCCGACCAGGATGATCGCTTCTCGCTGGTCGCTCGGCAGCTGATCCAGCGCCTTCTTGAAGTCCTGCAGATCAAGCGAACCGTATTGCTGCGGATGCGTTGAAAGCTGGGCGGTGAAGAAACCGTCGCTGTCGGAAACCTCGCGGCCACGCTTGCGCATCTGCGAGTAGAACTCGTTGCGCAGGATGGTGAACAGCCAGGCCTTCATATTCGTGCCCGGTTCGAAGTGATCCTGCTTGGCCCAAGCCTTCATGATGGTGTCCTGCACGAGGTCGTCGGCCACATGGTGCCGGCCCGTCAGCGATACGGCGAATGCACGCAGGTTCGGAAGGGCGGCAAGAAGCTCCCGCTTGAAGGAGCGATCGACGGACGTGGCATCACCGGTCATTGCGCGGAATCCTTGATGCGGAGGGACTGGTCGGCCTGCCGCTCGGCCTGGTCGAGCTTTTCGAGAAGGCTGAGGAGGCGGTCCGGGATCGCTTCATCCTGCACCGACTGATAGAGCTGGCGCAACTGAGTGGCAATGCCGGGCTGGGCCGAGGCCGCCTTTTGTCTGTCCTGTGCAGTCGGATCATCGGGTGAATGGGTCATACTCTTCCACGGGTGTTGTGTCTCTGGTTGCCTGAAAACGAGCCTCGGCGAGGAAGGTTCCCAAACAAACCAGTTATTTTTCAACGGGTCCAAGTGATTGCGCGGGTGAGAACGACAAGAGAAAAGCGATCGTGGAACATTTCCCGATGCCGGCCGTTTTTCTGCCATCAAACAAGGAGAACCGCCATGCTTTACTATGCTCTCGTCTTTCTCGTCGTCGCCCTGATCGCTGGTGTACTTGGTTTTGGCGGCATTGCCGGGGCATCCGCCGGTATCGCCAAGATCCTGTTCCTCGTCTTCATCGTCCTCTTCCTGATTTCGCTGATCTCACAGTTTTTCCGCCGCGCCTGAGGCTAGGGAAATCATCAAAACAGAAGGAGAGCCGGCAGCGTCCGGCTCTTTTTCTATTCCCACGCCGCTGTCGACGGGGCGCTCTTTGGGGGCTATCGACGGTCGGAACGACAAAACCCGCCAAGGGGCGGGCCGGTCAGCTGCTGTCGTCTCTCGCTTTGAACTTAAGGGAGGACGCTCACCACGATGATTCCGAGCGTCACGATCACCAGCACGGCGACGATGACCGAGGAGCCGCGCCAGCGTGGCGGTGCGGCTGCAAGATCGGCGTCGAGTTTGGCCTCTTGGGCAATCTCGCGATTTTGCCGGTCAATCCGCCGGTCCCTTTCCGTCAGGCTTTCGGGTGTCATTTTAGCGCCTCCAGCTTAGCAAGCGGCCAATCGACCGACCTTACCGAACCGGCGGCGTAGGCCTTTTCCGTCACGCTCCCTTTGACGGCAAGCCCGGACAGCTTCACGGGGTCGATGGCCTTGCGGATCTCGCGGCCGGCGAGAAGCTCGGCATCCACCGGAACGCAATCCCCATAGATCACCCCGGTCAGACGTTGCGCCCTTTGCATTTCCCGCGGCAGCGCCGCGCGACATTCGGCACCGGTATGGTAGGAAATCACGGCAACCGGCTCTTCGAGACAGGTGGTCTGTTCGGAATGACACGCCACCAGAACCATCAGGGCAGCAAGCGTATTCATCGGCGTTCTCCTTCGTTGAAAGGTTAACGTCGATAATGGGTTGAGGTTCCTCCGAAGATGAGCAGAGCCCCTGGTTCTCGGGCTTTTTGGCGGATCAGCCGGCCCCCGCTTGCTGGTGGACAATGTCGTGGATGTACTGGAGCTTGCCAAGCACCGGCGCCGACAGCACAAAGGGATAGAGATCCCGCTGGCCCATGCTGCGGTTGATGCTGTTGATTGCGATCGTCAGGGGCACCCAGGCATCGCAAAGGACCTGCACATTGATGGCACGATAACTGTCGAAGGTCGTCGTCAGCGCCAGTTCCGCCACCTCCGTCTCCGGTCGCGTACGCAGGTCGAAGGCGTCCGCGGTATCGAGCGCATCGACGATGTGGAAATAATGCGCCCAGGTCTCGGCAAAATCTTCCCACGGGTGGCTCGCCGCGTAGGCGCTGACATGCGACTGCTCCCAGCCCGGTGCGGGCCCCTCGGCATAATTTCGCCTGAGGGCTTCGGCATAGTCCTCGCGTTCGTCACCGAAGATCGCACGGAAGCGTTCCTCGTCGTGGCGGTCGCGCACCAGCCGATCCCAGTAGTAATGCCCGACCTCGTGCCGGAAATGCCCGATCAGCGTACGGAAGGGCTCGCCGAGCGAGACACGGCGCGCTTCGCGCTCGGCGTCTGAGGCCTCAGCAATATTGAGAGTGATCAGCCCGTTGGCATGGCCGGTGAGCACCGGCGCCCCCACCTCGTCTTCATCGGACAGGAAGGAAAAGCCCAGCCCTGTTTCCGGCGCGTCCGAGCGCGTCACGAGCTGCAGGCCGAACCGCACCAGCGAATAGATGAGGTACCGCTTCGCCAGTTCGATCCGCTGCCAGTTCTCGGCGTTCTCGGGCCGTGAGAGATTGGGGATGGTCACATTGTGGCGGCAGGCAAGGCATAGTCCGGACGCGTGTCCGTCCTCGACCAGCCAGTTGCAGCCTCCGAGCGCGGCATTGCCACAGGGCACGAGGGGCGTGCCGGGAGCCGTTGGGTCCTCAAACGCTTCGCCGGCCGGCTGAAGCGCCACCATATCAAAAGTCGTCGGCCTGTATGCGAGCCGCAGCCCGCAGCTGACGCAGCCGTCATTGTCGAAGTGAACGACATTGGCGCAGTTGGAACAATGAAACAGACGCATGGGTCCAGCCCCGATCGTGGTTTGCAGCGGGTGTTGGGCGCGCGGAGAACGACCGGTGTCACCGACCGTCGCCGCCGCTTGACCGGTCAGGCCACCGGACCGGTGAAGGTGCCGACGAGAACAGCCTCAGTCGTAAATTTCCTGCGGGAATGTCAGTTCGTAGCGCACCTGTTCCCGCTCAATACGATGACTGGCCCGCCCGTTCACCGATGACGGCACCACGCGCTCAAGAACCGTGCTGCCGAAGCGCATGGTCTTTGCTGCCGCGACCGCATCGTCGTCGAGCGGCCCGACGGGTTCCACCCAGGTCATGCGGATCTGCGGGCCGTTGTCGCCCTCAATCCTTTCGCAACGGACTTCGATCGCCCGGCGCTTGGCGAGGAAATCACCATGGCTCACCGCATTGACGATCAGTTCGTGGAGCGCCAGGCCGATATGCAGTGACGCGTTCGGCGTCAAAAGCACATCCTCGCCGCTGACCGTCACCAGATCGGAATTCTCCTGCACATAGCGATCGACCTGCTGTTTCAGGAGGTCACGGAAATAGGCACCGCGCCAGCTGGAATCGGTGATCAGGTCCTGCGATTGGGAGAGCGCATGCAGCCGCCCGCGGAACTTGCCGAGGAATGTATCAAGCGTGCCGGCATGCCGGGCCGTCTGTGAAGCAATGCTCTGGATGATGGCCAGCAGGTTCTTCGAGCGATGACTGACCTCGCGCAAGAGCGCGCGCAACAGACGCTCGCGTCGCCGGTCCTCCGTCCGGTCGATCACGACGGTCATCAGGTTGACCTCGTGATTGCTCATCTCGACCACCCGACAGCGAAACTCGAAGAACGTGTCGTCGCCGGCATCGATCTCCAGTTCGGCCCGGTCGCCCGGCTTCGATAGCCCGGCCTTCAATTCCTTGAGCCGGGCGCCGATGTCCTCCCCGAACACAGCCTCGTCGTTCGGGCGCACGCCGGGCTTCAACGCCCAGCGTGCCGGCAGGGTGGTAATGCAGATATAGCGGCCGTCGCTGCCCTGCAGAATCAAGCTGGCACTCATGTCGATCAGGGCGGTAATGAAGAACTCGCGCAGCTTGTCATCTCCGCGCTGAGGTTCAAACCATGTCAACCGATGTACCAACTTTTCACTCCGCCGTTGCTCGGCTATCTGCTTGAGAACCGCTTGGAGCCCACCGGCTCGCGCACGGCAGGGGGCTCGGGGCGATGTCCCGGCCTGTCTGCGCCGCTTATGCTCCTTCTGCGACACGCTCGTTGAAGAACAGGGCCTGACTGATAAGCGCCTTGACCATGTCCGGATTGAAGGGCTTCGTGACGAGGAAGGCCGGCTCCGGACGCTCGCCGGTCAGGAGACGTTCC
>DAIMJJ010000077.1:0-17197 GCA_036722275.1 Rhizobium sp. | reverse complement strand
CCTGCCAACCAGATCATCCTGCCGATCATCCGCGACGACATCGCCTTCGGCCCGAAGAGCCGGGGGCTGAAGGGGGCAGCGCTCGAGGCGGCCGTCGATGCTGTGATCGCCCGTTTGGGCCTGCAGGCGCTCGCCGACCGCCGGCCGCACGAGCTGTCGGGCGGCGAGTTGCAGCTGGCGGCGCTGGCGGCCGTCGTCGTCACCGCACCGGACCTGGTCATCTTCGACGAGCCGACCAACCAGCTGGATCTGAAGAACCGCGCCATGGTGAAGGCGGCGATCGAGGGGCTGACGCAGCAGGCGATCGTCATCAGCCACGACCTCGACCTCGTCGCCGGTTTCGAACGCGTGCTGGTGTTCCATCAGGGCCGTATCGCCTTCGACGGCGAGGCCGGCGCAGCCATTGCCCGCTATCGCGAGATCGCGCTGTCATGAGAAGCCTGCATGTCGCCGGACAAAGCCCGATGCACCGGCTGGCCCCGGCGGTGAAGATCGCCGGGCTCGCGCTGATTGCCGTTCTGATCTTCCTCACCCGCGATCCGCGCCTGCTGGTCCCGGTGCTGGTGGCCGCGGGCCTGCTCTATTTCACCCTCGGCCAGCCGCTGCGCGCGGCATTATCGCCGCTGAAGCCCGTCTTCCTGACCATTGCGATTGTCGGGGTCTTTCACCTCTTGCTCACCAGCGCCGAGGAAGCGATGGTCACGGTGCTCCGGCTCTCGACGCTCATGCTGCTGGGGGCCGCGGTCACCGCAACGACGACGGTTTCGGCCTTCATCGAGACGATCACCCGTGCCGCACAGCCGCTTGAGCGGCTGGGGCTCGTCAAGGCCGCCGATATCGGGCTTGCGGTCGGGCTGGTGGTGCGGTTCGTGCCAGAGATCCTCACCCGCTACGAGGCGATCCGCGAGGCGCACCGGGCGCGCGGCCTCCGGCCGAAGATGACGACGATGCTTGGCCCCGTCATCATCGCCACCCTCAAGGACGCCGATAATATCGCGCAAGCCATTGACGCCCGGGGCATTCGCGGGCAGTGACGGTTTTTGCTGGGGAGAATTCCGGTTTCACATCCGTCGCTTGGGGAGAACGGCTTGCCGCCCTGCCCGACGAGCCCAAGGGAGACATCATGCAGACCCGTGACCTCGTGCTCATCTCGCTGTTTGCCGCGATCATCGTCGCACTCGGCTTCGTTCCGCCGATCACGCTCGGCTTCATTCCGGTGCCGATCACCGCGCAGTCGCTCGGCGTGATGCTGGCCGGCGTCATTCTCGGCGCCAAGCGCGGCGCGCTCGCTGCTGTGCTCGTCATCCTTCTGGTGGCGATCGGGCTACCGGTGCTGTCCGGAGGCCGTGGCGGTCTTGCCGTTTTCGCCGGCCCGACCGTGGGCTTCCTGATCGGCTGGGTACCGGCCGCCTTCGCCGCCGGCCTGATCGCCGAACGCTTTGCCCGTCCCGGTCTTTCGGCCGTTTCGCAGACGCTCGGCTTCTTTGCCGCCGCAGCGCTCGGCGGCGTCGTCGTGCTCTATGTCTTCGGCATCGGCTATCTCGCCTTCGGCGCCGGCCTCGGCCTGGAAAAGGCCTTCCTCGGCTCGATGGCCTTCATCCCGGGCGACCTCTTGAAGGCCGCTATTGCAGCGCTGGCCGGCCGCGCCGTCATGGTCGGCTATCCGCTGCTGCCGCAACGCACCGCCTGAGCCACGACCAAAGGGCGGTCCGCCGTTTTCAGCCTGCCCGTCGCCGCAGCAGCAGGCCTGTTGCGGCGGCCGCTCCGATGGCGCCGATCATCGGCGCCTCGGACACCACCAGCGCCACCAGATACATATCGAAAGACCGGCCCCAGAGCAGCCATTGCAGCAGGGTGCCGGCCATCCAGCCGCCGACCGCTGCAGCCGCCATGACGGCCAGACGGATCGCACCCCGCTTTTGCCCGGACCCGGCGGTCTCCGCTTCGGCCTTGGAACGGCCAAAGGCGCGCCAACTCCAGATGGCAGCGACAAAGGCAGCGAGCAGGGCGGCGGCCGGCGCGAGGATGAACACCAGCCCCATCGCAGCTGCCCCCTCCCGCTGCGATACGTCGAAGACATCGAAGACAATCAGACCGAGGCCGATGGCCGTAAGATAGCCCAACACCAGCGCCGCAAGCGTCATCAGTAGCGTTTTCATTCCCCTCGACATCATACGCCCTCTCCCCCGACCTGTCGCACCGGCAAAGGCTCTATGGCGAGGCCTTGCGGCCGCGCGAGCACCTTGTTCAACAGCCAGTCTAGCGCAAGACCTGAGGGCTTAGAACGGTCCGGAATTTGCCGAACGTCAGTTCCAAGCGCGCCGGCCTTCGGTTATGGTGCCGCCGACACATTGGAGGAGACTGACATGACGGCCCTATTCGCTCGCCTGGTGGCGATGATCGGCGCGGCAATGATCCTGATGCGGCGCTGGGGCAAGACGCCTGAAAAGCCCGCGCTCGGCGGCGCGCCGATCATTCCCGAGGCCAAGGCGCAACGCATTCCGACGCTCAAGATGCCGACAGCCAAGGGCTGGATCGACGGCCATGCCCCGACGGCCGCCCCCGGCCTCAAGGTCAATGCCTTTGCCAAGGGGCTGAAGCATCCGCGCTGGATCCATGTGCTGCCGAACGGCGACGTGCTGACGGCCGAGGCGCTCGGCGTCGACGGCGGGCGGATCAGGACCCCGTTCGACTATGCCATGTATTCGACGATGAAGCGGGCGGCGGCGATCGGCGACAGCCCGAACCGCATCACGCTTCTGCGCGACGCGGACGGCGACGGCGTGGCCGAGGTTCGTCACACCTTCATGGAGGGCCTTAACCATCCCTTCGGCATGGCCATGCTCGACGGCACCTTCTATGTCGGCAACACCGACGCGCTGATGGCTTTCCCCTATACGGAGGGTGCGACCAGCATCATGGCGGCCGGCCGCAAGATCGCCGACTACAAGCCCGCCGGCCACTGGACGCGCAGCATCCTGCCGAGCCGTGACGGCAAGAAACTCTATGTCGGCGTCGGCTCGCTCAGCAACATTGCCGAAAACGGCTTCGAGGTCGAGGAGGGCCGCGCCTGCATCTACGAAGTCGACCTGGAAACGGGCCAGCAGCGCATCTTCGCAGGCGGGCTTCGCAACCCGGTCGGCCTTGCCTTCGAGCCGACGACCGGCGACCTGTTCACCGTCGTCAACGAACGTGACGGCCTCGGCGACGAGACGCCGCCGGACTACCTGACCTCGGTCAAGGACGGCCGCTTCTACGGCTGGCCCTTCTGCTACTGGGGCAAGACGGTGGACGACCGCGTGCCGCAGGATCCGGCCAAGGTCGCGACCGCCATCCGCCCCGATTATGCGCTGGGCGGCCATACCGCCTCGCTCGGCCTCTGCTGGCTGCCGGCCGGCACGCTGCCGGGCTTCCCGGACGGCATGGTGATCGGCCAGCACGGCTCATGGAACCGCTCGAACCTGGCCGGCTACAAGGTGATCTTCGTGCCGTTCGAGGACGGCCGCCCGTCGGGTCCGCCGCGCGACATCCTCACCGACTTCCTGGCTCCGGACGAGAAATATTCCTACGGTCGCCCCGTCGGGGTCACGATCGGCCCGGACGGCTCGCTGCTGGTGGCGGACGATGTCGGCGACGTCATCTGGCGCGTGACCGGCGCCGGCGGTTGAGAGACAGGCTGGAACGGCCGCCTTCGGGCGGCCGTTTCCATTCAGGGCCAGGGATAGTCGGCGATTGCCACGCCCTGGTCCTTCAGCCGCGCGACGATGTCCCGGCGATAGGCAACCACGTCGCTCACCGGCTGCGCCTTCCGCCGTTCCACCTCCGCCTCGGTGAACGGCTTGATCCGAGACGGATCGCCCCACTGGTCGATCACGTAGTTCAGCACCGCGGCGATCTCGGCACTGTTGAGACCGGTCGAGGAAACCCCCGGTACGTGGACGATATAGGTTCGCCCCTGCTCATCGCCGGCAAAAGCATCGATATAGCCGGGCAGCGCCGGTATGCCGGCCATGGGCAGGCCAGAGCCGTCCTGGTCATGGCAACCCGAGCAGCGCAGGAGGTAGTTGAAGCGGGCGGAATGACCGTCCGCGCGGGCCGCCGCCGCCGGCATCAGAAGCAGGCCGGAGAGAACGAGACCTTTCCACAGCGACGAAGCCTGCATGTCATTCCCCCTTGCGCAGTGCGCGCAGTTCCTTGTGGCTCGGCGGTTTGGCGAGCGCTGCCTCGACGGTGGCCTTGTCGGGGCCGGCCGGAAGGCCGTTGAGCTTGGTCAGCACGTAAGCGGCGATGGCGGTCAGGTCGTCGGCACCGTGGGCCGCCTGGGTCGGCATGACGAGGCCGATGTAATCGACGCCGTTGGCGTTGATCTTGCCGCTCATGCCGCCGGCCATGACGCCGGCGATATAGACCGGCGCCTTGTCGCCGAGACCCTGCCACAGCACCGGGTCGACCAGCGGCGGCGCGATCCCTTCCGTCCCCTGCCCTTTGTCGCCGTGACAGGCGGCGCAGATCGACGAAAACAACGCCTCGCCCGTCTCGCCCGCATGGACGAGCGCGGACGCGGCCAGTAGAAACGGGACGGCCAGGAGGACCGCCCGGAAGTCCGGCTTACTCATCGGCAAGCCCGACCAGAACCGCGACCGTGCAGTGATAGCCCTTGTCGTCATTGGCCATGCACCAGTTGATGTCGTTGTAGACGCCCATGCGGTAGCCGGGGCGCTCGCGCTCCGAGGTGAAGCAGAAGGTCGAGCCCGTGACCGAGGCCTTGCCGCAGCAGTCGTTGTAGGAGACGAGATAATCCTTGTCGTCGTGCGGATTGCGGCAGGTGCCGACCCAGGAGACCTTGGAGGCCGACGAGCCGGGCGGGCAGGACGTGGTGGTGCCGCCGGAGGTGTTGCAGAGATTGCCGTCCAGCGCGCAGTAGCGCCAGTATTCGCAGGCCGTTTCGTCCTCGCCCTCGGCGGCAAAGGCGGCGCCCGAGGTGCGGTCGAACGGCAGGATCGGCAGAAGCGCGCCGCCGATCAGTGCCGCACCGGTCTTGGCCAGCAGGCTGCGCCGGCCGTACTGGCGGGCAGCGTGGCGGGTGCCTTGCTCCGCCGCCTTGTCGATCATGCGAAAGAGGCCGTCTATCAGGTTGAGCATGTTTCTCTCCAATCGGGCTAGAAGATCAGGAATGCGCCGCCGCCGGCGCATTGAGGAAGGTCTGGATCGAGCCGACGCCCATCTCGGCCGCGTTGAACAGGCTTTCCAGCTGCTCGCGGCTGTTGATCAGGCCCTTGGCACGCACGATGCCCGCACCGTCGATGAGGACCGCAAACGGCAGGCGCGAGACGCGATAGGTAATGCCGAGCTCGGCCGAGAGCGCATAGGGGAAGTCCTTCAGCCCCGCCTTGTCGATAAAGGCGCGGTGCTTGTCCTCGTCGCCGTCGGAGGCCAGGACGACGTCGAGCCACTTGCCTTCGCTCACACGCATCGACTGCAGCACCGGCAGCATCTTCTTGCAGATCGGGCAGGTGGTGGACAGGAAGAACACCAGCGTGCTGCGCTGGCCGCGCGGACCGATATAGATCGCTGCGCCATTGAGGTTCGGCAGGGTGAAGTTCGGGGTCGCCTCGCCGATCTTCGGACCGGATTCGTTGACCAGGGCGCCGACCGGGGAGATGCGCTCGAACAGGACGCCGATCTGGCGCGCCAGGGCAAAGACGACGCCCACCAGCACGAGCACCAGGACAAACAGGACGACGACGGCAAAGATCAGTGCATTCATGGTTTCACTCGACTTTCAGTGACATGTTCGACAGGCGCCGGCGTCAGTGCGACAGGCGCATGTGCCCGTCATTGGCCAGCAATTGCTCGATCACGTTGTAGACAAACCAGACGAGAAGCCCGGCGACCACGGCGGTGGCCGCCTCGGCAAAGCCGAGCGGGCCGGTGCCGATGAGCGCTGGCATGGCAGCGATCGCCGCCAGCAGCGCGTTGCGCAGGAGAAGCGCCAGCGACAGGCGCTGGGCAGCACCCCCGCAACCGCATTCGATCCGGGTGCGTCCGCGGGCAATGTTGATCGCCATGGCGGCGCCGTAAAGCACGAGCATGGCGACGGCGAGCATCGCGCCTGCCCGCACGGTGGGCGGATAGACGAGAAGGGCCACGGCCAGGAACTCGACGCCGGCCAGCCCGCGGGCTGCCGGCTCGACCAGCGCCTCAGGCAGCAGCCGGTAGTCGGCAACATAGCCGGTGAAGGTGCCGAAGTCCGACAGCTTGTGCCAGCCGGCGCGCAGGAAGACGAGGACCGTAAACGTCGTCGCTGCTGCCGCCGCCATGGACGTGAACCCGCTCTCCATCACTCACCTGCATAGACGAGCGGCGCAAACGAGCCCATGTCTTCGAGCTTGCCGGTCAGCTTGATGGCGAAGCGGGCATCCGGATCAACGCCGTAGCGGGTCAGCACGCCCTCGTCGTCGTTGAGGCCGAACAGCGTCGGCACCTTGGTCTGGGTGACCGCGATCGACTTCACGCCCTCGACCACCGAACGGTAAAGAACCTTCTTCGTCTTCATGTCCACCGGCCAGATCTCGGTCGCAGCATCCTTGTGGCTGCCTTCCTTGGCATCCGGGTGCATGGTGACGAACAGCACGTCGTTGGGCTCGTTATAGGCGATCACCTCGATGCCGCCCGGTGCCCAGCCGCCCTCGACGCCCTCGGTGATCGAGAACTTGTCGACGAGCTTCGGCGCGCCGTCCTTGTCGGAGATCGAGTAGACATTGCCGTTGAACGACATGAAGATCAGCTTGTCGCCGGCGCGCTCGCCGACCACGTAGAGCGGGTCGGTGTCGGCGTCGAAGATCTTCTCGCTCTTTTCGGGTGCACCGAACTTGCCATCGGCCGAAACGCTGAAGGTCTGCAACGTGCCGTCGCCGCACAGCGTCGAGAACTTTATGCCGGAGAGCGCCGGATGGATCGACCAGCAGCCGGGCGTCGGCACCTCGGCAATCTCCTTGCCGGCGACCAGATCGACGACACTGACGGAGGTGGCCGGGGTGGCATTCTGAACGAAGGCGTATTTCTCATCCGCCGAGAGCGCGAGCAGGCTCTTCTGCGGGGCGACCTGTGCCATCTTCGGCGAAACGGCGATCTCGCGCTTCACCGACATGGTCTCGACGTCGAATTCCTGCAGCACCGCTTCGGTCGGGCCGTAGGTGATGCGCTTGGCATAGGCCGAGGCCGTGTAGGCGGTCTTCTTGTCCTTGGTGACGGTCAGCTGCGTCACCAGACCGACGCTCAGATTGCCCTTGCGGTCCAGCTCGCCGGCGCCCACGACGTTGATCCGGCTTGCGCCCGACCAGCTCTGATCAACGGTAAAGACGTTCGGGCCGGGCTTGATCTTCTCCTCGACCGTGATCTGTTCGGGAACGAATTCCCCCTCGGCGAAGGCCTGGCCCATGGCGAGCGTACTGACCGCAGCGGCCAGACAAGTTCTCAGAAACCGCATCGTTTAGTCTCCATTCGATTGCCGTCCCCCAAGTCCTAGCCGGTCACGGTACGGTGATCTATCCACCCGCGATTTCGCATTTGCCTATTCTTTAGGCGCTACACTTTTCTGCCCTTTTCCGTTGCATGACAGTCTGGATCGGTCTACTCTATTGCGCTGCAACATCGGGCGCAGCGCATCCATCGCCGTGTCCGGCATTCGAGTGAGAACCGTTCGGCCATGTTCAGCGAGACGTCCTTCGATGATGTGTCGGCGCAGGAGAAGTCGCTTCCCGGCTGGCAGCAGGAATACCGGCAATTGTCGCCAGGCCTGTTCCATGGCCGTGTGGCAACCCTTCAGTTTCCCGGGCTGACAATCATCCGCGAGCGCATGAACGTCGCCGTCGAGCAGCACTATTCCGCCCCCGACAGCAGCCTGATCTTCTTTTGCCAGGCGGCGGAATCCGGCGGGGTTCGCATCGACGGCGAGTTCTTCGGCGGCAGCACGGTGGGCTTCGGCCATCACTGGCACGAGCGGCTGTCAATCAGCGCGCCGATGAGCGACTATCTGCTCGCGGTCGTCGACCTTGGCGACGAGCCCGAAGAGACCGGCGTGAAGACGGGACTTCTGCAGGGAGCCGCGGCCGAGCAGGCGGACAGCCTCTACCAGTGGCTGACCTCGCTTCTCGAACTGCAGACCAGCGAACCCGCGGGGCTTCCCGAGCAGTTGCTCGGCCTGCTGCCCGACATGATCCGCGACCGGCTCGGCCTGTTGCAGCAAAGCTGCACGCCGGAGGCGGCGCAAACCGCCAGTGCCAGCCGGGCGGATCTGCGCCTTTATCGGGACATGGAGGCCTGGCTCACCGACAATCCCCGCGGAGCGATCTCGGTTGCCGGCCTTGCCCGCGAGGTGCGCCGCTCGAGCCAGGCGCTGCGTGCCGCCTGTCTCAGCGTCACCGGCTATCGGCTGGACGAGATGCTGATGATCCGGCGGCTGAACCATGCCCGTCGCGACCTGATCGCCGCACGCGATGCGCCGCGCCGCGTCTCAGATATCGCCCTGGACTGGGGCTTCTTCCACTGGGGCCGCTTCTCGACCCGCTATCATGCCCTGTTCGGCGAGACGCCGACACAGACCATGCGGGTGCGCAACTAGGGGACCGCGCCCAGAGCGGGCCGATTGAAGCGGCCGGCGAAGGCGGTCGCCCGACCTCATTTCAGATAGCCATAGAGCCAGTCGCGAATATCCTCCGGCAATGCGACCGGCTCACCGCTGTCGCGGTCGCTCGCGATCCACAGGATCTCGACCTCGGCGCACAGCGTCCGGTCCCGTTCGATCGCGACGTTGAAGCCAATCGACTTGCCGCCGATCTTGTCGATGGTCACCGTGAGCCTCGCCTTGTCGTCGAGCCGCAACGGCTCAAGCAGGTGCAGCTCGATACGGTTGGCATGGAAACGCGGCTCATCCTCGAGTGGCGGACGGTAGCGCCAGAAATGCGAGAGCGCGGTCTCGGCATAGGCGAGATAGGCGGCATTGTGCAGCCGGCCCGCCATGTCGATGTCGCGATAGGGCACGCGGATTTCCGTGACCTCGACGCGCTCGATATCGTCCATCAATCCTCTCCCCTCAGCGAATGCCCCATTGCATTCAAGGGCATTTTGCCGGCGATCACAAGGCGCGACCCAAAATGACCAGCCAGGCCCACCTGCCGCGGCGCCGGAGATTTGTGACGGTGTCCACAGGCCAGACCGCGCCCGGCGTCCACGCCGGTGGAACATGACGGCGCAGCGCACTATGTTGGCCGCAACCGCTTAGGAGAATGCGCGATGACCACCCGCCTCTACGAGAACAGCGTCTTTCTCGAGCACGAGACACCCGCCGGCCATCCGGAGCGGGCCGACCGGCTGCGTTCGCTCAATATTGCGCTCGAACACCCGAATTTCTCCGCCCTCGAGCGCGTCGAGGCGAAGATCGCCAACGAGGATGCGGTGACGCTCGCCCATCCCGACGAACATCTCTTCGCCGTGATGCGCCATATTCCGGAAGAGGAAGGCGAGATCAACCAGATCGAGGCTGACACCTATGCCTCGCCAAAGAGCCTGAAGGCGGCGCTTACCGCAATCGGCGGGGCGATGGCAGCGGTCGACGCCGTGATGACGCGCGAGATCGACAACGCCTTCGTTGCCGGTCGCCCGCCCGGGCACCATGCGGAAAAGTCGAAGGCCATGGGCTTTTGCCTGTTCAATACGGTCGCCATCGCCGCGCGCCATGCGCAGCGCGTTCATGGCGCCGAACGCGTAGCAATCGTCGACTGGGACGTGCATCACGGCAACGGCACGCAGGACATCTTCTGGGACGATCCGTCGGTGTTGTTCTGCTCGACGCACCAGATGCCGCTCTATCCCGGCACCGGCGCCAAGGACGAAACGGGTGTGAAGAACAATGTCGTCAATGCGCCACTGTCGCCGAATGTCGGCTCGGAGCATTTTCGCGAGGCGTTCAAGAGCCGGGTGCTGCCGGCGCTCAACGACTTCTCTCCCGACCTCATCCTGATCTCCGCCGGCTTCGACGCCCATCACCGCGATCCGCTGGCGCAGATCAATCTCGTCGGCGAGGATTTCGACTGGGCGACGGGGCGACTGATGGAGGTCGCCGACCGTTTTACCCACAACCGGGTCGTCAGCCTTCTCGAAGGCGGCTATGATCTGGAAGGCTTGGCCGAATCGGCCGGCCTGCACATCCTGAGACTGATGAAGGGTTGAGTATGACCGAGAGTGCCGTTTCCGCCGAAATCTCCAGCTATTCCTTCGAGAAGGCCGTGGCCGAACTCGAAAGCATCGTGGCGCGGCTGGAACGCGGCGACGTGGCGCTCGACGAGTCGATCGCCATCTACGAGCGCGGCGAACTGCTGAAGAAGCACTGCGAGACCCTGCTCAACGCCGCGGAGAACCGCATCGAGAAGATCCGCCTCGACCGGGCCGGCAAGCCGACAGGCACGGAACCGCTGGACCAGCAGTAAGGCAGCTTGCGCGCGATCATAAGCCGGGCGCGTGGCATTTTGGCGAGCAGTGTCGCCGTTGTCCCGGCAAAAGAGCATGCTCAAGATTGACGCGACCGTGTTGCCTCCCCATGATGGCCGTCATCAAAAACGGTTTGGGAGGACCATGATGAAGATCACCAAAATCGCCAGATTGCTTGCCGGCGCGCTTGCGCTTTCGACCGCGCTGGGGGCCGTACCGGCCAAGGCATCCGAATTCATCAATGTGCTCACCGGAGGCACGTCCGGGGTCTACTATCCGCTCGGTGCGGCCCTTTCGAAGATCTACGGGGAGAAGATCGAGGGTGCACGCACCCAGGTCCAGGCGACCAAGGCTTCGGTCGAGAACCTGAACCTTCTGCAACAGGGCAAGGGCGAAATCGGCTTTGCGCTCGGCGACAGCGTCAAGCTCGCCTGGGAAGGCAATGCCGACGCCGGCTTCAAGGCACCGCTCGACAAGCTGCGTGGCATTGCCGCCATCTATCCGAACTACATTCAGATCGTCGCCTCGAAAGAATCCGGCATTGCCAACCTTGCCGACATGAAGGGCAAGAGCCTCTCTGTCGGCGCTGCCAAGTCGGGCACCGAGCTCAATGCCCGGGCAATCTTCGCTGCCGCCGGCATGAGCTATGAGGATCTGGCCAAGACGGAATATCTGCCTTTCGCCGAATCCGTCGAACTGATGAAGAACCGCCAGCTCGATGCCACCCTCCAGTCTGCCGGTCTCGGGGTCTCGGCCATCAAGGACCTTGCGACCTCCGTCGAGATCCAGATGGTGGCCGTGCCGGAAGACGTGGTGACCAAGCTTGGCGCGCCCTATGTCGCCGCGACCATCCCGGCCGGGACCTATCAGGGCCAGGACGCCGACGTGCCGACGGTGGCCGTCGTCAACTTCCTGGTTACCCATTCGGACGTCTCGGAAGAAACGGCCTACCAGATGACCAAGCAGTTGTTCGAGAACCTGCCGGCCATGGAAGCTGCCCACAAGGCCGCAGCCCAGATCAAGCTTGAGAATGCACTGACGGGCATGCCGGTGCCGCTGCATCCGGGCGCCGAGCGCTACTACAAGGAAAAGGGCATGCTCTGATGCCCTTCGCGGCCCGGCTCCGGTCGGGCCGCCCTCTTTCCTGCTCAGCATTCCTTTCCACAGACATGCCCGGTGCCCAGCACCGGTCTCAGGAGCGTTTCATGTTGCATGACACGGTCAAGCACGACATGCCGGCCGACAGCCGCGAACTCGGGCTGCACGATCCCCTGGCCGAGAGTTTCCCCCCCGGACGGGAGGGACGTTTCCTGTTCTATCTGGCGATCGCCTTTTCGCTGTTTCAGGTGGCGACCGCGGCGCACATTGTCGACTTTCCAAGCCAGGTCGTGCGCGCCGTTCATGTCGGTTTCGTCACCGCATTGATCTTTCCGCTTCTAGCATTGGCGCGCGGCTATGGACCTACCGGCAAAGCGGTTGCCTGGGGCCTGGCATTGCTCGGCGTCGCGGTGGCGGGGTATCAATGGGTCGAGTACGAGGCGCTGCTGGTGCGGGCCGGCGACCCGCTGCCGATCGACCTCGTCACGGGCGTCATCGCCCTCTTCACCGTCTTTGCCGCCGCCTGGTTCGCCATGGGGCCGACACTTCCGATCATATCCGGCCTGTTCCTCGCCTATTGCCTGTTCGGCGAATACCTGCCCGCCCCTTTCGACCATCGCGGCTATGACTTCGGCCAGGTGATCGAACACATGGCCTATGGCACGGAGGGGATCTACGGCATCCCGATCTACGTCTCTTCGACCTATATCTTCCTCTTCATCCTGTTCGGCGCCTTTCTCGAAAAGGCTGGCATGATCCGGCTGTTCACCGACATCTCGCTTGGTCTCGTCGGCCACAAGAAGGGCGGCGCGGCCAAAGTGGCGATCATTTCCTCGGGCCTGATGGGCACGATCTCCGGTTCCGGAGTTGCCAATGTCGTGACCACCGGGCAGTTCACCATTCCGCTGATGAAGCGCTTCGGTTATCGCGCCGCCTTTGCCGGCGGGGTCGAGGCAACCGCCTCGATGGGTGGGCAGATCATGCCGCCGGTCATGGGCGCCGTCGCTTTCATCATGGCCGAGACGCTGGGCGTCGAATATCACGAGATCGTCAAGGCGGCGATCATTCCGGCGATCCTCTACTTCGGCTCTGCCTTCTGGATGGTGCATCTCGAAGCCGGGAAACGCGCCCTGCACGGCCTGCCGAAGAACGAGCTGCCCTCGGCGATGAAGGCGCTGAGCACCCAGTGGTACCTCATCCTGCCGCTCGCGGCCCTCGTCTGGCTGCTGTTTTCCGGCTACACGCCGCTGTTTGCCGGCACGGTCGGCCTCGCGTTCACGCTCATCCTCATCCTCGGCAGCTCGATCGCGCTCGGCCTGCCGTCCATTGTGGTGCGGGTGATATTCTGGATCGGCCTCGGCCTGCTCGCAGCGTCCTTCTTCAAGTTCGGCATGGGGGTCGTGCTTGTCGGCGTCGCCGTGCTGATCGCCTGGAACGCGTTTTCCAAAGGTGGGCGCGAGACACTCCTGATCTGCCGTGACTCGCTTGCCGATGGCGCCAAGACCGCGCTGCCAGTCGCCATCGCCTGCGCCGTGGTCGGCGTGATCGTCGGCACGATGACGCTCACCGGCGCCGCCAATACGTTCGGCCAGTTCATCGTTTCGGTCGGTGGGCACAGCCTGTTCCTGTCGCTGGTGCTGACCATGGTCACCTGCATCGTGCTCGGCATGGGCATCCCGACCATTCCGAACTACATCATCACCTCATCGATCGCCGGCCCGGCCCTGCTCGAACTCGGCGTACCGTTGATCGTCAGCCACATGTTCGTCTTCTATTTCGGCATTCTCGCCGATCTCACGCCGCCCGTGGCGCTCGCCTGCTTTGCGGCAGCCCCGATTGCCAAGGAGAGCGGACTGAAGATCTCGATCGAGGCGATCAAGGTGGCGGCGGCCGGCTTCGTCATTCCCTTCATGGCGGTCTATACGCCGGCTCTGATGCTGCAGGACGGCGGGGCGCTGGCGCAGTCGATCGGTTTCCCGGCGGCGGTCGCCTATATCGTCTTCAAGACGGTCGTCTCGATCGGGCTCTGGGGCGCGGCCGTGATCGGCTTCCTTGGTTACTGGTTGGGCGTGCTGGAACGGGCACTGGCGGTGGTGGCCGCCTTCACTCTGGTTGCCGCCGTGCCGATGACCGACGAGATCGGCTTTGGCCTCGCGCTGCTGTTTGCCATCGTCATCTGGCGCAGGACAACCGCGGCCAAGCGCGCCGCGCCGCCTGCCGAAAAGGCCATGTGAGCGTGGGCGTCTGCATCCTCGCAGGCGCCACGGCGATGCGCTTCGCCGTCTCGCTGTTCTCGCTTTCCTGGACGCATTCGGTGGAAAAGACCGAATGGCGGGAGGACTGGGCGGTGACGCCGGCCGGGCTTCACCTGACGAAGGCCCGCGTCAAGGGCTCGGGCGCCGGCATGGAGCCGGGCGACGGCGCGGTGCTGAAGGACGGCTGGTGGGAATGGCAACCGAGCAATCCGCCGATCCCGGAGCTCAGGCTCGCCGCCTCGGGTGCTACCGGCGGCGGATGGTCCTTCTGCCATGCCGGAGGATGCGTGGAGCTGGGCGCCAAGGCCGGCGAGGATGTGGTGCTAAGCACCTGCGAACGGTGAACCGCCCTTTGCCAAGGGCCGGCGCCTCTCGACCGGAGGTCCGAAAGCGCCTATCTTGTCGGTCATGGACAAGGACACCGTCATCGCTAAGCTGAGGGAACACCGCGAGGAGCTCGCGGCGTTGGGCGTGGAGCATATCGCCCTGTTCGGTTCGGTCGCGCGAGGAGACAATACCCAAGAGTCCGACCTCGACGTCCTGGTCAAGTTCTCCGATCCTGTCCTGCATTCCGGCTTCGGTTATTTCAGCGCCATAGAGGACGTACGGGCGAAAGTCATGGCCATCACCGGCTACCCCGCTGTCGACGTGATTGCGGAGCCGATCGAGAAGGAGCGGACGCGGCGGAACGTGGAAAGGGACCGCGCCGTTGCCTACTAAGCGTCCTCTTTCGCGTTTGCGCGATATACAGGAGAACGCGGAGGCGATCCTTGACTATGTCAGCGGCCTTGATCGGGATACCTTTCTGAACAATCGTCTCGTCTATGACGCAACCGAGCGCTGTCTGTCGCGCCTCTCGGAGGCAGCGGTCAAGCTCGGCTCGCTGGCGGCGGAGATTCTACCCGGACACGACTGGCTCGGCATGCGCAATCTCGGCAATATTCTGCGTCATGATTATGATGGCGTATCGAAGGACGTCGTGTGGAAAATCGTCCGGGATCGGCTGCCTCCCCTGCTGGCCGACGTCAATCAAATCCTCTCCCGCTATCCGGAAGACCAGGACGATCTCTGAGGGCTGACTTCGCGCGTTCAGAGACACAGCGTTCTTCTTTCGCCACTATCGCTGAAACCAGGCCGACGGTAACCTTCCGCAACATGTCAACGTCAACAGAGGCGCCCATGTCCTTCTTTCCCGGCACCGATCCCCGGCCCGGCGATGCCTTTGCCAGTGATGCGATCGAGCAGCTGATCATTCCCCGTTCCAGCGACATCGGCGGATTTGCGGTCAGGCGCGCGCTGCCGACGGTGCGGCGGCGGCTGGTCGGGCCTTTCATCTTCTTCGACCGCATGGGGCCGGCGCTGCTTCGGGCCGGCGAGGCACTCGACGTCAAGCCGCATCCGCATATCGGTCTTTCCACCGTCACCTACCTGTTCGACGGCGAGATCAAGCATCGCGACAGTCTCGGCACCGAACTGGTGATCGAGCCGGGCGACATCAACCTGATGACCGCCGGGCGCGGCATCGTGCATTCCGAGCGCACGCCGGAGAAGCTGCGCGGCCAACCGCTGTCGATTTCCGGCCTGCAGACCTGGCTGGCGCTGCCGGACCAGATGGAGGAGATCGAGCCGGCCTTTGCCCATACCGCAAAGAGCGCCATGCCGACCTTCGAGGCAGACGGCGCCTTCGGCCGGGTGGTGATCGGCTCGACGGCCGGGCTCTCCTCTCAGGTCAAGGTCTTTTCGGACACGCTTTATGTCGACGTCACGCTTGAGCCCGGCGGCCGGTTCCACTTCGAGGCAGATCACGAGGAGCGCGCGGCCTACCTCCTGTCCGGCGAGGTGGAGATCGCCGGCGATCGTTTCGCGCCCGATCAGTTGCTGGTTTTTCGCCCCGGCGACGCGCTGACGCTGGTCGGCGGCTCTGAGGGCGCCCATGTCATGCTGTTCGGCGGGGCAGCCCTCGCCTCGAAGCGCCACATCTGGTGGAACTTCGTCTCGTCGTCCAAGGAGCGGATCGAGCAGGCCAAGGAAGAGTGGAGAACCGGCCGCTTCGATATTGTTCCGGGCGACGAAGAGGAGTTTGTCTCTTTGCCGCAGGGCAGTTGAACTCTATATAGGAGCAGGCCATCTGTCCTTGACGCGAGCTTTTGCCTAAGCGGTAAATCCTCTATAAGGCGAGCGACACGCCGAAAAGACGACAACGACAAGAGGCTCGAGCCCCGTGACATCCCTGCCCCTGACGCCCTTGCTGGACAAGGTCCGCTATCCCGCAGACCTTCGCGATCTCGATGACCGCGACCTGCCCCAGCTCGCGCGCGAAGTGCGCGACGAGATGATCGATGCGGTCTCGAAGACGGGCGGGCATCTGGGCGCGGGTCTCGGCGTCGTGGAACTCACCATCGCCATCCACAAGGTGTTCGACACACCGAACGACCGGCTGATCTTCGATGTCGGACACCAGTGCTATCCGCACAAGATCCTCACCGGCCGGCGAGATCGCATTCGCACGCTGCGTCAGGAAGGCGGCCTGTCCGGCTTCACCAAGCGCGCCGAAAGCGTCTACGACCCCTTCGGCGCCGCGCACTCCTCAACCTCGATCTCGGCCGGTCTCGGCATGGCGGTCGCGGCGGATCTCTCCGGCACCGACCGCAAGGTGATCGCCGTGATCGGCGACGGCGCGATGTCGGCCGGCATGGCCTATGAAGCCTTGAACAATGCCGGTGCGCTCGACGCGCGCCTGATCGTCATCCTCAACGACAACGACATGTCGATTGCCCCGCCGACCGGCGCGATGAGCGCCTATCTCGCGCGTCTCGCCTCCGGTCGCACCTATATGGGCATCCGCGATATCGGCAAGAAGCTGACCGCCTATCTCGGCAAGAACATCGACCGGGCGATCACCCGGGCCGTCGAGCATGCGCGCGGTTATGTGACCGGCGGCACCATGTTCGAGGAAATGGGCTTCTACCATATCGGGCCGATCGACGGGCACTCGTTCGAGCACCTCTTGCCGGTGCTGCGCAATGTGCGCGACAACGGCAAGGGGCCGGTGCTGATCCATGTGGTGACGCAGAAGGGCAAGGGCTATGCCCCGGCGGAGGCCGCCGCCGACAAGTATCACGGCGTCAACAAGTTCGACGTCATCACCGGCACGCAGGCCAAGGCCAAGCCGAACGCGCCGAGCTATACCGCCGTGTTCGGCGAGACACTGGTGCAGGAAGCGACCCTCGACGAGAAGATCGTCGGCATCACCGCCGCCATGCCGTCCGGCACCGGGCTCGACAAGCTGGCGGACGTGTTTCCAAAGCGGACTTTCGACGTCGGCATCGCCGAACAGCATGCGGTCACCTTTGCGG
>DAIMJJ010000076.1:0-17209 GCA_036722275.1 Rhizobium sp. | reverse complement strand
GCCATCAACATGGCGGCCATCCCGCGCGACCTGATCGAGTCGGAGCTGTTCGGCCACGAGAAGGGGGCGTTTACCGGCGCCCAGACGCGCTCCACCGGCCGCTTCGAACAGGCCGAGGGTGGCACGCTCTTCCTCGACGAGATCGGCGACATGCCGATGGACGCCCAGACGCGGCTGCTGCGCGTGTTGCAGCAGGGCGAGTATACGACGGTCGGCGGCCGCACCCCGATCCGCACCGACGTGCGCATCGTCGCCGCGACCAACAAGGACCTCAAGCAGTCGATCAATCAGGGCCTGTTCCGCGAAGACCTCTATTATCGACTGAACGTCGTGCCGCTCCGGTTGCCGCCGCTGCGTGATCGCGCCGAGGACATTCCCGACCTTGTGCGCCATTTCATCCAGCAGGGCGAAAAGGAGGGGCTCGATCCGAAACGCTTCGATAACGAGGCGCTGGAAGTGCTGAAGGCCTATGCCTGGCCGGGCAATGTCCGCGAACTCGAAAACGTCGTGCGCCGCCTGATGGCGCTCTATCCGCAGGACGTGATCTCGCGCGAAATCGTCGAGCAGGAGCTGCGCTCCGACATCTCCGACAGTCCGATCGCCAAGGCCGGCGTTCCCTCCGGGCCGATGACCATTGCCCAGGCGGTCGAGGAGAACATGCGCACCTATTTCGCCGGCTTCGGCGATTCGTTGCCGCCCTCCGGTCTGTATGAGCGGGTGCTCACCGAAGTCGAATACCCGCTGATTCTCGCGGCGCTCACCGCCACCCGCGGCAACCAGATCAAGGCCGCAGACCTCCTTGGCCTCAACCGCAACACTCTGCGCAAGAAAATCCGCGAACTGGGCGTCTCGGTCTACCGCAGTTCCCGCTCGGCTTGACAAGCCGGCGAGCCGCGTTGCATTTTCGCCACAATGCGTTGCTCAAAGGACACGTGGTCGTGAACCCACGGCCGTCGTCTCGCGCAAAACCGGGGAAAAAGCTCGTCATGCGCAGAGCGCGGGAGTTCTTGTTGATGCTGAGGCGAATGACCGAATCCATGGCGGATAACGATCCCGCATTGGCGCAGGATCGGCGCGCGTCGTTCGCTCTCCCGGGGCTGGCGCTGGCCGGCGGCGCACTTGCCTGCGCGGTCTTCACGCTGCCCGTCCTGCTGGGCCTGACCTCGATCGAGCCGACCTCGAACGTGCTGATCGCCTCGGCCATCATCAATTCGCTGTTCATCGTCGGCCTGATGTTCCTGATCGGCCGGGAAGTGACGCGGCTCGTCAAGGCGCGGACCAAGGGTCGTGCGGCGGCCCGGCTCCATGTGCGCATCGTCGTTCTGTTCTCGATCGTCGCCATCACGCCGGCGATCCTGGTCGCGATCTTCGCCAGTATCACGCTGAATGTCGGCCTCGACCGCTGGTTCTCGCTGCGCACCCAGTCGATCGTCTCGTCGTCGATGAACGTGGCGCAGGCCTACATGATGGAGAATGCCAGTTATCTCCAGGGCCAGACCGTCTCCATGGCGAACGATCTGGAGCGCAATCGCGCCCTCTATTTCCTCGACCGCACCGGGTTTGTGCAATTGCTGACCCGCCAGGCCAAGGGCCGCGGCCTGCTCGGTGCCTTCCTCGTGCGCGAAGACGGCTCGGCCATCGTTCAGGCGGAAATCTCGACCGAAAAGCCGCTGCCGGCCATTCCCAAGGATGCGCTGGAGAGTGCCGCGGCCGGACAGCCGACGCTCATTCCGCCGGGGGTTACCAATCTCGTCGGAGCGATCATCAAGCTCGATTCGATTTCCGGGACCTTCCTCTACACGATCCGCGCCGTTGACCCGAAGGTCATGGCCGCGATGCGGCTGATGGAAGAGAACACCGCCGAATACAAGGCGATGGAGGCCGGACGCACGACGCTGCAGATCGCCTTTGCCGTACTTTATCTTGGCTTTGCGCTGATCGTGCTGCTGGCCGCCATCTGGACGGCGATTGCCGTCGCCGACCGCATCGTGCGGCCGATCCGGCTGCTGATCGGCGCGGCCGACAGCATTGCCTCGGGCAACTGGAATGTGGTCGTGCCGGTGCGCGTGGCCGATGGCGACGTCGGCAGCCTGTCGCGCACCTTCAACAAGATGATTTCACAGATCCGCACCCAGCGTGACGAGATCCTTGAGGCCAAGGACGAGGTCGATGACCGCCGCCGTTTCATCGAGGCCGTGCTGTCGGGCGTGACCGCCGCCGTCATCGGCGTGGAGGACGATGGCGTCATCACCATCGTCAATCCGTCTGCCGAGTACTTCCTCGCCTTGCCGGCGGAGGAACTGATCGGCAAGAAGCTCAATCTGGTGGCGCCCGAGGTGGACAGGGTGCTGAGTGAAGCGGCGGTCCGCCACCGGGGAGAATATCGCGAACAGATCAACCTCATCCGTGCAGGCAAGGAGCGGACGCTTAACGTGCAGGTCACACGCGAAGAAACCCGCGGTTCGGCCGACAGCTATGTCATCACGCTCGATGACATCACCGATCTGGTCATCGCCCAGCGCTCGACCGCCTGGGCGGACGTGGCCCGTCGTATCGCGCACGAAATCAAGAATCCGCTGACGCCGATCCAGCTCTCAGCCGAGCGCCTGAAGCGCCGCTACGGCAAGCAGATTGCCGAGGACGACCGCGCCGTGTTCGATCAGTGCACCGACACGATCGTGCGCCAGGTGGAAGATATTGGCCGCATGGTCGACGAGTTTTCGGCTTTCGCCCGCATGCCCAAGCCTGCCAAGCAGCGCGCCGATCTTCGGGACATCCTGCGGGATGCGGTCTTCCTGCGCGAGATGGGCAATCACGACATCGAGTTCATCCGCGAGTTCGGCACCGAGCCGCTCGAAGGCAGTTTCGATGCGCGCATGCTCGGCCAGGCGGTCGGCAATCTCATCAAGAATGCGGTCGAGGCGATCGAGGCGGTGCCGCGCGACGAACTGGGCGAGGGCGGCAAGGTCATGGTCCGGTCGACCTTCGATCACGAGCAGGATCGCTTCGTGGTCGATGTCGTCGACAACGGTCGCGGTCTTCCGGTCGAAAACCGCCATCGCATCCTCGAACCATACATGACGATGCGCGACAAGGGCACAGGCCTCGGTCTCGCCATCGTGAAGAAGATCATCGAAGAACATGGCGGTCAGCTGGAGCTGCACGATGCACCGCCGGAGTTCGATCGGGGCAGGGGCGCGATGATCCGCATCGTCCTGCCGCGCATCGAGACGCCGGCCGCCACGGACGCCGATAGCAATAGGGAAATGGTCCATGGCCTCTGACATTCTGGTTGTCGACGACGAGGAGGATATCCGCGAGATCGTCTCGGGCATCCTGAGCGACGAAGGGCACGAGACGCGCACCGCCCATGACGCCGACAGCGCGCTTGCCGCGATCTCCGACCGCGTGCCGCGCCTCGTCTTCCTCGATATCTGGATGCAGGGCAGCCGCCTCGACGGCCTGTCGCTGCTCGACGAGATCAAGAGCCGCCATCCCGACCTTCCGGTGGTGATGATCTCCGGTCATGGCAATGTCGAGACTGCTGTCTCGGCGATCAAGCGTGGGGCCTTCGACTTCATCGAGAAGCCGTTCAAGGCCGATCGGCTGATCCTGATCGCCGAGCGGGCGCTCGAAAACTCCAAGCTCAAGCGCGAAGTGACCGAGCTGAAGAAGCGGACCGGCGATGCGGCGGAACTGATCGGTACCTCGGTCGCCGTCTCGCAGTTGCGCCAGACGATCGAAAAGGTCGCGCCGACCAACAGCCGCATCATGATCTTCGGCCCGTCCGGCTCCGGCAAGGAACTGGTCGCGCGCATGATCCACAAGCGCTCGACACGGGCGGGTGGCCCGTTCGTTGCGTTGAACGCGGCAACGATCACGCCCGAGCGGATGGAGATCGCACTGTTCGGCACCGAGGGCTCGCCGGGGCAGCCGCGGCGCATCGGTGCGCTGGAGGAGGCCCATCGCGGCATTCTCTATCTCGACGAGATCGGCGAAATGCCGCGCGAGACGCAGAACAAGATCCTGCGCGTGCTCGTCGAGCAGCAGTTCGAGCGGGTCGGCGGCTCCAAGCGGGTCAAGGTCGACGTGCGCATCATCTCGTCCTCGGCCTATAATCTTGAAAGCTTGATCGCCGAGGGGCGTTTCCGCGAAGATCTCTTTCATCGACTGGCCGTCGTACCGGTCAAGGTGCCGGCGCTCGCCGAGCGGCGCGAGGACATTCCCTTCCTCGTCGACATGTTCATGCGGCAGATCTCCGAACAGGCCGGCATCCGCGAGCGCAAGATCGGCGACGACGCCATGGCCGTGATCCAGGCCAATGACTGGCCGGGCAATATCCGCCAGCTGCGCAACAATATTGAGCGGCTGATGATCCTGGCGCAGAGCGACAGCTCCGAGACCCACATCACCGCCGAAATGCTGCCGCAGGACCTGTCGGACATGCTGCCGAAGATCTCGGCCCGCAACGACACCCACATCATGACGCTGCCCTTGCGCGAGGCGCGGGAAATGTTCGAGCGTGACTACCTGATTGCGCAGATCAACCGCTTCGGCGGCAACATTTCCCGCACTGCGGAATTTGTCGGCATGGAACGCTCCGCCCTCCATCGCAAACTCAAATCGCTTGGCGTATAAGAGACGGCGAGGGCCGAATGGGGCGGCCCTGCATCCGGACCATTCTCTGAAAGATCCATCATGAAAGTCATCATCTGCGGGGCAGGACAGGTCGGCTACGGTATTGCGGAGCGTCTGTCCCAGGAGGACAACGATGTGTCGGTGATCGACACATCCGCCTCGCTCGTCACCCACATCACCGAGACGCTGGACGTGCGCGGCTATGTCGGCCACGGCGCCCACCCGGATATGCTGGCCAAGGCCGGCGCCGACCAGGCCGACATGATCATCGCCGTCACGCTGTATGACGAGGTCAACATCGTCGCTTGCGAAGTGGCGCATGCGTTGTTTTCCGTGCCGACCAAGATCGCCCGCATCCGCGCCCAGAACTATTTGAGGCCGGAATATGCCGATCTCTTCAGCCGACAGAACATGTCGATCGACGTGACCATCTCGCCCGAAATCGAGGTCGGCAAGATGGTTCTGCGGCGTATCTCCTTTCCCGGTGCAACCGACATCGTGCGCTTTGCCGACGACCATATCGCCATGGTCGCCATCGAATGCATGGAAGATTGTCCGGTCCTCAACACGCCGCTGCAACAACTGAGCCAGCTCTTTCCCGATCTGATGGCGACAGTGACCGCGATTTACCGCAATGGACGTCTGCATGTCGCGCGCTCCACCGACCAGCTGCTCGTCGGCGACCTCGCCTATGTCATCTGCCAGCGCGACCATACGCGCCGCACGCTCGGCCTGTTCGGCCATGAGGAGCAGGAGGCCGGCCGTCTGGTGATCGCCGGGGGCGGCAATATCGGCTATTACGTCGCGCGCGCCATTGAGGACGTGCAGCCGAAGACCAAGGTCAAGATCATCGAAAGCGACGCCGCGCGCGCCGTCATGGTCTCGGACAAGCTCAGCCATTCGATCGTGCTGCACGGTTCGGCGCTCGACCAGAACATCCTGCAGCAGGCCGATATTCAGGATGCCGACCTGATGGTGACGCTGACCAACAGCGACCAGACCAATATCTTGAGCGCCGCCATGGCCAAGCGCATGGGCTGCAAGGCCGGCATGGTGCTGATCAACAATCCGAGCTTCCAGGATCTGACCCACGCGATCGGCATCGACCATCACATCAATCCGCGTGCGGTGACGATTTCGCGGGTGCTGCAGCATGTCCGCAAGGGCCGCATCCGCTCGGTCTATGCCGTGCAGAAGGGCATGGCCGAGGTGATCGAGGCCGAGGCGCTCGAAACCTCGCCCCTCGTCGGCGTCGCTTTCCGCGACCTGCACCTGCCGCCGGGTATCCGCATCGGCGCCATCTATCGCGACGGAACGGTACTGAGGCCGAACGGCGAACTGAAGATCAAGGCCAAGGACCGCGTGGTGCTGTTTGCCACAGCCGCGGCGGTGCGCGACGTCGAACAGATGTTCCGCGTCTCGATCCAGTATTTCTAAACGAGACCATTGCGCGGGGGAAACATGCCGAGAATTGCCTATGTGAATGGTCGCTACGTGCCCCATAGCGAGGCGGGCGTCCATATCGAGGATCGCGGCTTCCAGTTCGCCGACGGTGTCTACGAGGTCTGCGAGATCCGCCACGGCGTGATCGTCGATCTCACCCGCCATCTCGACCGGCTTGACCGCTCGCTCGCCGAAATCCGGATTCCGCAGCCGATGGCGCGGGCGGCCCTGAAAGGCATCATCCGCGAAGTCGCGCGCCGCAACCGGGTGAGGAACGGCCTCTTCTACCTGCAGGTCACGCGTGGGGCTGTCAGACGTGACCACGTCTTTCCCGCGCCAGATACCGCGCCGACCGTTGTCGTGACCGCCAAGAGCACCGATCCGAAGATCATTGCGGCCAAGAACGCCCATGGTCTGAAGGCGATCACCATTGCCGACAACCGCTGGGAGCGCGTCGACGTCAAGACGGTCGGCCTGCTGCCCAACGTGCTCGCGCGTCAGGCGGCCAAGGAGGCCGGCGCCCAGGAGGCAATCTATATCGACGATCGCGGCATGGTGACCGAAGGTGCTGCGACCAATGTCTGGATCGTCGACGCGGAGGGCCGCCTTGTGACCCGCCCGGCCGAGAGCGGCATCCTGCGCGGCATCACCCGCACGACGCTGATGGATGTTGCGGAGTATCTGGCGATCCCGGTCGTCGAGCGTGAATTCTCCCGCGATGAGATGCTTGGCGCGCGCGAAGTGTTCATCACGGCCGCCACCAGCATTTGCCTGCCCATCGTTTCCATCGACGGCCAGGCGATCGGCAATGGCCATCCTGGATCCATGGCGGAGAAAATCCGCGCCGCCTTTTTCGACATTGCGGAAAAGACGGTGATTTGATACCAACTTTCAGATAAAGGGCTTGCAAGGGACAATCCCTACCTTTCTGATAAGCTTGAACAATAATTACACCGGCGAAAAGGCCGGCAAAAAAGAAAGAAGCGGCGCCATGGCGGAACGTTCTCAGAACCTGCAGGATCTATTTCTCAACACCGTACGCAAACAGAAGATTTCGCTGACGATCTTCCTGATCAACGGTGTGAAGCTCACGGGCGTGGTTACGTCCTTCGACAATTTCTGCGTCCTGCTGCGCCGCGACGGACACTCGCAGCTCGTCTACAAGCACGCCATCTCGACCATCATGCCGGGCCAGCCGATGCAGATGTTCGAAAGCGAAGAGACCTCTTCGTCACAGGATTGAAGCCATAACCATCCGCGACACGAAAAACGATTCGATCATCCCGGAGGACGAAAAGCCCCGGGATGACATGTGTGCCGTTGTCATCGTTCCGGTGCTGAAACAGGGCCGCAATGCCGCGCCCGCATCCGGTTCCGACTTGATCGCCCCCGTTCCGACCCGCTCCGACGAAGCCCGGCTTGAAGAGGCGATGGGGCTGGCGCGGGCGATTGATCTGAGGATCGCCGAGGGGCTGATCGTACCGGTCAATCAGCCGCGCCCGGCAACCCTGCTTGGAAGCGGCAAGATCGCCGAGATCGGCGAAAAGCTCGACGAGCACAATGCCGGCCTGGTGATCGTCGATCATCCCCTGACGCCGGTGCAGCAGCGCAATCTCGAGAAGGAATGGAACGCCAAGGTCATCGACCGCACGGGCCTGATCCTCGAAATCTTCGGCCGCCGCGCCTCCACCAAGGAAGGCACGCTGCAGGTCGATCTGGCTCATCTCAACTACCAGAAGGGCCGTCTGGTCCGCTCCTGGACCCACCTGGAACGCCAGCGCGGTGGCGCCGGCTTCATGGGCGGTCCCGGCGAAACCCAGATCGAGGCCGACCGCCGGCTGCTGCAGGAAAAGATCATCAAGCTGGAGCGCGAGCTCGAGCAGGTGGTTCGCACCCGCCAGTTGCACCGCGCCAAGCGCCGCAAGGTGCCGCATCCGATCGTGGCGCTCGTCGGTTACACCAATGCCGGCAAGTCGACGCTGTTCAACCGGATCACCGGGGCAGGGGTCCTGGCCGAGGACATGCTGTTTGCAACGCTCGATCCGACACTGCGCCGGATGAAGCTGCCGCATGGCCGGACCGTCATCCTGTCGGACACCGTCGGCTTCATTTCCGACTTGCCGACGCATCTGGTCGCCGCCTTCCGCGCCACGCTGGAAGAAGTGCTGGAAGCGGACCTGATCCTGCATGTGCGCGACATGTCCGATCCGGACAATGCGGCGCAGGCCGGCGACGTGCTGCGCATCCTCTCCGACCTCGGCATCGACGACAAGGAGAAGTCCGAGCGCATCATCGAGATCTGGAACAAGATCGACCGGCTGGAGCCGGAGGTGCACGACGCCCTGCAGCAGAAGGCCGAAACGCGCGAGAACGTCATGACCGTGTCGGCCGTCACCGGCGAAGGTGTCGACCGGCTGCTCGACGTCATCTCGCAGCGCCTCTCCGGCGTGCTCACCGAAACGACGATCGTCATTCCGGCCGACAAGCACGCCCTGATCTCCTGGGCCTATGAGAACGCCGTGGTCGATGGCCGCGAAGACCACGAGGACGGCTCCGTCAGCCTCGACGTACGCCTGACCGCCCGCCAGGCCGACGAACTCGACCGCAAGCTCGGCAACGGGCAGAAGGCACAGAAGGAAGACTGGGAGCGGTAGGAGCCGCCGGGTCGTCTCCGGTGACCGTCCCCGATGATTCGCGCGACACGACGCGGATGCTGTCAGCCCTGCTGACCGCGGCCTGAGATTGCTGCGACCACGAGTGGTGATCCCCAGCGCGAAGTGCGCCGAATTGCGGTTGTGGGTGCGTTTCTCTGCAATTCTTCTGTGTTAGCGCCATTTCACCACCTAAGGGCTTTGCTAAAACAGCGAATGTGTATCTATATTTCTGTGGCTGCACGGAGAGGTTGATGCAACAGGAATCCGTTGTGAGGGGTGCGCTGGGTTGGCGCGGTGGGGAGGTCGACGGCGCGCGCTGCGACCAGGAGGTCGAAAGCGCGCTAAGAGCCGTGCGCGCGCATCTGGGCATGGAGATCGGTTTCGTCTCGGAGTTCATGGGCCACGAGCGGATCTTTCGCCACGTCGATACCAGTCTCGCCGAGCCGCCGATCCGTGCCGGGCATCGGCTGTCGATGGACGAGGGCTACTGCCGCAAGGTGGTTGAAGGTATGCTTCCCGAGCTCATTCCCGACACCGCGCTCATTCCTGCCGCGCTCGAGATTCCGGAGACGGTGCTTCTGCCGATCGGTTCGCACATCAGTGTCCCGATCCGGCTGAGCGACGGAACCATATACGGTACGTTCTGCTGCTTCAGTTCTCTACCGGACCGCTCGCTGAGCATCCGGGACCTGCAAATGATGCGCGCAGTGGCGGACATGGTGGCAGCCCAGGTGGAGGCGAAGGTCAGCTCACAGAAGGTTCAGGACAGCCTGAAGGCGAAGATCGTTGCGGTTCTGGCCGCCGGTGGGCCGCAGATGGTCTACCAGCCAATCGTCAGGCTCACCGACATGGCGGTTGTCGGCGTGGAGGCGCTGGCGCGCTTCACCGGCTCCCCGCAGCAGGCGCCGGACCGATGGTTTGCCGATGCAGACGCGGCGGGCATGCGCGGCGAGCTGGAATTCGCAGCCATGCGCAACGCGGTCCGCGACTTCTTCGCGGTGTCTCGGAAAGGCCTGTATCTCGCGCTCAACATATCCCCGAAGATCGTCATGGGCAGTGATCTTGTCGCCGTTCTGGAAGGTTGTCCGCTGGAGCGGATCGTGCTGGAGCTCACCGAGCACGAGCACGTCGAGGATTATGACGGCTTGTACCGCTCGCTCGCACGGGTCCGGGCCAGGGGCGTGCGGATCGCGGTGGACGACGCCGGTTCGGGCTATGCGAGCCTTCGCCATGTGCTCAGCATCCGCCCCGATATCATCAAGCTCGACCTTAGCCTGACCCGGGCGATCGAGGATGATCCCGTCCGCCAGGCGCTCGCGGCGGCGATTGTCGCCTTCGGTCGGCACGTCTCCTGCAAGATTGTGGCAGAGGGTATAGAAACGGATTCGCAGCTGCGAGCCTTGCGCGCCCTCGGTGTCGAACACGGGCAGGGTTACCTGCTTGCAAAACCGGCTTCGGCTGGCGATGTGATGAGGATGACGGGCCGGGCCTGAGCGCTATCCTGCGTTCTTCCCCTTCGCCTCCTGCCACAACGCCTCCATCCGCTCCAGCGTCGCGTCTTCCAAGCTCTTACCATTCGCTTCAAGTGTTCGCTCTATATAGCTGAAACGTTTACGGAATTTCATATTCGTTCCCCGCAATGCCTGTTCCGGATCCGCCTTCACATGCCGGCCGATATTGGCGAGCGCGAAGATGAGATCGCCGAGTTCGTCGGCGATCTTGTCCGGCCGGCCCGCCTTCAGCGCCTCGCGCAATTCGCCGATCTCCTCCTCGATCTTGTCGAGGATCGGCTCGGGCTCAGACCAGTCGAAGCCGACCTTGGCGGCCTGCTCCTGGAGCTTCAGGGCTTCGGTGAGCGCCGGGAAACTCCTTTGCACGGACCCGAGGAAGCCGGCCTTGGGGTCGTCAGCCACCGGCATGCCCGTGGCCTTGGCGCGAGCGGCGTGGCGTGCGGCGCGCTCCTGCTTTTCCTGCCGCTTGATCTCGTCCCATTGCAGCTTGACCGCCTCGGGCGTTGCGGCGTCGGATACAGCAAAGACATGCGGATGGCGGCGGATCATCTTCTTCGTGATCGCCTCGACCACGTCACCGAAGGAAAAGAGGCCGGCTTCTTCTGCGATCCGGGCATGGAACACCACCTGCAGCAGCAGGTCGCCGAGTTCGTCGCACAGATCGTCGGGATCGTTGCGCTCGATCGCATCGGCCACCTCATAGGCCTCCTCGATCGTGTAGGGCTTGATCGTCTCGAAGGTCTGGACCACGTCCCAGGGGCAGCCTGTCTCAGGCTCGCGCAGCGCCGCCATGATGTCGAGCAGGCGGGAAATGTCCTTGGAGGGTTCCATGCGGATCTCTGTGCTGGGCGCTCAGTTGAGCGGAATGTCGTTGTCGGATTTGCCGGACTGATAGTTCTGCGACAGCCGGTCGTAGATGGAGCGGATACGTGCTGACTGGGCCTTCAACGTCTCGGCATCGGGATCGACCGCGATGAGATCGGCGATCGCAAAGGCGTTCCAGAAGGCATTGGACTTGCGATAGCCGCCGGGCTCGAGGCCAAAAACCTCTTTCAGGATCTTCAGGTCGTGCGGGATGGCGAAGGCGTCGCGGCTGTCCTCGTGGCTGAAGAAATAATAGAAATTGTCGAAGCCGGCCCAGGTGATCGCCGACATGCACATGGTGCAGGGTTCGTGCGTCGACAGGAAGATCAGCTCCTTCGTCTGCGGCCGTTCGCCCATCTCGTAGAACCGCTTCAGCGTGTGCACCTCGCCGTGCCACAGCGGATTTTCCAGCTCGTTGTTGGTTTCGGCGAGCACCAGCGACAGGTCGGATTTTCGAAGGATTGCCGCACCGAACACCTTGTTGCCGGCGGCCACGCCCTTTTCCGTGAGTGGCAGAATGTCGGTCTCGATGACGTCGAGCAGGCGGCGGGTGAGGGGCGGCGTGGTGGTCAAGGCTCTCTCCGGGTTCGGTCGCCCGATCCTATCGGCCCGGCACGGCGCGCGGAAGGCGCAATCTTGCCCACGTCTAGCGTTTTCCCGCGGCTTTATGGGCCCAGCCCGCGCCTTGTTTCAGCATTCGGTGAGATTTGCTCACTTCCCGCCAAAGCCTAGCAAAGAAATATCCTCCTCCGAAGCGCCACGGATTTCTGTTTCTTCAATCCCTTGGCGATTGCGGGGATAGTGCCCCAGTCTTCCAGAACGCGGATTCGAACATGGGCGCGAGCGAACAGCAACTTTCGGTCTTTCCGGCCTTTTTCAAGGTCGCGAACACCGTTGCCGCGGTTTTCGGCAACGGGCCGGAGGCCTTTGCCAAGACCCGCCTGCTGCGCAATACCCAGGCGCGTATCGTTGCCTATGCGGAAGCGCCCGATACCGACTACGCCGCCTATCTCCTCGAGCACGACATCGAGACCGTGGCGCGCAGTTTCACGCCGGCCCAGCTCGACGGCGCCGTGCTCGCCTTTGCCGCGACCGGCGATGCGGCGCTCGATCGCGCCATCGTGCGGGCCGCGCGCGAGCGCCGCATTCCCGCCAATGCCGTCGACCAGTCGGACTTCTGCGATTTCTACACGCCGGCCCTCGTCAACCGCGCGCCGATCGCCGTTGCCATCGGCACGGAAGGAGCGGGGCCGGTGCTGGCGCAGATGATTCGCGCCGATGTCGACCGCCTGCTGCCGCGTTCGCTCGGCCGTTTGGCAAATCTGGCCACCAGCTACCGCGGCGCCGCCGAGAAGCTCTTGCCGCGGGGCGTGGCCCGCCGGCTGTTCTGGCGCGCCTTCTTCAAGGGCGATGTTGCCGACGCCGTTGACGCGGGCGAGATCAGCACAGCGCGCCGGCATGCGACGCGCCTACTCAAGGCCGCGGTCAACGACAGGGTCGAAGGTCGCGTCTTTCTCGTCGGCGCCGGGCCGGGGGCGGAGGATCTGTTGACGCTTCGCGCCCACCGGCTGCTGATGGAATGCGACGTCATCGTGCATGACGCGCTCGTGCCCCAGGCCGTGATCGACATGGGCCGCCGCGATGCCACCCGCATTCCGGTCGGCAAGCGCAAGGGTTGCCATTCGAAGACCCAGGACGAGATCAACGATCTTCTGGTGGCGCTCGGCCGCGAGGGCAAGCGCGTGGTCCGGCTGAAATCCGGCGATCCGCTGGTCTTTGGGCGCGCCGGCGAAGAGATGGCCGCGCTTCGTGCCGCCGGTGTCGCCTATGAGATCGTGCCGGGCATCACCTCGGCGCTGGCGGCTGCCGCCGATTTCGAACTGCCGCTGACGCTGCGCGGGGTTTCGTCCTCGCTCGTCTTCACCACCGGCCATGATCTCAACGGCGAGACGCTGCCCGACTGGGCGCGGCTTGCGCTGTCGGGCGCCACCGTCGCCGTCTACATGGGCCGCAGCAATGCGGCGCTGGTCGCCGGACGGTTGATCGACGCCGGTCTGGCGCAAGACACCACCGTGGCCGTCGTTGAGAATGCCGGCCGCAACGACAGCCGTCTGCTGCATGGCACGCTCGATGAACTGCCGGCGCTGCAGGGTCGCCATGAGCTGACCGGGCCGGTCATGGTCATCATCGGCGACGCCGTGGCCGGCGGCAATTTCGCCCGTTCGGAGCCGCTGCGCGGCAAAATCCCAAGCCTCACCCCTTTCGAGAGGACATGACATGGTAGACAAGGTACTGACCGCGAATCGCCTGAGGGACGGCATCGCCGTTTGGCTCGATGCCAACGGCCAGTGGACCGAGCGGCTGCAGGACGCCTTTGTCGCCCGCCATGCCGAGGCCGTGGCCGCCATCGAGGAGGCCGGCCGCAAGGCCTTTGCCAGCAATCTGGTTCTCGATGTCAACGTCATCGAGATCGAGGAAAAGGACGGCCAGTTGCGTCCCTTGCGCCTTCGCGAACGCATCCGCGCCGAGGGCCCCACCATCGCCTATGCAGACGGCCACGGTTTCGCCGATCCGGCCTTCATTGCCGCCTGAGGATTTTCATGTACCGCTACGATGAATTCGACCACGCCTTCGTTTCTGCCCGCGTCGAGCAATTTCGTGATCAGGTGAACCGTCGCCTGTCGGGGGAAATCGCCGAGGAGGCCTTCCGCCCGCTGCGCCTGATGAATGGCGTCTATCTGCAGCTGCACGCCTACATGCTGCGTGTCGCCATTCCTTACGGCACGCTGAATTCCAGGCAGATGCGCATGCTGGCCCATGTCGCGCGGCGCTACGACCGCGGCTACGGCCATTTCACCACACGCCAGAACATCCAGTACAACTGGCCGAAGCTCTCGGACACGCCGGACATTCTTGCGGAACTGGCGAGCGTCGAAATGCATGCCATCCAGACCTCGGGCAATTGCATCCGCAATGTCACCGCCGATCATTTCGCCGGGGCTGCCGCCGACGAGATCGCCGATCCGCGCCCCTATGCCGAGATCCTGCGCCAGTGGTCCTCGGTGCATCCCGAATTCTCGTTCCTGCCGCGCAAGTTCAAGATTGCCGTGACCGGCGCCCCCAATGACCGCGCGGCGATCCAGGTCCACGATATCGGCCTGCAGGTGAAGAAGACCGAGGCCGGCGAAATCGGCTTTGGCGTTTATGTCGGCGGCGGGCAGGGGCGTACGCCGCTGATTGCCAAGCTGATCCGCGACTTCCTGCCGGAGGCTGATCTGCTCACCTATGTGACCGCCATCGTGCGCGTCTACAATCTGCATGGCCGGCGTGACAACAAGTACAAGGCCCGCATCAAGATCCTCGTCCATGAAACGGGCGTCGAGGAACTGACCCGCCAGATCGAAGCGGAGTTCGAGGCGATCCGCGACAGCGACCTGAAGCTGCCCGAAGGCGACATCCGCGCCATCGAAACCTATTTCGCCCCGCCGGCTCTGCCCGACCGTGCCGATGGCTGGGAAGCCCTTGCGCGGGCCAGGAAGGCCGATGGCGCCTTTGCCGCCTGGGCGACGCAGAATGTCCGGCCGCATCGCCATCCGGACTACGGCATGGTCACGATTTCGCTGAAACCCATCGGCGGAACGCCGGGCGATGCCTCGGACGCCCAGATGGACCTGGTCGCCGACATCGCCGAACGCTTCGCCTTCGACGAGATCCGTGTCAGCCACGAACAGAACCTGATCCTGCCGCATGTGGCGCTCGCCGACCTCTATGCCGTCTATCAGGCGCTCGAGGCCTACGGCCTTGCCACAGCCAATGCCGGCCTGATCACCGACATCATCGCCTGCCCGGGGCTCGATTATTGCGCGCTGGCCAATGCCCGCTCGATCCCGGTCGCCCAGGCAATCTCCACCCGTTTCGGCTCGCCGGAGCGGCAGGCGGAGATTGGTGAGCTGAAGATCAAGATCTCCGGCTGCATCAATGCCTGCGGTCATCATCACGTCGGCCATATCGGCCTGCTCGGGGTCGAGAAGAAGGGGGCTGAGCTCTACCAGATCACGCTTGGCGGCTCTGGCGACGAGAATACCTCGATCGGCGAGATCATCGGCCGCGGCTTCGAGCCGGAGCGGGTGACCGATGCGGTCGAGACGATTGTCGACACCTATCTCGCGCTGCGCCTCGAACCGAAGGAAACCTTCATCGAAGCCTATCGCCGCGTGGGCCCCAAACCCTTCAAGGAAGCCCTGTACGGGCAGACGGCCGAAGCCGCGTGATTGTGAGACCGCACATGACTAAGATCTGGAAAGAAACCGGCTTCGTCGACGGCGACGCCTGGGTGATCGAAACGGAAGACCGCAAGGCGGGCGAGGGGGAGCGAGTGCTTCTTCCGCTCGACGCGTTCATGAGGACGGCGGCGGAAACCAACGCGATCGGGCTGGGCGTCCTCGTCGCCCCGGCCGACGATGTGCAGGCGCTGGCCCCCTATCTCGACCGCATCGCGATCATTGCCGTGCAGTTCCCCGCCTTTAATGACGGTCGCGGCTTCAGCCATGCGACGCTGCTGCGTCTGCGGCTTGGCTTCGGCGGAGAGATCCGGGCGGTCGGTGACGTTTTGATCGACCAGGTGCCGCTGATGCTGCGCACCGGCTTTACCAGTTTCGCCGTGACCAACCCGGTCGCTCTTTCGCGCCTCAAGGAAAATCGACTGCCCGGAATTGCCGAGCGATACCAGCCCGGTCCCGTGCCTTCGGGCGATGCCGTCGGCTACAGCTGGCGCCGCATCGGCGGTCGCGGTGCGTGAAAATATACCAATAATCAGATGTATTCCCGCCGAGTTGACAGAGGTCAAGGAATGCTGACCTCGACTGAGTCATCCGATTGAAGGCATACGGAAGACTGAGGCCAAATGCCGGCTTTGTCCCTTGCCGGACTTGCGGTATAGGGCTGCCAACAAGATAGTCAGTCAGGCGACCATAGGAACCAAGACGCATGAATGCTCCCGTGAAAACCGACAATGCGGAACTGATCGTTCCGGAAGGCGTCTATGCCGAGACCGTGCTGAGCGTGACGCACTATACCGACCGTCTGTTCCGGTTCCGCATGACGCGTCCTGCCGGTTTCCGTTTCCGCTCTGGCGAGTTCGCAATGATCGGCCTCATGGTCGAGGGAAAGCCGATCTATCGCGCCTATTCGATCGCCAGCCCGTCCTGGGACGAGGAACTGGAGTTCTTCTCGATCAAGGTTCCCGACGGTCCGTTGACCCAGCACCTGCAGAAGATTCAGCCGGGCGACAAGGTGCTGATGCGCAAGAAGCCGACCGGCACGCTGGTACTCGATGCCCTGACGCCGGGCAAGCGCCTCTACATGTTCTCGACCGGTACCGGCATTGCGCCCTTTGCCAGCCTGATCCGCGATCCGGAGACCTATGAAAAATTCGAGGAAGTGATCCTCACCCATACCTGCCGCGAGATTGCCGAACTGCAATACGGCTTTGACCTGGTCAACGAGATCAAGGCGGACGAGATGCTGAGCGAGATCGTCGGCGACAAGCTGCGCCATTATGCGACGGTCACCCGCGAGGACTATCCGTTCAAGGGCCGCATCACCGACCTTATGGAGAGCGGCAAGCTCTACACCGATCTCGGCGTGCCGGCGCTCGATCCGGCTGTCGATCGTGGCATGATCTGCGGCTCGACCGCCATGCTGAAGGACACCAAGGCGCTTCTCGAAAAGGCCGGCCTGACCGAGGGCGCCAACAACAAGCCGGCGGAATTCGTCATCGAGCGCGCCTTCGTCGGCTGACACTGCACGTATCGCATGCCTTACCCTTTGCGCCCGGTCATCGACCGGGCGTTTCTATGGGAACTCAAGCCCGCGTCGGTCGTCGAAAGCGGCGGGCTCAGCCGTCGTTGAGATAGGCGAGCAGCTCCGCCATGGCGTGTTCTGCCATGTTGCCTTCACCCTGTCGGATTGCCCGGATCACCGCGACATGCAGCGAAACCGAGCGGTCCATCTTGGCAACCGTCGCGGCCGCATACCACATCCGCCGCGAATGCGATTGCAACGGCGCAACCGCCGAGACCAGGAAGGGGTTGGGGCAGG
>DAIMJJ010000075.1:5844-17211 GCA_036722275.1 Rhizobium sp. | reverse complement strand
GCCACGCTGAACGACAACAAGGTCTACATGGCCGGCGGCGAACTGCGCAGCGACAATGGCGCCGCCTTCGGCAGCACCGCCATCGACTTCGTCAGCCGTTTCTCCGTCACGCACGCGATCATCTCGACCGGCGCGGTCAATGCTGAGGGCATGATGGACTATGACCTCGAGGAGGCCGAATTCGCCCGCACCGTGCTGATGCGGGGACGGCGAACGCTGGTCGTCACCGATCACAGCAAGTTCGGCCGTGAAGGCCTGGTGCGGGTGAGCGGGTTCGACGCGATCACCGAGCTCGCCACGGACCGGCCCCCGCCGGGTGACATCGCCGAGGCGATCGAAGCCGCCGGCGCACGCCTGGTGGTAGTGTAAGAGCAGGCCGACCGCCGCGATCCGACCAGGGGGAACGGGGGTGACAGGCCGCCTCGCGGCCGGCCGGCGGGACGACACACCACCGGCGCCTTGACGAAAATTAGTTGTATTTGACCTCGAAACCTCTTGGTCTTTGGTCTATCGTCCGGCCGATTTTTCAATCAGCAGGATGAATGCCATGACCGATCTTTCCGCCGTGCTTGCCAGCGCCGACAAGGCCTTGCCGCAAAGTCTCGAGCGCCTCTTCGACCTCGTCCGGATCCGCTCGATCTCGACCGATCCGGCCTACAAGGCCGAGTGCCGCAAGGCGGCCGAGTGGCTGGTGAAGGAACTGGGCGAACTCGGCTTCGAGGCTTCCATGCGCGACACGCCCGGCCACCCGATGGTCGTCGCCCATCATGCCGGCGCAAAGGCCGGGGCGCCGCATGCGCTCTTCTACGGCCATTATGACGTCCAGCCGGTCGACCCGCTGAACCTTTGGGAAGATGATCCCTTCGCCCCAGCGATCAAGGAGATCGAGCCGGGCCGCAAGGTCATCACCGGACGCGGCACGTCCGACGACAAGGGCCAGCTGCTGACCTTCGTCGAGGCCTGCCGGGCCTATAAGGCCGTGCATGGCAACCTGCCGATCGAGATCACCATCCTGTTCGAGGGCGAGGAAGAATCCGGCTCGCCGTCGCTGAAGCCCTTCCTGCTGGCCAATGCGCAGGAACTGAAGGCCGACTTCGCGCTGGTGTGCGATACCAGCATGTGGAACACCGAGACGCCGGCGATTGCAGCCGCACTTCGTGGCTTGGTCGGCGAGGAAATCACCGTGACAGCAGCCGATCGCGACCTGCATTCCGGCCTGTTCGGCGGAGCGGCTGCCAATCCGATCCATATTCTCGTCGACGTGCTGGCCGGCCTGCATGACGAAACCGGCCGCGTCACCCTGCCGGGCTTCTACGAAGGCGTCGAGGAAACACCGGCCAATATCAAGGCCTCCTGGGAGACGCTCGGCCGCACCGCCGAGAGCTTCCTCGGCGAGGTGGGCCTGTCGATCCCCTCGGGGGAGAAGGGCCGCTCCGTTCTTGAACTCACCTGGGCGCGGCCGACGGCCGAAGTCAACGGGATCACCGGCGGCTATACCGGCGAAGGTTTCAAGACCGTGATCGCCGCCAAGGCCTCCGCCAAGGTTTCGTTCCGTCTGGTCGGCGAGCAGGATCCGGCCAAGATCCGCGAGAGCTTCCGTGCCTATGTGCGCTCGAAGATCCCTGCGGACTGCTCGGTCGAGTTCCATGAGCACGGCGGTTCGCCGGCCATCCAGCTATCCTATGACTCACCGGTCCTGACCAAGGCGAAGAACGCCCTTTCCGACGAGTGGCCGAAGCCGGCCGTCGTCATCGGCATGGGCGGCTCGATCCCGATCGTCGGCGACTTCCAGAAGATGCTCGGCATGGATTCGCTGCTGGTCGGCTTCGGCCTCACCGACGACCGGATCCACTCGCCGAACGAGAAGTACGACCTCAACTCCTTCCACAAGGGCATCCGCTCGTGGATCCGCATCCTCGATGGGCTGGCATCCGCCTGAGTCATGCGTCAACGCGCCGCCGCACGGCGGCGCGTTTCGCCGTGAGGCAAGGCATGCAGTCGAGGTGAACAGACCGCCAGAACGCAAAAAAGGCCGGGGGTTGCCCGACCTTTCCTCTGCCGTTTCGACACCCGTGCCAGTACATCCGTGGTCAGGGGCGGAAACATGCAATGCGCTTCCCGGATCCGGACAACCGTCTTTCGACGTTGTCCTCGTCCCATGAAGAACAGGATGGCGCAAACTGATTAACCGTCGGTTAACGGCCTCGATCATCCTGATCCGAAATGCTGCAAACCCGAATTTTCTCAGAGCCGCTGCATTGGGTTGACCTTGAGATGGGATCGTTGAGACCCGTTATCAAGGGGGCGGCTACAGAAAGAGACTTGCCCGAACGGCAATGGTTTTAATACAGATCATTCATGAGCCTCGAATCCGTCCGTACCTTCTTTGCACAACATGCCCCCGACATCGACGTCATCGTCACTGAGGCGAGTTCCGCCACGGTGGCTCTTGCCGCCGAAGCGCATGGGGTGGAGCCCGACCAGATCGCCAAGACGATCTGCCTGAGGATCGGCGAGGAAGTCGTGCTTGTGGTCACCGCCGGGACGCGACGCCTCGACAACCGCAAGTTCAAGGACCGCTTCGGCGTCAAGCCGCGCATGCTCGGTGCGGAAGAGGTGGTTGAGATCACCAGTCATCCGGTGGGCGGCGTCTGCCCGTTTGGCCTGCCCTCCCCCCTCAAGGTTTTCTGTGACGTCTCGCTGAAGGCCTTCGACACGGTCGTGCCGGCAGCCGGCGCCACCAATTCGGCGGTTCGCATCGCGCCGGAGCGCATGGCGCAGCTGACCCATGCCGAGTGGGCCGACCTCTGCCAGTGACCGGCACCAGACCTTCCGGCGGTCCGCAATGGGCACCGGCGGCGCTCAGCGTTTACCCTGCGTTAACATCCCCTTAAATCGCCGCATTTAGACTTCAAGGCTCCGGCTGCGCCTTCCTGCTTGACATGCGGCCGCAAACCACAGCGCGAAGCGCGTTCTGGCGACGGCCAGTGCCGTCGCGAGACAGATTTCTGGAGCAAGATCGCCCGTCATGGCAAGCAGAGGCAAATCCCGCGAACGCGTCGAGCCGACCTTCGGAGCCGAGGACGAGCGCGACGACGAATTGCGCCTGGATGCCAGCGACCGCATCGGCGGCAAGCGCAATCCCCGCGCAGCCAAGGTCAAGGGTGCGCCTCAGGCCAAGGCCGCGAAGGGATCGGCAACCGGTGGGCGCGGACGGCGCAAGGCGAAGCGTGCTTCCGGCGGTATGACCGGCTTCCTCGGGCGCGTGATCTACTGGTGCATCGTGCTCGGCATCTGGGGCGCGATCGGCGTCGGCGGCATCGTGCTCTACTACGGCGCGCGGATGCCGAGCGCCAGTTCCTGGTCCATTCCGGAGCGGCCGCCGAACCTCAAGGTGGTCTCGGTCGAGGGGACGGTCATTGCCAATCGCGGAGCGACCGGCGGCGAGGCTCTGGCGCTTGAGGATATGTCCCCCTTCATCCCGCAGGCGGTGATCGCCATCGAGGATGGCCGTTTCTATTCGCATTTCGGCGTCGACCCGCACGGCCTTGCCCGCGCGATCGTCACCAATATCGCCAGCGGACGGACCGTCCAGGGCGGCTCGACGCTAACCCAGCAGCTGGCCAAGAACCTTTTTCTGTCCCCCGAACGCACGGTCGAGCGTAAGATCCAGGAAGTTCTGCTTTCCTTCTGGCTCGAACACAAGTTCACCAAGGACCAGATCCTCGCGATGTACCTCAATCGCGTCTATTTCGGCTCCAACGCCTATGGTGTGGAGGCCGCCGCGCGGCGCTACTTTTCGAAATCGGCCCGCGATGTGAACCTTGGAGAGGCGGCCCTGCTCGCCGGCCTTCTCAAGGCGCCGTCGCGCCTGTCGCCGGCGCGCGACCCGGAGGCGGCCGAAGCCCGGGCCCAGGTCGTCCTCGGCGCGATGCGCGAGGAAGGCTTCATCACCGATGACGAGATCAAGACCGCCATGTCGCAGCCGCCGACCACGGCGAAACGTTACTGGACCGGTGCGGGCCAGTATGTCGCCGATATGGTGCTCGACGAAACCCGCCGACTGATCGGAACGATTGGCGAGGATCTGCTGGTCGAAACGACGATCGACATGGTGCTGGAGAAGAAGGCCGAGGCCGTGATCGTCGAGACGCTGGAGGCCGAAGGCGACAAGCTGCGCGCCTCGCAGGCGGCACTCGTCTCGATCGACGGCACGGGGGCGATCCGCGCCCTGGTCGGTGGCAAGGACTACGCGGAGAGCCAGTTCAACCGCGCGGTCAAGGCCAAGCGCCAGCCGGGCTCTGCCTTCAAGCCCTTCGTCTATGCAGCCGCACTCGAAACCGGCCTGCGCCCGGATTCCATCCGCAATGATGCGCCGGTCAGAATCGGTAACTGGACGCCGGAGAACTACGACGAGAAGTATCGTGGGCCTGTCACGCTGTCCAATGCGCTGGCCAACTCGCTCAACACCATTGCCGCACAGCTCGTCATGGAGGTCGGGCCCGATCACGTGATCAAGCTTGCGCACAGGCTCGGAATCGAATCGGAGCTGCAATCCAACGCCTCGATCGCGCTCGGCACCTCGGAAGTGTCGCTGCTGGAGCTGACGGCCGCCTATGCGCCTTTCATGAACGGCGGCTACAAGGCGACGCCGCACATCATCCGGCGGATCTCCACCACCGACGGCAAGGTGCTTTACGAAAACGACTATGCCGAACCGCCGCGCGTGCTCTCGGAGCCGGTCGTGGCCGAAATGAACCGGATGATGAAGGGCGTCATCACCGATGGCACCGGCAAGAAGGCGCGTCTCGACCGCTGGGAGGCGGCCGGCAAGACGGGTACGACCCAGTCGTTCCGCGATGCGCTGTTTGTCGGCTATACCAGCAATCTGACGACGGGTGTGTGGTTTGGCAATGACGACGGCCAGTCGATGAAGAAAGTGACGGGCGGCGGCCTTCCCGCCAAGGCCTGGCACGACTTCATGACGACGGCCCATTCCGGCCTGACGCCGGTGCCGCTTGCCGGCGAAGGCTACGTCGAGCCGCAGGCAGAGCCGATGACCATCGGTACCATTCTGTCGGACGTCTTCTCCGGTGGCGAAAAGCGCTACCCGGCGGCACCGACCGCTCCGGGCGCAGCCCCCGCCCCATCGAACAACACGATGCAGCCGCCCGCTGAAATCCCGCAGGGCGAACCCTATGCGGCCGATGGCGGCCCGGTTCCGCCGGCCGATGTCGGCGGGCCCTCGCCCGTGCAGCCGGCAAGCCGGCGTACCACCCTCCTCGACATCATCATGGGCCAATAGCGAAGGCCTGTTGAGGCGCGCGGGCTTGCATCGGCCACGGGTTGTCACCATCTCCTCGACTGCAGCCCGGCGCAAGCCCGGCCCCTTAACGATAGGGTCGCTTTCGGGTGGGCGTTTTCAAGCTGCAGAAGGGCGATCTGGCACCCGCCAATCGGTTCTTTTTACAGCGTTACAGCGGCTTTCCAGCCTTGCAGTCGGAAATTCCGCTTCTTATATACGCGACATAACCGCGGCAAAGGCTGCGAGATCCCAGACCATCCACGTCGAGGGGCCGTCAGGGGAATGCCTTTCGGGGGTTCCGACGGCCTGCTTCAAGGAGAGAATGACATGGCTAAAGTAATTGGTATCGACCTTGGAACGACCAACTCCTGCGTTTCCGTCATGGACGGCAAGGACGCGAAGGTCATCGAGAATTCCGAAGGCGCACGCACGACCCCGTCGATGGTTGCCTTCACCGACGACGGCGAACGTCTCGTCGGCCAGCCGGCCAAGCGCCAGGCGGTCACCAACCCGACCAACACCCTCTTCGCCGTCAAGCGCCTGATTGGCCGCCGCTACGAAGATCCGACCGTCGAGAAGGACAAGGGCCTCGTCCCGTTCCACATCGTCAAGGGTGACAATGGCGACGCTTGGGTCGAAGCCCAGGGCAAGGGTTATTCGCCCTCGCAGATCTCGGCCATGGTTCTCCAGAAGATGAAGGAAACGGCGGAAGCCTATCTCGGCGAAAAGGTCGAAAAGGCCGTCATCACCGTTCCGGCATACTTCAACGACGCCCAGCGCCAGGCCACCAAGGATGCCGGCCGCATCGCCGGCCTGGAAGTCCTGCGCATCATCAACGAGCCGACCGCAGCCGCTCTCGCCTACGGCCTCGACAAGCGCGACGGCAAGACGATCGCCGTTTACGACCTTGGCGGCGGTACCTTCGATATTTCGATCCTGGAAATCGGCGATGGCGTCTTCGAAGTGAAGTCGACCAACGGCGACACCTTCCTCGGCGGTGAAGACTTCGACATGCGTCTCGTCGAATATCTCGCAGCCGAGTTCAAGAAGGACAACGGCATCGACCTGAAGAACGACAAGCTGGCTCTGCAGCGCCTCAAGGAAGCTGCCGAAAAGGCGAAGATCGAGCTCTCGTCCTCGCAGCAGACCGAGATCAACCTGCCGTTCATCACGGCAGACGCTTCGGGTCCGAAGCACCTGACGATGAAGCTGACCCGCGCCAAGTTCGAAAGCCTGGTGGACGATCTCGTCCAGCGTACCGTCGCTCCGTGCAAGGCCGCCCTCAAGGATGCCGGCGTTTCGGCCAGCGAGATCGATGAAGTCGTTCTCGTCGGCGGCATGAGCCGCATGCCGAAGGTGCAGGAAGTCGTCAAGCAGCTGTTCGGCAAGGAGCCGCACAAGGGCGTCAACCCGGATGAAGTCGTCGCCATGGGTGCGGCCATCCAGGCCGGCGTTCTGCAGGGCGACGTCAAGGACGTTCTGCTGCTCGACGTGACCCCGCTGTCGCTCGGCATCGAGACCCTGGGTGGCGTCTTCACCCGTCTGATCGATCGCAACACGACGATCCCGACCAAGAAGAGCCAGACCTTCTCGACCGCCGAAGACAACCAGAATGCCGTGACCATCCGCGTCAGCCAGGGCGAGCGCGAAATGGCCGCCGACAACAAGCTGCTCGGCCAGTTCGACCTCGTCGGCCTGCCGCCGGCACCGCGCGGCGTGCCGCAGATCGAAGTCACCTTCGACATCGACGCCAACGGCATCGTTCAGGTTTCGGCCAAGGACAAGGGCACCGGCAAGGAACAGCAGATCCGCATCCAGGCTTCCGGCGGTCTGTCTGATGCCGACATCGAGAAGATGGTGAAGGACGCCGAGGCGCACGCCGAGGAAGACAAGAAGCGCCGTGCCGCAGTCGAAGCCAAGAACCATGCCGAAAGCCTCGTGCATTCGACGGAGAAGTCGCTCAAGGAATATGGCGACAAGGTTTCCGAAACCGACCGCAAGGCCATCGAAGACGCCATCGCTTCGCTGAAGACGGCGATCGAGGCTTCGGAGCCGAATGCCGACGATATCCAGGCCAAGACCCAGACCCTCATGGAAGTGTCCATGAAGCTTGGCCAGGCGATCTACGAGGCACAGCAGGCTGAAGAAGGCGCTGGCGCTTCGGAAGGCGGCAAGGATGACGACGTCGTCGATGCCGACTACGAAGAAGTGAAGGACGACGACGCGAAGAAGTCGGCCTGATGCTGCGGCCTCAGCGACGTTTCACCATCAAGGGGCTGGCCTTCGGGCCAGCCGCATTTTCATTGGTCCTTGGCGCAAGTGCCGTCGTGGCACAGGACAAGGGCGCGGTGGATGCGGTCTATCGCAAGGTGAGCGCCGCCGAGGCCGTAATCGCCAAGGCGATCGGTGCGGGCAACAGCCGCCAGCTATCCCAAACGGGCGCGGAACTCGGACGCATCATCGAAGCGGCGCTCAAGCGCCGTGAAGACGGTGGGACCGTGACCGCCTGTGACATGGCAGCCCATTCGCTGGCCTATCTCGCCGTGTCGGTGGCGGACGGACTGGCCAACAAGGGCGAGGCACGCCGGATGCTGATCGAGGATGCACGCGCCGCGGCGTCTGACTTCCAGAAGGACATGACGGCCTGCGATAAGCAGGCTGGCAAGAAGACTGGCAGCCACACGAGCGTGGAGAAAGCTTTGAGAGCTTTGTAAGACCATGGCAAAAGCAGATTTCTACGAGACCCTCGGGGTCGCCAAGACGGCTGACGAGAAGGAGCTGAAGAGCGCCTTCCGCAAGCTGGCGATGAAATTTCATCCGGACAAGAATCCGGACGACGCCGAAGCTGAGAAGAAGTTCAAGGAAATCAACGAGGCCTATGAGACGCTGAAGGATCCGCAGAAGCGGGCAGCCTATGATCGTTTCGGCCATGCCGCCTTCGAGCAGGGCGGTGGCGGCGGCTTCCATCCGGGCGGCGGCGGCTTTGCCGGCGGTGGCTTCTCGGACATTTTCGAAGACATTTTCGGCGAGATGATGGGCGGCGGCCGCGGTGGCCGTGCACGTTCGACGGGGGGCCGCGAACGCGGTGCTGACCTGCGCTACAACATGGAGATCTCGCTGGAGGAAGCCTTTACCGGCAAGACCGCGCAGATCCGGGTCCCGACGTCGATCACCTGCGAAGTCTGCACGGGCACGGGCGCCAAACCCGGCACGAAGCCGACCACCTGCGCCACTTGCCAGGGCAGCGGGCGCATTCGCGCGGCCCAGGGCTTCTTCTCGATCGAGCGGACCTGTCCCACCTGTCACGGGCGAGGCCAGACGATCTCCGACCCCTGCACCAAGTGCCACGGCCAGGGCCGCGTCACCGAAGAGCGCTCGCTGTCGGTCAACATCCCTTCGGGGATCGAGGACGGCACCCGCATTCGCCTGCAGGGTGAAGGCGAGGCCGGCCTGCGCGGCGGACCGGCAGGCGACCTGTACATCTTCCTGTCGGTGAAGCCGCATGAGTTCTTCCAGCGCGACGGAGCCGATCTCTACTGCACGGTCCCGATCTCGATGACCACGGCGGCGCTCGGCGGCACCTTTGACGTGGTGACGCTCGACGGCGCCAAATCGCGGGTTACGGTTCCGGAAGGGACACAGCCGGGCAAGCAGTTTCGTCTGAAGGGCAAGGGCATGCCGGTCCTGCGTTCGACGCAGACGGGCGATCTCTACATCCAGATCCAGATTGAGACGCCGCAGAAGCTCACCAAACGCCAGCGCGAACTGCTGCAGGAGTTCGAACAGCTGTCGTCGAAGGAGAACAATCCGGAATCGACGGGCTTCTTTGCCCGGATGAAGGACTTTTTCGATACGCTGAGCGACTGAAGCAGCGACACCGAACAACAGATGATCAAGCGAGTCGGAGGCCCCTCCGGCTCGCTTTTCGTTTGGTGCTTCTGGTCATGACAGCACGGTCGCGGGCTGACGCAGGATGAACCAGGCGAAGCGGCGCTGGATGATCGGAGCGATGCCGTAGACGATGCTGAACACCATGACGGGGGCGAGTACGGCGGTGCGGGCCCAGAGCGGCCAGTTCTCGGTGAGCGGCATCAGGATATAGAGGATGGCCGTCACGAAGGGATAGACGGCGGCGAGCATCAGGAGCGCCAGTCGGAACTTCGACGGCACGGGGCGGGTGGAGGAGTTCTCGGTCATGTTGCTCTCCATAAGAACGGTACGTTTCGTTTAATATAGGAACGAACCGTTTCGTTCAATAGGAAATCGTGCTAGACCTGAGCAAAAGGGAAGAGGCCGAAAATGACGCAATCTGGCGACAATCGCCGCACCTCGATCGGCTCACAGCGCAATCCGGCAAGCGAGGAAGCCATTCTGAAGGCGGCCGAGGCGATCCTGCTGGAAGGCGGTCTGCCGGCCTTCTCGATCGAAGCTGTTGCCCGGCGCGCCAAGGCCGGCAAGCCGACCATCTATCGCTGGTGGCCCTCGAAGGCGGCTTTGCTGCTCGACGTCTATCACCGGCAGAAGGACGGCGTTCCCTATCCCGACACCGGTGACGTCAGGAAGGACCTGTCGCAGTTCCTCGCCGGCCTTCTCGGTTTCTGGCGGAATGGCGGCGGCGCCATCTTTCGCTCGATCATTGCCGAGGCGCAGAGCGATCCGGCGGCACTGGCAGCCCTGCAGGCCTATGCCGTCTCGCGTTGCCGGCAAAGCGGCGCGATCCTCCAGCGGGGGCAGGCGCGTGGCGAGGTGCGGTCCGATATCGACCCGGAACTGCTGATCGAGCTGTTTTCGAGCTTTGCGTGGAACAGGCTTCTCACCAGTCGACTGGATGTCGGTCAGCCGGAGATCGATCAGATCGTCTCCGCCGTGGTCGATGGCGTCGCGTCGCGCGCCGCCGGCACTCAATAATGCGGCGGGCGCGTAATCGCCGGCGCTTCCAGCGCCTGCTCCTCAAGTGAGAGAAAACGCTCGGTCAGACGGTCGAGCTTGGCGCGGGTCTGCTCCGCCACCTTCCACTGCTCCGCCAGCTGATCCGACAATTCTTCGATAACGCGGCTCTGGTGCGCCACCGTCTCTTCCAGCCGCAACAAGCGTTCTTCCTGGTCTGTCATCGTCGGCTCCCTTCCTGGTCCGGCGGCGGTTTTGGCGGATGTCCGCCTGCCGGTCAATGCGGATCACGCAGGCGTGCTCGGCCTAACGCTCCTTCTTCTTCTTGTAGGGCATCAGCATGATCGCCGAGGCGGTAACCGCGGCCCCGAAGGTGAGCGCCAGCGGAATGGCAATCATGGCGGCCGGCAGATAAGGATTGCGGCTGCGCGCCAGATGGCTGCCGATCCCGCCCACATCGAGCCAGATCAGCATGACGGCGACCGCAAGCCCGAGGCCCACTCCGAACAATACGTTGACGCCCAGGAAACGCAGCATTTCCCAATGATCGCGCCGGGCCTCCTCGGGCGTTAGTTCGTCTCTGTCCGGTCTCATTCCATCATCCCTCGCTCAAGCAATTGACGAAATACACCGACTGCAGACGGCGGTCCATGCGTCGCAACGTCCAAGCCCGCGCGCGGTTCCGGCCAGGCGCCGGGAAATGCCCCCCTCCGGCTTGCCAATCCCTTCCATTCGGCCTAGCTCAGGAGAGCACAAACCCGGACCGCCATGACTCACAAGACCTCGATCCACCGGCTGAAGCTGACGGATTTCCGCAATTATGCCAATGCTGCGCTCACGCTCGACGGGCGCCATGTCGTGCTGACGGGCGAAAACGGCGCCGGCAAGACCAATCTCATGGAGGCCGTCTCCTTTCTGTCCCCCGGCCGTGGCCTACGCCGCGCCGTTCTGGGAGATGTGATCCGCGTCGGTGCCAGCGGCGGTTTCTCGGTCTTTGCCGAAGTGGACGGCATGGAGGGCGAGGTCGAGATCGGAACCGGTTCGGAAGGGGAAGGCGAAACGATCGTGCGGCGTCTGCGCATCAACGGCACGCCGGCCCGGTCGGTCGACGAACTGACCGATCATTTGCGCATCCTCTGGCTGACGCCGGCCATGGACGGCCTCTTCACCGGCAC
>DAIMJJ010000075.1:0-5744 GCA_036722275.1 Rhizobium sp. | reverse complement strand
GACCTTCTGGTGCGCCATGCCGACAAGGACATCGAAGCGGAGCGCTGCTCGACCGGCGAGCAGAAGGCGCTGCTGGTCGGTCTGGTGCTTGCCCATGCCAGCCTCGTGGCCACCATGACCGGACACGCGCCGATCCTGCTGCTCGACGAGATCGCGGCGCATTTCGACGAGGGACGGCGGGCCGCCCTGTTCGACCGGATCCATGCCCTCGGCGGACAGGCCTTCATGACCGGAACCGACCGGGCGATGTTTTCCGCGCTCGGCGAGCGGGCGCAGTTCATCAGCGTTCGCGACAGTGTCCTGACGGCCTGACGACTTTCGCTGTGCGCGCAACCATGCCATCATGATGGCCATGGATCCGCTCAGCCCCGACGAAATCAGCCGCTATCACCGGCATATCCTGCTCCCCGAGATCGGCGGGGAGGGTCAGCAGAAACTGAAGCGTGCGCGCGTGCTGGTGATCGGCGCCGGCGGGCTTGGTGCGCCGGCCCTGCTATACCTTGCCGCTGCCGGCATCGGCACGCTCGGCATCGTCGACGACGACCGGGTCTCGCTGTCGAACCTGCAGCGCCAGGTCATCCACGACAGCGGCACGATCGGCGAGGAGAAGACCGAAAGCGCGGCGGCTGCGATTGGAAGGCTTAACCCGCATGTGCGCGTGCGCCGCTTCGAGGAGCGCTTCGGGCCGGACTTTGCCCGCGACCATCTGGGCTCCTTCGACCTGATCCTCGACGGATCAGACAATTTCGACACGCGTTATGCGGCGGCCGATGCCGCCGAGGCGCGTCAGATCCCGCTTGTCACCGGTGCGGTCGGTCGCTTCGACGGCTCCCTCACCGTGCTCATGCCTTATGAGAACAATGCGGAGGGCGAGCCCTTTCCGCGTTATCGCGATCTCTTCCCCGAACAGCCGCCGGCGGGGCTGGTGCCCGCCTGCGCGGAGGCCGGCATCGTCGGCGCGCTGACCGGCGTCATCGGCACCTTGATGGCCATGGAGGCGATCAAGCTCGTGACAGGGATCGGGGAACCTCTCGTCGGCCGCCTGCTGCTGTACGATGCGCTCCAGGCCCGGTTCGACACGATCCGCTACCGTCGGCGCAAGGCGCAGGCCGCTTCATGACGATCGCCATCGAGCGCATCGGTCCGGATTTCGTTCGCTATCAGGACCTGCTCTCTCTGATCCACACCGCCTTCGCCTATATGGACGGGCGGATCGACCCGCCTTCCTCCGCACACCGGCTGACAGCGGACCTGCTGCGGCAGAAGACACAGAGCGAGATCGCCTTTGCCGCAATCGAGGACGGACGACTGATCGGCTGCGTTTTCCTGAAACCGGAGACGGCAACACTCTATATCGGCAAGCTTGCCGTTCATCCCCAGTCTCAGGGAAAGGGTGTGGGCCGCAAGCTGCTCTATCAGGCAGAGGCGACGGCACGCGTGCTCGGCCTGTCGGTCCTCAGGCTCGAAACGCGCATCGAGCTTGTCGAGAACCACAGCCGCTTCGCCGCCTGGGGCTTTGCAAAGACGGCCGAGAATCGGCATCCCGGCTTTGACCGCACCACCTCGATCGAGATGCAGAAGACCCTCGCCTGAACGGTATCAGCTGCGGCCCGGCAGCACGCGGTTCGGCGGGCGATGGCCGTCGAAGAAGGTGCGGATGTTGATGATGACCTTGTCGCCCATGTCGATGCGCCCTTCGATCGTGGCCGAGCCGGTGTGCGGCAGAAGCACGACCTTGCCTTCGTTGGCGAGCTTGACGAGCTTCGGATTGACCGCGGGTTCCTTCTCGAAGACGTCGAGACCGGCGCCGGCAATGCGGCCTTCGCGCAGGCTCTGGATCAGAGCATCCTCATCGATGATGTCGCCGCGGGCGGTGTTGACGATGTAGCTGTTCGGTTGCATCAGCGCCAGACGCCGGGCCGAAAGAAGATGGAAGGTGGCGGGCGTGGACGGGCAGTTGACCGAGACGATGTCGACGCGGGCGAGCATCTGGTCGAGGCTGTCCCAGTAGGTGGCCTCCAGTTCGTCCTCGGTCACCGGATTGACGCGTTTGCGGTTGTGGTAATGGATCGACAGGCCGAAAGCCTTGGCGCGGCGTGCCACCGCCGTCCCGATACGGCCCATGCCGATGATGCCGATGCGCTTTCCCCAGATCCGCCGGCCGAGCATCCAGGTCGGCGACCAACCAGTCCACTCGCCCGGCTTGTCCATCAGGATGCGGGCGCCTTCGACGAGACGACGCGGCACGGCGAGGATCAGCGCCATGGTCATGTCGGCGGTGTCTTCGGTCAGCACGTTCGGCGTGTTGGTGACGGTGATGCCCTTTTTCGCCGCGGCATCGACATCGATATGGTCGGTGCCGTTGGAGAAGCTGGCGATCAGCTTGAGCTGCGGCCCGGCCTGTTCGATCAGCGCCGCATCGATGCGGTCGGTCACCGTCGGCACGAGCACGTCGGCCGACTTGACGGCTGCAACCAGTTCCGGCTGGCTGCGCGGCTTGTCATCGATATTGAGTTCCGCCTCGAACAGTTCGCGCATGCGGGTCTCCACGGCGTCCGGCAATTTCCGGGTGATGTAGACCTTGGGTCTTTTCCTGTTCGTCATGGGAAGAATCGATGCCTTGTTCAGAGGTCGTTAACCAAGACGGGGGATAATTTCCCCGTTCAGGGCATTTTCTACCAAACCCGTCGGCGAAGACAAACAAAACCTCGCAGGTCGGCGCCCGTTTTCTCGCGGGAACGGCGAACCGAGCGGCGGGATCGCTAATAAGCCCTTGAAATCTTTGAGTGATCGGAACCGCCATGCGTCACTTCGTGCTTCGTGCCTCTCTCGTTTCGTGGATCGCCCTCGGGCTTTGCGCAATGGGCGGGGCGGCAGCCGAGGCTCAAAGCGTGTCCAAGGGATCGAGCGGTCTGCCGTTGCCGCGCTTCGTCAGCCTGAAGGCCAAGCGGGTCAACCTGCGTATCGGCCCAAGCACCGATTACGCCGTCTCCTGGCTTTACCTGAAGTCCGGCCTGCCGGTCGAGATCATCCAGGAATACGAGAACTGGCGGCGCATCCGCGACGCGGACGGAACCGAAGGATGGGTGAGCCAGACGCTGCTGTCCGGGGAGCGCACGGCCGTCGCCGCGCCATGGATGCGCGGCAACGATGTCTATGTGAACCTCCGGGCCGATTCGCAATCCAACGCCAGCGTGGTCGCCAAGCTCGAGCCCGGCGTGGTGGTCAAGCTCGAGGAGTGCACCGGAAACTGGTGCCTCGCCGAAGTCGGCGGCGTCAGCGGCTGGGTCGCGCAGAGCGAGATCTGGGGCGCCTATCCCGGCGAAGCCTTCAAATAAGTCCGGCTTCCTGCGCAGCCTTTGACAGCGAGCCGAGCGGTCGCGGGCCGATCTGCTGGATGACGATGCCGGCGGCCAGGCATCCGATACGACCGCAGTCGTAGAGCGAACGCCCCTGGGTGTAGCCATAGAGGAAACCGGCGGCAAAGAGGTCGCCCGCACCGGTGGTGTCGACAAGCTCGCCGATCACCGTTGCCTCGACATAGATCCGCTCCTCGCCGCGCAGAATGACGGCACCCTCTTCGCTCATGGTCACCGCCGCCAGCTTGCAGTCGCCGGCCATCTTGTTGAGCGCGAGTTCGAAGTCGTCGGTCTCGTAGAGCGAAAGTGCTTCCTGCTTGTTGGAGAACACGATGTCGACCGTGCCCGAGCGCATCAGATTGAGGAACTCGTCGCGATAGCGGCCGACGCAGAAACTGTCGGACAAAGTCATCGACATTTCGCGGCCGTTCTCATGCGCGATACGGGCGCAATCGAGGATCGCCTGCTTGGCCCGCGGCGGGTCCCAGAGATAGCCCTCGAAATAGGTGACCTTCGACTGGGCGACGACCTCCGGCTCGACGTCTTCCGGACCGAACTCGACGCACGCGCCGAGATAGGTGTTCATGGAGCGCTCGCCGTCCTCTGTGACGAAGATCATGCTGCGGGCGGTCGGCGGAAAGGTGCCCTCCGGCTTCGTCTCGTAGTGCACGCCCTGGGCGCGGATATCGTGGGCGAAGATCTTGCCGAGCTGGTCCTCGGCGACCTTACCGAAATAGGCCGCCTTGCCGCCAAGGCTGGCGATGCCGGCCGCGGTATTGCCGGCGCTGCCGCCGGACGCCTCGACGGCCGGGCCCATCAACGCATAGAGATTTTCGGCACGTTCGGCATCGATCAGGTTCATCGCGCCCTTGGTGATGCCGTTGTCGACGAGAAATGCGTCCTCGCATCGCGAGATGATGTCGACAATGGCGTTACCGACGGTGAGAACATCAAACCTGCTCATGAATTCCGGGTCTCCGAGAGTGTTGGGCCTGCCGGTCATAGCCGTTTTTCTCTGGCAGGAAAGGCAAAAAAAGTCGACTAGACGAAATGCGCAAACGTCATGCGCCTGTCACGCGGGCGGGGTAGACAGGGCTCAAGTGAAGACGGCCGCGGCGCTTCGGGTGCCGGTCCGTCCGACGAGAGGACACCGACAGTCCTCGTTTCAGAACTCGCCTCGACCACGGATGTACTGGCGGCGCGATTTCACGGCGCGATCATCGATCCGGCCTGGGAAAGCGGGGGCAATCCCCGCTTTTTTCGTTGAGGCAATGCGTACTGGCCGGGCGCGATCCGCACTGGCCGAACGCGATGGCGCGCGATAAGCCTGCGGGCTCGCCCTTGCCCTCCCCCGAAGAGCCTTCCCCATGTATGCCATCGCCCAGGACGTTTTCCCGATCTTCATTCTCATCTTGTTCGGCTGGGGTCTCGTCAGAACGCGCATCCTCAACGCTGATATCGGCGACGGGCTGGGCGAATTCGTCTTCAAGGTCGCCGTTCCCGTCCTGCTCTTCCGGACCATTTCCCAGGCCGATTTTCACGGGGCCTCGCCGTTCCGGCTTTGGGTCGCCTACTTCGCCGGTGTGGCGATCACCTGGACGGTCGGTCATCTGCTCGCGACCCGCCTCTTCGGTCGCGACGCCAGGGTCGGGGTGCTGGCCGGCGTCTCCTCGGCCTTTGCCAACAATGTCTTCATCGGCCTGCCGCTGGTCGAGCGGACCGTCGGCAGCGATGGCATCGTCGCGGTGTCGATCCTGCTTGCGGTACACCTGCCGTTGATGATGGTGATCGGCACGCTGCTCATGGAGCGCGCGGAGCACAGGGTGAACGGCGGAGCGGCGCGCGGTCTTTGGAACGTGCTGCGTCAGGTCGGCGCCAATCTCCTCCACAATCCGCTGGTGATCGGCCTGGTGGCTGGCGTCCTGATGCATCTGAGCGGCCTGGCACTGCCGGGCGTGCTCGCAAGCGTGGTCGACCAGATCACCGCCATGGCGGCGCCGGCGGCGCTGATCTCGCTCGGCATGGCGCTCAACAAGTACGGTGTGCACGGCAATGTCGGGATCGCCACCGTGATCGCCGCGCTGAAGCTCCTGCTGATGCCCGCCTGCGTCTGGAGCGCCTGCCATCTCCTCGGCCTGAGTCCGGACTGGACGGCGGCCCTGGTGCTCACCTCCTGTGTTCCGACCGGCATCAATGCCTGGCTGATCGCCAACCGCTTCGGCGTCGGTCACGGGCTGGCGGCCTCCGCTATTTCGCTCAGCACCGCGGTCGGTGTCCTCAGCGTCACCTTCTGGGCCTGGCTCCTGCAATAGGCGAGACAAACCTTGCCGTAACGAAAAATGCCCGGCAGTGCCGGGCATTTCTGTCGAATGAAATCTATTCGCC
>DAIMJJ010000074.1:4427-17268 GCA_036722275.1 Rhizobium sp. | reverse complement strand
CGGGGACCTCGGCGCCGGACACGGCGAGTTCGAGGGCCTCGGAGTCTCCCAGGAAGCGACGGGATATCACCCTGGCTTCCGTATCGCCATCCCTTTCGTGCGCGTCGATGGCGGTCAGCCGCACGGCGACGGTAACCTCGTCGCCCGCCACGAAGCCGGGGACCTCGAACGGACCGAGCGGCGTGTCCACCACGCCGTCGCGCGCCGTCGCGTCGAAGACGTTCAGTTCCGAGAAGAAGCTCGCCACGAACAGGTTGGCCGGCTTCTGGAACAGGTCCTCGGCGCGGCCCACCTGCACCAGCCTGCCGTCGCGCAAGAGCGCGATGCGGTCGCCCATGCGCATGGCCTCCTCGGCGTCGTGGGTGACGACGACGGCCGTCGCCCGGGTCTCGCGCAGGATCGCCAGCGTATCGGCGCGGATGGTGTCCTTCAGGCGCGAATCGAGCCCGGAAAAGGGCTCGTCCATCAGCAGCACGCCCGGCCGCGGTGCGAGCGCGCGGGCGAGCGCCACACGCTGCTGCTCGCCGCCCGACAGCGCATGCGGATATTTGTCGGCATAATGGGCAAGGCCCACCCGCTCCAGCGCAGCCAAGGCCTCGGCCCTGCCCTCGCGCGCCGGCAGGGCGGTCAGGCCGAAGCGCACGTTTTCCACCACGCTCATATGCGGAAAGAGCGCGAAATCCTGGAACATCAGGCCGATGCCGCGCTGCTCCGGCGGCACGAAGACCGACGGCCCCGCAACTTCGCGATCATTGAGAAGAAGCCGGCCGGAGGCCTGTGCCTCGATGCCCGCCGCGATGCGCAGAAGCGTCGTCTTGCCGGAACCGGAGGGCCCCAGCAGGCACAGAACCTCGCCGGGCTCGGCGGTCAGAGACACTCCGCGCAGTGTTTCGCGGCCGTGATAGCCGTGGCGGATATCTTCAAAGCTCAGGCGCGCAGCAAAGGTAACGCCAGCCGTCCGCCTCGAATTGTCGCCTTCAACCGTCTGCGCGCTCATTCCACCGTCCGATCCGTCGCTGCCACCGAGACCGGCACGGGAAAACTCCGGCCGGCCATCCGGACGCCGCCCGGTCACCCTCGTTCAAAAACCTGATGTTATTCGTCCGCTTCTCCGCCCGGAGTCAAGAGGCCAAGCTCCTCCAGGTCGAGCTGGGTGATCGGATCCTCGTCTTCGGTGAGTTCGTCACCGCCGAGCGGCAGGGGGATGTTGAAATTGGCCGGAATGCGGCCGGAGAGTAGCCCCGCCCCCTTCAATTCCTCGAGACCCGGCAGGTCGCGCAGTTCTTCCAGGCCGAAGTGATCGAGAAAATCGCGGGTCGTGCCGAGCGTCACCGGTCGTCCCGGTGTACGGCGGCGGCCGCGAAAGCGCACCCAGCCGGCCTCCATCAGCACGTCCAGCGTGCCCTTGGAGGTCTGGACACCGCGAATGTCCTCGATCTCGGCGCGGGTCACCGGCTGGTGATAGGCGATGATCGCCAGCACTTCGAGCGCCGCGCGCGACAGCTTCTTGACCTCGCCCTCGTCTTTGCGCACGGCAAAGGACAGATCGGCGGCGGTGCGGAAGGCCCAGTGGTCATCGACCTGCACCAGGTTCACCCCGCGCGGTGCATAGTCGTGCTTGAGCCTCTGCATGATCGCCCCGACATCGATGCCGCGCGGCAGACGATCGGCGATGAAATTCTCGGAGACCGGCTCGGCCGAGGCAAAGACCAGCGCCTCGGCAATGCGGATCGCCTCGCGTTCGGCCCGTTCCGCCGCGGGATCGCGCGTCGCGACGATGTCCTCGACGGCATCCTCCCCCGGAAGATCGACGTTCTCGGTTCCCGCCATCGCCCTACTCCACCGCTGCGAGATCGCCGGCGCGCGGGCCGCCGCGAAGATAGATCGGCTGGAACGCGCCCTCCTGGCGAATCTCCAGCCGGCCTTCGCGCACGAGCTCGAGAGACGCCGCAAAGGCGCTGGCGATGGCGCTCACGCGTTCGGCCGGCGTCGTCAGATAGCGGATCAGGAACTGGTCGAGTGCCGTCCAGTCGCCGATCTCGCCGATCATGCGGGTGAGGATGGCGCGGGCATCGGCAAGCGACCAGACCCGGCGGCGTGCGATCGTCACCTGGGTCGTCGCCTGGCGCTGGCGAAGCGCCGCATAGGCGGTCAAGAGATCGTAGAGCGAGGCTTCGTATTCGTTCTCGATCCGGGTCGGCACATGTTCCGGCGCACCGCGCGCATGCACGTCGCGTCCGAGCCGGTTGCGGTTGATGAGCCTTGTCGCGGCCTCGCGCATGGCCTCCAGCCGCTTCAGCCTAAAGGCAAGCGTCGCGGCCATTTCCTCGCCCGAAGGCCCCTCGTCCTTCGCCTGCTGCGGAATGAGCAGGCGCGATTTCAGGTAGGCGAGCCAGGCTGCCATTACGAGATAATCGGCCGCCAGCTCAAGCCGGATGCGACGGGCGCTGTCGATGAATTCCAGATATTGCTCGACGAGCGCCAGGATCGAGATGCGGTGCAGGTCGACCTTCTGGTTGCGGGCCAGAAACAGCAGCAGATCGAGCGGACCTTCGAACCCTGCGACATCGATCACCAGCGCCGCCTCACCCGTCAGCCGCTCGGTATCCGCCTGCTGCCACAGGCTGTCCATAGGCGTGGACGGAGCAGCTGCAGGCTTACGGGGCGTCTGGGGCGGGGTCGCGGACTGAACCATCAGGCGGTCGCCCTCAATCCGTCGAACTCGGCGCGGATCGCAACCTCTTCCGCCGCATCGACCGTTCCGAAGGCGGCTTCGACCGCATCGGCGCGCGCGCGCGCCTTGCTGGCCAGAAGCGGAACCTCGGCGGCCACCGCACGCATCTCGTCCATCAAGCCGTTGCAATGCAGCACGACATCGCCGCCGCCGGCCACAATCGCCGCGGCGCGCTCGCCAATCGAGCCCTTCAGCGCGTTCATCGATACGTCATCCGACATCAGAAGCCCGTCAAACCCGATGAAACCGCGGATGATCTCGTCGATCACCTTGCGCGAGGTCGAGGCCGGACGCTCCGCGTCGATGGCCGTGTATACCACATGCGCGCTCATCGCCATCAGCTCTTTGTGCAGGCGGCGAAACGGCGGGAAGTCATAGGCCTGGAGCTCGGTAAGCGGCGTTGTGACGACGGGCAATTCGTGATGCGAATCCGCCATGCCGCGGCCATGGCCGGGCACGTGTTTCATCACGGGCAGGACACCGCCCGATTTCAGGCCCTCGGCGGCGGCCTCGCCCATGGCGCCGACGGTTTCGGGATCATGGCCATAGGCGCGGTCGCCGATCACATTGCTGGCCCCCTCCACCGGCACGTCGAGCACCGGCAGGCAGTCGACATTGATGCCGAGACGGATGAGATCAAACGCATGCAGCCGCGACATCAGCCAGGCGGCGCGAAGACCGAGCGCGCGGTCCCGCCGGTAAAGCTCGCCGAGCACGGCACCGGACGGATAACGCGGCGCGATCGGCTCGCGGATGCGCTGCACGCGGCCGCCCTCCTGGTCGATCAGCACAGGGGCATTGCGTCCACCCACCGTCTCGCGCATCTCGGCCACCAGATCGGAAATCTGCGCCGGCTCGTTCAGATTGCGGGCAAAGACGATGAAACCCCACGGCTGCTCGTCGCGGTAGAAGGCCTTTTCATCGGCGGTCAGGGCAAGGCCTGAACAGCCGAGGATCATAGCTTTGGCTGGCATGGATGTCTGGGTCATGGGCCGAATCATAAGTGGGGTCGGATCAAAGCCGAAGCGACGGCCACCGGTCATACACAGGAAAAGAGGCGGAAACCGTCGGTTCCCGCCTCTTTTTTCGTTGGTCTTCGCCGTGTGCCTTACTTGGTGACGAGGCAGCTTCCGCCGGCCGCCTTGTAGCGCTCGCAAAGGGCTGCGGCATCCGCCTTGCTGCCGGCCGAGATCCGCACCCGATAATAGGTCCCCTTGCCGGAAATCTCCGCGCGCTTGATCTCGTAGGCTCGGCCGCCGACGACGCTGCCGAACTTGGACGAAATGTTCTTGTAGGACTTTTCCGCCTCCGCTTGCGAGGGCAGCGACGCGACCTGGATATAGTAGCCGCCGGCTGCGGTCTGCGGCTGGGCCGCGGCGGTTTCCGGGGCTGCCGGTGCAGGGGCCGGGCTTGCGGCCGGCTGCGCCGGAGCGGCAGCCTCGGTCGGAGCGGCCGGCGCCGGTGCCTGGACAGCCGGTGCTGCGGCAGCCGTCTCGGCTCGCGTCGCGGGACGTGCGGTCGGCACCGGACCCGTCGGGGCATTGGCGGTGGCGGCCGGCGCTGCCGGTTCGGACGCGGTCGACGGTGCGGCCAGGGCCGGCTTGCCGGGTGCCGGCGTTGCGGCGGGCTCGGCCGTGGCCGGCTTTTCGAGAGTCGGCGCGGCCGGCTCTTCCGGCACTTCCTGGGCGACCAGCGTACCGTCCGGACGAACGATCATCGTGCGCACCTTGCGCGGCGTGATCGTCGGCGCCTCGGCGCTGTCGGGCTGTGCCGGCTGCGCGGCTCCGGTTTCGTCGGGCAGAAGACGCGGATCTTCGGTCTCGCCGACCGGCGTCCCCAGCGCCTGTGCTTCCGATTCGCCTTCGAGCGGCAGGGTTTCCGGGATCAGCGTCTTCTGGACGACATCGACCGGCTCTTCGCTCGAGGAGATCAGGCTTTCCTGCTTCGGATCCTCGACGGCACCGGCGACGCGGTCATAGACCGCCTTGTCCTGGTTCGGCACAGATTTGCCACCCGGATCTTCCGGCAGGATCTTCACCGGATCCTTGTCGGCGGCGATCACCTGCGGCTCGCCGGACGAGATCACCGCGCCACCGGGGCCGGTCAGCCAGGCATAGAGCCCGCCGCCGCCCAGCAGAAGCACCACGACGGCGGTGCCGGCCATCAGCAGGCCGCGCGAACCGAAGCGGGAAAGCCCCTTGGGCTCGACCGGAATGTTGATGCGGCCGGCATTGGCGGCGGCATATTCGGAGGGACGGTCGAGCGTATGCCGGAAATCCTCTTCCAGCGCCCGCTCGAAAGCTTCGAAATCATCCATCGGCGGCAATGCGCCATTGGCCGGCTGAGAAGCCGGGCGCGGCGCCTGACCCGGCGCGGTCGCCGCGACCGGCTTGGCAGCGGCTGCGGCAGACACGGGCGCGGCAGCCGGGCGCTGCACGGCAGTTGTCGGCGGCGTCGCCGGCTGCTCGAACAGGGTCGCCAGCTCGCCATCAAGATCCAGGTCGTACTCATGGGTGAAGGCCGTCGGCGCCGGCTTGCTTTCCGGCACGGGCACGTCCGGCACATCCAGCTGCGCGATCGATTCGAGATGCTCGTCCTGTTCGGAGATTTCGGCAGGATCGAAAGCCAGCGGCTCGTCGGTGAAATCGAACTCCGGAGCGGGCGGCCGAACCGCCGCGGGCGCGGGTTGAGATGCAGCGGCAGCCGGAGCAATGCGCGGCTGGGCGGCGGCGATCGGGGCAACAGCAGCGGCCGAGACCGTTGCCGACGGAGCAATCGGCGTTGCCAGCGATACCGGAGCGGAACGCGGCGCCTGCACAACCGGCGTCTCGGCCAGTTCATCGAGATCGATGTCGATATCGGACAGATCAAGTTCCAGATCGTCGAGCTGCAGATCGAACTCACCCTCGACGAAGGGATCGAACTCCTCTTCCTCGATCGGCGGGCGCCGGTCGACAGCAGGCTCGATGCGCGGAGCGGGCGCCGCCTGAGCGGGCAGCTCTAGCGCAGTCGAACGGGATGCAGCGACAGGCGGAACGGAAGGCGCGGCGACGGTGAAGTCTTCGCTCGCAGCGAGTTCGTCGGCAAAGGAGAAGGACGGCTCGGCGCGCGATGCAGCGAGAGGCGCAGCAGGCGAAGCCGTCACCGACGGCCGGGCCACAAACGGATCAGCCTCGACGGAAAGATCACCGAAATCGAACGGATCAGCGTCATGAGACACCGGTGCGGCAGACACGGCGGAGGACGGTCCGGAAACGGTGTCGCTCCACTGAAAATCCTGATCAGCAAAGAAATCATCGACCGCAGCCGGCTTCGTGGCGGCGACAGGCCCATGATCGACACTCGGCGCCGGCTGGACCGGCAAATCTGCGGCTACCGGCGGCTCGATCCGGGCCGGCGGCTGCGCGGAGAAATTGGCGAGCGGCAGACGCAGCTTGGGCTCCGGCTCGGGCTGAACCGGATGGCGCGCCTCGTGCCACTCGACCTCGTCCGGCTCGGAGACGGCCAGTTCCAGCTCGTCGGCAAGATCAACCGAAAAGGACGGTTCGTGACGGATTTCAGGCTCGAAGGCCGGCTCGACGCGTGCAGCCTGCACCGGAGCGACCGGCTCGACGATCGGCTCGGGATAGAACACATCCTCCAGCTCCTCGAACTCGGGAGCCGGGGAAACCGGGCGCTCGACGGCAACCGGTTCCGCGCCCCGCGAAGGGGCGAGCGGCGCATCATAGACTTCAAACTCGCGAAGAAGCTCGTCCTCGAGATTGAAATGCGGCTCCTGCGCAGCGGCGGGACGCGCCGGCGCGACATCGCGCGCGGCGGGCGGCTCGAAGCCGACGATCCGGGCAAGCTCAGCCAACGGATCATCGTCGGCGAAACTGTCGCTCCCCAATCGACTGCTGAATGCGGCCTGCTTTTGTACCATACCTAGATCCACTCACCCTACGCGACTCGACGCTTGCCAGCGCATTGTGGGTAAATGGTGACGATACTATCGCATTTCGGCCGGAGCTGCAGTGCCGGTAATAGACAGACCGGACTTCAAAACGGAGGCGACAGCATGCACCAGCCCAAGTCTGGCAATGCTCAATTCTCTCTGTTTATCGTTAACAAAGCGTAATTCGGGCGAATCCTTGCCCTTGTTCCAATGCGCGTGGAACGAGCTTGCCAGATCATAGAGGTAAAAAGCAAGCCGGTGCGGCTCCTGAGACTGGGCAGCGGACTCGATCACGCGCGGATATTCGGCGAGCTTGGCGATCAGTTGCAGCTCGGTCGGATCGGAGATCTGCCCGGCAACGGCACCCGAAAGATCAAGCGTGTCAACATCGAGATCGGGGAAGGCTTCCCGCGCCTGACGGAAGACCGACATGCAGCGTGCATGGGCGTATTGCACGTAGAAGACCGGATTGTCCTTGGACTGTTCGGTGACCTTGGCAAAGTCGAAGTCGAGCGGCTCGCTGCTCTTGCGATACAGCATCATGAACCGCACCGAGTCCGACCCGACTTCCTCGACCACTTCGCGCAGCGTGACGAAGTCGCCGGAGCGCTTCGACATCTTCACCGGCTCGCCGTCGCGGTAGAGCTTGACCAGCTGGCACAGAAGAACGGTGAGCTTGGTCTTACCTTCGGAGACGGCGCGCGCCACGGCCTCCAGGCGCTTCACATAGCCGCCATGGTCGGCGCCGAGCACATAGATCATCTCGGAATAGCCGCGATCGAACTTGTCCTTGAAGTAGGCAACGTCGGCAGCAAAATAGGTGTAGCTGCCGTCCGACTTCATCAGCGGCCGATCGATGTCGTCGCCGACTTCGGTCGAGCGGAACAGCGTCTGCTCGCGATCTTCCCAGTCCTCGGGCAGCTGACCCTTCGGCGGCGGCAGCGTGCCGCGATAGACATGGCCCTTGAAGGTCAGGTCGTTGATGGCGGTGCGGATCTTGGCAGCCCCGTTGGCATGCAGCGTACGTTCGGAGAAGAACACGTCGTGATGGACGTTCAGCATGGCGAGATCCTCGCGGATCATCACCATCATGGCATCGATCGCGCGATCCTTGACGATCGCCAGCCATTCCTCTTCCGGCATGGCGCGCAGCCTGGTGCCGAATTCCTCGGCCAGCGCCTGCCCGACGGGCACCAGATAATCGCCCGGGTAAAGCCCGGCCGGGATCTCGCCGATCGTCTCGCCGAGCGCCTCGCGATAACGCAGGAAGACGGAGCGCGCCAGAACCTCGATCTGGGCGCCCGCATCGTTGGTGTAGTATTCCTTGGTCACGTCATAGCCGGCAAAGGCCAGGAGGTTGGCGAGCGCATCGCCGACCACGGCGCCGCGGCAGTGACCGACATGCATCGGGCCGGTCGGGTTGGCCGAAACATATTCGACATTGACCTTGCGGTCCTTGCCGAGCGTCGAGCGGCCGAAATCGGTGCCTTCGGCGATCATCGTCGCCAGCAGCCGCTGCCAATAGCCGGTCGACAGGCGGATATTGATGAAGCCCGGTCCGGCGACGCTGACCTCGGCAATGTCGCCATCTTCCTTGAGCTTGTCGCCGATCACCTCAGCCAGCGCCCGCGGATTGGTGCCGAGCGCCTTGGCCAGCACCATGGCGGCATTGGTCGCCGCGTCGCCGTGGCTCGGATCGCGCGGCGGCTCGACGACGATGCGCCCGAAATCGAGAGAAGCGCGCTTCTCCTTGATGCTGTCGATCTGCTCGAGCGCGTTTTTGATTCTCGTTTCGAAATCGGCGAAGAGGTTCATGTCGTGGTACCCGCGCAAGCGGCTGTCAAAGCCAGCAAATGGAGTGGAATTGCTGCGCTGCCTATCGCAAATCGGGAGTCCGGTCAAACAGCTCGCTATGGGTACGCACCGCATAAGTGTCGGTCATGCCCGCAAGATAGTCGCCGACATGCCGGGCCTTCGCCGCCGCGTTCAGCCCGGCAATGTGGTTGACCCAGTAATGGCTCTTCATCAGCGCGGGGTCGGCCATGTAGGCATGGAACAGGTCGGTAACGATCTGTGCCGCACCGGCGCGAATGCGCATGATGTCCGGATGGCGATAGATGCGGCTGAACAGCAGCTTCTTGATCTGCCGGTCGGTCTCGGCCATGGAATCCGAAAAGGTGGCGATGGTCCGGTCGGCGGCGCGAATATCCGCCGCGCTCTGCGGCTTCAGTTCGGCAAGCCGGGCCTGGGCCACGCCGATCACGTCCTCGACCATGCGGGTGATCTGCCGGCGCATGATCTCGTGGGTAAACCGGTCCGGCTCCAGCGACGGATAGCGGTCCCGGACCTCCTTCATCAGGCCCGCCAGGAACGGCACCTCCTCCAGCATGTCGAAGCTCAGAAACCCTGAGCGCAGGCCGTCATCGATATCGTGGGTGTTGTAGGCGATGTCGTCGGCGATCGCCGCGACCTGGGCCTCCAGTCCGGCATAGCTCGCAAGCTCCAGGTCGTGCAGTTCGCAATAGTCAAGAATCGGCTGCGGCACGGGGCCGCGCGTCCCGTCGCCGGCCTTGGTCATCAGCGGACCGTTGTGCTTGACCAGTCCTTCCAGGGTTTCCCAGGTGAGATTGAGCCCGTCGAAATCGGCATAGCGCCGTTCCAGCTTGGTGACGATCCGGAGCGACTGGGCATTGTGGTCGAAGCCGCCATAGGGCTCGAGAACCTCGTGCAGCGCATCCTCGCCGGTGTGACCGAAGGGCGTATGGCCGAAATCATGGACGAGCGCCACACCTTCGGCGAGATCCTCGTCGAGCTTCAGGGCCCGGGCGAGCGCACGCGCAATCTGCGCCACCTCGATCGTGTGGGTCAGCCGCGTGCGATAATGGTCGCCGTCGGGACCGATGAAGACCTGCGTCTTGTGTTTCAGCCGGCGAAAGGCGGTGGTATGGACGATGCGGTCGCGGTCGCGCTGGAAATCGGAGCGTGTCGGGCTTCCGCCCTCGGGAAACAACCGGCCGCGCGTCGTCCAGGGATCGGTCGCGTAGATCGCCCGCTCGCCGGAACCGAAACCCAATGCACTCTTGTCAATCGTCATTTCGCGTCCTGTCCGCTCCCCATTGACGCCACCGGCCGGTGTTCATACCTATAGCGGGCAAAGCCGCGACCGAACCCTCTATAGCACGCACCGCGACAGCGACGGCGTCTGACTTGGGAAAAATGCGCGACTTGCATGTCAGACGCTTGAATTTTCTGGCGTTCCGGAAGTTTTCCACGGGCCTTGAACCCGTCAGGAGGCGAAATGAGCACCGAGACCGTTACCCTTTCCGAAGCCGCGGCGAAGCGAATCGCCCAGATCGTCGCCAGTGAAGCCGACAAGAGCGCCCTTCGCGTGTCCGTTGAAGGCGGCGGCTGTTCCGGCTTTTCCTACAAGTTCGACCTCGACGGCCAGCCGCAGGCCGACGACCTGGTCATCAGCCGCGACGGCGCGACCGTCCTGATCGACCCGATGTCGCTCGTCTACATGGCGGGCTCGGAGATCGACTTCGTCGACAATCTCATGGGGCAGTCGTTTCAGATCAACAATCCGAATGCGGTCGCCAGCTGTGGCTGCGGAACGAGTTTTGCCATCTGACACATACCGATACTGTCGTCAGTCGGCCGGTCCGGGAAATACCCCCGAACCGGCCGCTGTCGTTTTCAGTGACCGCCATCGGCGGCGAGTGCCGCGTCACGCACCTCGTCGTCGGTTGCCTTCGCGGCCCCGTTGAAGAAGATGTTTAGGAGCACCGCTGCGATCGAGGCGAGCAGGATGCCGGAATCGATCAGCGGATGGATGGCGTGCGGCATCCACTGCTTGAAGTTGGGCGCAACGAGCGGGATCATGCCGAAGCCGATCGAGACGGCGACGATGAAGAGGTTGTTGCGGCTCGACTTGAAATCGACGGCGGAGAGAATGCGGATACCGGTCGCAGCCACCATGCCGAACATCACGAGGCCCGCACCGCCGAGCACCACGGTCGGCAGCGCCTCGACGAGGGCCGCCATCTTCGGCAAAAGACCGAGCACGATCAGGATCGCGCCCCCCATCACGCAGACGAAGCGTGAGCGCACGCCGGTAACCCCGACCAGGCCGACATTCTGCGAGAAACTCGTATAGGGGAAGGTATTGAAGATGCCGCCGATCAGCGTACCGAGACCGTCGGTGCGCAGGCCGGCCGCCAGCATGGGCCGCGTCACGGGCTTGCCCGTCATGTCGCCGAGCGCCAGGAACATGCCGGTCGATTCGATCATTACCACCACCATCACGATCGTCATGGTGACGATCAGCACCGGGTCGAAGATCGGCAGGCCGAAGTGGAAGGGCATGATCGGTGCAAACCAGGCGGCGTTGGCGACCTTGTCGAAATGCATCATGCCGGCGACAGCCGAGACGATCCCGCCGATGACGATGCCGATCAGGACCGAGATATTGGCGACGAAGCCCTTGGAAAAGCGGGCAATGAGCAGGATCGACAGGAGCACGACGGCCGACACCGCAATGCCGGAGAGTGGCGCATAGGCCGCGTTCGGCACGCTCGGAGACAGCGCCAGCTTGGCCGGGATCTCCGGGATTGCCCCTGCCCCGCTCGCCGCCAGCGCCTTCACCTCCTCCAGCCATTTGGCATGGGACGGATCGAGAATGCTCGGCGCCGTCGGTCCGACCGGATTGCCGAAGATCCAGTTGATGCCGATGCGCATCAGCGACACGCCGATCACCAGGATGATCGTGCCGGTGACGACCGGCGGAAAGAAGCGCAGGAGCCGGCTGACGAGCGGCGCAATCAGGATGCCGATCAGGCCGGCGGCGATGATCGAGCCGAAGATCAGGCGCGCGCCATCCGCCCCACCGGTGACATTGGCCATGGACACCATGGGCCCGACCGAGGCGAAGGTCACGCCCATCATCACCGGCAGGCGGATGCCGAACCACTGCGTCACCCCGAGCGACTGGATGAGCGTGACGATGCCGCAGGCAAAAAGATCGGCGGAAATCAAGAAGGCGACGTCTTCCGGCGGCAGCTTGAGCGCGCGGCCGACGATCAGCGGCACGGCGATCGCTCCGGCATACATGACAAGCACATGCTGAAGGCCGAGCGCGGCGAGCCGCGGAAGCGGCAGCACCTCGTCGACCGGGTGGGTGTGGTTTGGCGTTTGTGACATTGAGCTGGTCCCCTTTTTTTCTTGGTGCGCGGACCCGCCCTCCCCAACCGGCCCACATTGCGAGAATGATCCGCGGAACCATGAGTTGTCAAAGCACCAGACGGGAAAAGCCGGCAAAAGCCGATGGCAAAATCCACACCATCGGTTATGTAGGGGCGAGACGAAGGGATGGACGCCATGAAGATCGCAACCTGGAACATCAACGGCGTCAAGGCGCGCATCGCCAATCTGTGCGAGTGGCTGCAGAGTTCGGCGCCCGACGTGGTGTGCCTGCAGGAGATCAAGTCGGTCGACGAAGGCTTTCCCCGGCTGGAGATCGAGGCGCTCGGTTATCACGTGGAAACCCACGGCCAGAAGGGCTTCAACGGCGTCGCCATCCTGTCGAAGATCAAGCCCGACGAGGTCAACCGCGGCCTGCCGGGCGATGACAGCGACGAGCAGGCGCGGTTCATCGAGGCGGTGTTTTCCGTCGGAAGCGGCGTCGTGCGGATCTGCTCGCTCTATCTGCCGAACGGCAACCCACCGGACGATCCAGTCAAATATCCCTACAAGCTCGCCTGGATGGAACGGCTGAGAGCCTTCGCCGAAGACCGTCTGGCGCTCGAAGAACCGCTGATTCTGGCCGGCGACTACAATGTCATCCCCGAACCGCACGACTGCCGCGACCCGCGAATATGGGAAGGCGATGCGTTGTTCCTGCCCAGGACGCGCCAGGCATTCCGGCGGCTGGAGAGCCTCGGCTTCACCGACGCGGTCCGTGCCACCAGCGACGATCCGCTTCTCTACACCTTCTGGGACTACCAGGCCGGCTCCTGGCAGAAGAACAACGGCATTCGCATCGACCACCTGATGCTGTCGCCGGAGGCAAGCGACCGGCTTGTGTCCGCCTCGATCGAGAAACATGTCCGCAGCTGGGAAAAGCCGTCGGATCACGTGCCGGTCGCCGGTCTCTTCGCCTTCTGATCCAGGCGGCT
>DAIMJJ010000074.1:0-4327 GCA_036722275.1 Rhizobium sp. | reverse complement strand
GGCGCAAGGGATCGCCTTCCGCCGATATGGCAAGGTCTGAGCAAGTCGCGGGCACTAGCGTTCGTCTTGAGCCTCGGCGGGATCGGCCTCTTCATCGAAGGGCAGACATTCCTGGTCTGCCCTTACCCGCCGGCGATGCAAGAAAGCGGGATATTTCAATGGTTTCATCTATCAATTCGGCTCAGCTCGCCAGCACCCAGATTTTCCTCAAGGTCCAGAAGGAAGAAAAACAGTCCACGAGCAGCGACAGCAGTGCCGGCAACGACGACTATTATTCCTCCGCCCTCAACCGTCTGATGCGCGATTACGGCCAGGACGACGACACCGAGACCCAGACCTATGATACCAGCCTGCTGCGAGCCATCGGTGCGGCCGACGGCGTGGACGAGAGTATCGAGGAACAGAAGCCGGTTTCCGACGACATCCAGACCGCCTCCTTCATGAAGGCGCTAAAGGAGAAGCTCGAGGAGATGAAGAGCTCGGGTGACGGGGCGCTGAAGGCGAAGGAAATGCTGGCGGCGCTCAAGGCCGGCACCCTCACTGTCACCGATGCCGTCAACGGACGCCAGCTCAAGGCCTGGGACGCCGAGGAAGAAAAGGGCGACCGCACCGCCGACACGGTCAGCCGCAGCGACTGGTCGAGCTTCCTCAAGGCCCAGCTCAGCCGCGACAAGAGCGGCGGCTACGAACTGACCAAGTCCGGTGCCCACATCGACAAAGCCACCGGCCAGAGCGCCAGCTTCGTCAGCGTGGAAGGAACCTATGTCTACGTGACCTGGCCGGCGGCAACCACGACCGCCGCCTGAGCCCCCCACCAAAATGCCAAAGGCGCCCGTGCGGGGCGCCTTTTTCGCTTTTACGATCAAACCTTGCCGGGCCTGTCGTCAATCGGTCTGGCTATAGACCTGAGGCGCCAGCGCGACCGCCACCCGGCGATCTTCCTCATTGGCGATCGAAAACGCCTGTTCCTGCAATTCCTGCATCCAGCCGCAATCCTTCGGCGGACACTTGTCGAGCGCAGCCGTCAGGAAGGCGAGCCCCCGGACCGTCTGGCCCTCCTGGAAGAGCACATTGCCGAAAACCGACATGGCACCGGCGTGACCGCTCTTGCGGGCCAGGTTCAGCCATTTCTTGGCCTGCTGGACATTGCTCTTGCCGCCCTCGCCGGCCAGGATCATCCGGGCCAGCTGGAACTGCGCCTCGGGCACGCCGAACGTAGACGCGGCCTGGAAATAGAGCTGCCGGGCCTGAGCCAGGTCGATCTTGACCGGGCTGCCGGGAATGCCCTGGCGATAGTAGCGCGCCAGCGACAGCAGCGCATTGACGAAGAAGCCGGTGTCCTCCGAGCCCGGCTCGACGCCTTGGCTTGCGATCTCGGCATAGATCTTGAACGCCTCGAAGTCGTCCTCGACCACGCCGTCACCGTCGGCATACATGTTGGCCAGCGCCCAGCGCGAGCCGGTATGGCCCTTTTCGGCGGCGTAACGATAGGCCTCGACGGCGTCCTGCTTCTGGCCGTTCTTGTAGGCCTTGAAGCCGAACTTGAAGAGGTCGAACGGGCCGGACTCCTTGCTGACGCCGGAGTTGATATCAAAGGCGTGTCCGGCGGTGCCTGTCACGACCAACAGGAACGCGGAGAAAAGCAATGTCGCCGGAGACTTCCAGTCTGAAATCTGCATAATTCCGTATTTCTTCCACATCACCGCAGACATCAGCCGTTGCAACCGTTCGCCACGGAGGCTGCAGCCCTGCCTGTCAGAATTCTGAACGCGAAACCGTGAACAACCCGTTCATCGCGACCTCTCGACCGTCTGCCTCGCGCCCCGATCACGGCAGTCGTTCTGCCGAAGGACATCAAACCCAGACTAGGAGAGATTTCGGGCAAGACTGCGACTGGACGATCACGACGCCCTCTACTCAAGCCCATGGGCCGCGCCGAAGGATCCGCCACGACTGCTGCGCTTGTTTTCCAGAGAGAATTCCCGACGTCCTGCCCCATGCCTACTCACGCCACGCTTACTCGAAACACCACCCCGATATTTCATGGGATGATCGCTGCGCTTCGTTTGTGGCGGGAAATGGACAAAATTGGTCGCTGACCTTTAGCCCCGCGACGATTCAACTTCTGTTGCAAATCCGTCACATTTTTGCGAGCGCACCGCTCACCCTTCCTCAAACGAAAAGAGCCCGGCATGCCGGGCTCTCTCGAGTCTTTCACAGTCGCTCGACCTTAGAAGGTGATGCGATAGTTGGCCGAAAGGGCATAGGCCCAGTCGCCGTCAGCCGTCGCATCGTAGACGGCGTCGTCGGCAACCGACTGGCTGCCTTCGGTCAGATAGCTGACCGCGCCGCCGACGCGAAGCTCGCCCGGACCGGCCTTGATGGAGACGCCGGCACCGAAAGTCCAGGTGTCGGTGTAGATGTCGGCACCCGTGTCAACGCCGCTATCCCAGGTCACGTTGACCGTACCGGCGATCTTCTCGTTGAAGGCATGGGCGACGCCAGCATTGATGGTCCAGCCATCCTTCCAGTTGTAGACGTCTTCCTGCGGCAAATAGAGTCCGGGGACCGGCGTACCGAGGCTGTAGTCCAGCTTGTCCATTACGCTCCAGTCGGTCCACTTGACCGAACCATAGACCATCCAGCCCGGAGCAACGCCGCTCTGGAGGGATAGCTTGACGGACTGCGGCAGAGTGCCGGTGCCGAAGGCGTCCTGCAGACCCCAGCCCGGACGAACGGCCGGATCCCAGTCAAATTCACCGTCGTCGGCGTCATGGTCAACCTTGGAACGGTACATCAACTGTGCGCGCAACGCGTATTCCGGAATGTCGTAGCCGACCCCGAAGCGATAGCCATAGGCGGCGTGATCCTGCAGGTGCAGGTCACCGGCAAAGGAGTTCGCCGTATATTCGAAGTCCTGCAGGAACACACCACCGAGCAGGTGGACGCGGCCCTTGCCGGCCTGCATGCTGACATCGCAGGTCGCACCGTATTCGTTGGTGATGAAGTCCTTGTGGCTCGCACCCGAACCACCAGCGAGAAGGCTCGCCAGCTGCGCCTGGGCGCCATAGTCGGCGTCCGCGCCGAAAGGCTGGGTATAGGTGAAGGCGCAAGCGAAGTTGTCACTCACCTTGAACTTGGCCGCCAGGCTCGGGATCCAGTAATCCTGCGAGTAGCGGTCGTCGGTCGCGTCAACGCCGTTGATGGTGTCGAACTGGCGCTTGGGCGAAATATAAACCACGCCGCCGCGCATCACATAATCGCCATCCTCATACAGGATGTCGGTGTCGGCTTCGCCGCGATTCCAGCCGCCTGCATGTGCAGACGTCGCAATCGCGCTGACGCCCAGCAAACACAGAATAGCCGTCTTCTTGAGATTCATTGCCATCTCTCTCCCCACTTACTGGCAAACAACTGATTTGCAGTTTAGCCGCGCCGGGCGGAATGACAATCACGTGATCCGCCGCCGACCACCGCCACCTTGCCTCAATTTTTACGTAAGTGATCTTACGCGCACGTAAGATGCATCGCTTGGCGCATTATTTTTCCTCATTTTGCGACATCACCGGTCTTGGGCGGAAAATTTTTTCACAATTGCAGCGTGGCGTTGCACGACTGCCACAAATATCAAATTGTGTGTTCTCCGTCACAATGCGCGAATCCAGCAAAGATTGAACGCATAAAGCGTCATCCGCTTGTCCGATCGAAGCCGGAAAAACGAGGAAGTCTCCATAGATTTCAAGGGGATCGGCACTCCGGCTTGGGAATCACCCGCGCGTGGCGCGCGAGGATAAGGTGGCGGCCGCGACGGCCGCCACCTTTAAAGGTTCAGCCCGCCTCGACCACGCGGCTCAGCGCCATGTCCAGACTTGCCTTCTGCTGTTCCAGTTCCTGGTAACGCTCGCGCTCGGCGGCGACGACGTCAGGATTGGCGTTGGCCACGAACTTCTCGTTGGCGAGCTTGCCAGCGATGCGGCCCATTTCCTGCTCCACCTTGGCGATCGCCTTTTCCAGCCGCGCCTTTTCGGCGGACAGGTCGATCAGCGTGCCGAGCGGCAGGCAGGCGGTCGCTTCGGCGACAACGATCTGGGCGGCGCCCTTCGGCGCCTCGTCGGCGAGCGTGATGCTCTCGACGCGGGCCAGACGCTTGATCGAGGCTTCGTGGTGGGTCAGACGGGCACGCGTGACGCCATTGGCGCCGACCACGACGAGCGGCGCAACAGCGCCCGGCGGTACGTTCATCTCGGCGCGGACCGAACGGATGCCGGAGACGAGATCGACCAGCCAGTTGATGTCGGCGGCCGCCACGTCGTCGGAGAATTCCGGC
>DAIMJJ010000073.1:0-17463 GCA_036722275.1 Rhizobium sp. | reverse complement strand
CGCGCCGCTTCCCAGGCCAGCAAGGCGGCCGACTGGCTGCTCGGGTTTCTGCCCGGCGCCGATGTCGATGCGGCCGACGACGAACGGCAGGCGGCGTGACGTTCCTGAAAACCGGAAAGGCGGAGAAGCGGGCTTCCGGCTTTACGCCTTTCCGCCCGCCTGGCGCTGCCCTCCGAGAGTGAGAGGGCGGCGCTTCGCTTCGTGACGGGTTGGAGGTCGAGAGAGAGGCTCCCGGCCGCCCGTCGCGGAGTAACGAACATGGCAACTGCCATTCAGAAGATCACCCTGTCGTCGGCACGCGACATCCCCTTCAACAAGCTGGTGCTGAGCCAGTCCAATGTCCGGCGCGTCAAGGCCGGCGTCTCGATCGAGGAGCTTGCCGAGTCCATCGCCCGTCGCGGTCTCATCCAGAGCCTCCATGTCCGTCCCGTCCTCGACGCCGATGGCGCCGAGAGCGGCATGTTCGAGGTGCCCGCCGGCGGCCGCCGCTATCGCGCGCTCGAACTGCTCGCGAAGCAGAAGCGCCTGGCCAAGACCGCGCCGGTGCCCTGCGTCGTCGGCGACGCCAACAGCGACATCCTGGTCGACGAGGTCTCGTTGGTCGAGAACATGGAGCGCGCGCCGCTGCATCCACTCGACCAGTTCCGCGCCTTCCAGGCCATGCGCGACAAGGGCATGACCGAGGAAGCCATCGCCGCCGCCTTCTTCGTCGGCGTCAATGTCGTGAAGCAGCGCCTGCGCCTCGCCTCCGTCTCGCCGACTTTGCTCGAGATCTATGCCGACGATGATATGACGCTCGAACAGCTCATGGCCTTCACCGTCGGCTCCGACCATGCCCGTCAGGAACAGGTCTGGGAGGCAGTCAAGGATAGCTGGCAGAAGGAGCCCTATCACATCCGCCGGATGCTGACCGAGACCTCGGTACGCGCCTCCGACAAAAGGGCCGTCTTCATCGGCGTCGAGGCTTATGAGGCGGCCGGCGGCATCGTGCTGCGCGACCTGTTCCAGTCGGACGATGGTGGCTGGCTGCAAGATCCGGCCCTGCTCGACCGCATGGTGGCCGACAAGCTGAAGACCACCGCCGACGAGATCGCGAGCGAAGGCTGGAAATGGGTCGAGGCCGCCTTGAGCTTTCCCTACGGCCACCAGCATGGGCTTCGCGAACTGGCTGGCGTCACGGTCGACCTGACCGATGAGGAGAGCGCCACCCGCGAAGCGCTGCGCGACGAATACGACCGGCTCGAAGCCGAATATGCCGAAGCCGACGAGCTGCCGGACGAGATCGACGCACGTCTCGGCGAGATCGAACAGGCCCTCGACGCCTTCGAGCAGCGCCCGACGATCTACGATCCGGCCGACATCGCCGTCGCCGGCGTCTTCATCAGCCTCGATGCCGATGGCTCGCTGTCGGTGGATCGCGGCTATGTCCGTCCCGAGGATGAACGTCCCGTCGAGACCAAAGGCAGCGATGCGCAGGAGGTTGACAGTGAAGCTGGCCAGCAGGCCGCGCCCGCCGTTCAACGCGCCGTCATCACCATCGGCGGCCAGCCCGCGGAGCCGGAGGACGATGAGGAGGACGGCATCAAGCCGTTGCCCGAGCGCCTCGTCATCGAGCTGACCGCGCATCGCACCCTCGCTCTGCGCAACGCGGTTGCGGAACATCCCGACGTCGCCATGACCATGCTGCTGCACAAGCTGGTCAGCGACACCTTCCGGCGCACCGCACCGGCCGGCTGCCTTGAGGCCCGCGTCAATCATGTCTTCTTCTCGGCACAGTCCGAGGAGTTGAAGGACAGCACGCCCGCGCGCGAGGTCGCCGAGCGACACGAGCGCTGGGGCGATCACGTTCCCGACGACGACCAGGCCCTGTGGGACTGGCTCTCCCTGCTCGACCCCGGCACGCGGCTCGATCTGCTCGCCCATTGCGTCAGCTACGGCGTGAACGCCCTGTTCGAGCGTCCGAACCCTTACGGATCTGGCGTCAGCCAACATGGGCTGGACGTGCGGTTCTCACAGGCCGACCGGCTGGCACGGGCCACCGGCCTCGACATGGTGGCGGCGGGCTGGAGGCCGACGGTCGGCAACTATCTCGGCCGCGTCACCAAGCCCCGCATCCTCGAAGCCGTGCGCGAAGGCGCGGGCGAGCGGGCCGCCCAACTCATCGACCATCTGAAGAAGGGTGACATGGCCAAGGAGGCCGAGCGCCTGTTGGCCGACACCGGCTGGCTGCCGGAGCCGCTGCGCCTAGTCGACCTCGATGATGGGCAGACCATCGAACCGGGCACGGAGGCAGACGCCGGAGACGATGCCGCCTTGCCGGACTTCCTCCGCGAGGATGGCGACGACGAGGAAGCCGACGAGATCGAGGACGAAGACGCCCTCACGATCGCGGCCGAATGACCCTCACGGCGGGGGAGCGGCTTGGGGTCGCTTCCCCGCACCGTCGCAAGGAGACCTTCCATGATTGAACCCGACCCGTCCGCCACGCGCCTCGTCGTCTTCCAGTATCTCGTGCCCGTTCACGTCGAGGTCGAAGACGGTCTCGTCGTTTGCGTCACTGTTATCGACGAAACGCCGGTGCGCGACCCAACCCTGGTCGAAGGCGATGCCGACTACCTGCCGGCAGCCGTCGCCGCCGCCGACGACGGCCAGCCCTGGCCATCCTGGCGGTTCGGCTACTGACCGCCTTCGATCCCCCCAAATCAGCCCGGCCATCGCGCCGGGCTTTCTCGTTTCAGGAGCCTGTCATGGCCGACTATTTCACCCATTTTTCCTGCCTGCTCGACGTCGGCACACCCGAGAACGCCGCCCGAGCGCTCGATCTCTACAACCGCCTGTCCAAGGAAGGCGCATCGGAGGAACCACCCTCCGAAGGCTTCCTCCTCTCGATCCAACCGGAGCATGGCGGCAGCCAACTCTGGATGCGCGACGACGTGACCGGCGATCCCGAACGCCTCATCCACTTCGTGAACCGCTGCGCCGCCGAGTTCGGCCTCAAAGGCAGATGGGGATTCCAATATGCCAACACCTGCTCGAAGCCTCGGCTCGATGGATTCGGCGGCGGCGCGCATGTCCTCGACCTCGCTACCGGCGAGACCGTGGACTGGATCTACACCGATGGCTGGCTCGATCAGACCATCTCCGGCGAGGGAGGACCGCTATGAGCATCCCCTCCTACGCCCGGAGCAATTTCCAGACCCTGCTGCGCGCGGCGGGCGACGGCAATCTCGCCCTCGTGGAATGCCTCGACGCGGTGACGGGCAGCCCGCGCTACGTCATCTGCGCCGTGGGGCGGGACGATGGCGATTACGTCTTCACGCCCTTCGGCCATCTCGCCGATGGCAATCCCTATGACGCCTATTTGCCGCCCGATCCCGACGATCCCGAAGGCTTCGTGCGGCCCGACGCGGGAGAGGCGCCATGACCGACATCGACGCCATCTTCGCGGCGGATCGCCAGCATCCGCCACACGAACGGTCCCTGCCCTGGCCCGAAACCAGGGACGGCATCACCGTCGTCATCGAGCCCAAGCCGCATTGGGCCAACGACATGCGGGCGTTCCGATCCGAAGCCCGTGAATATTGCGCATATGCCGATTGGGCCGAGAACGGCGCCCGCGCCAGGTTCTTCGGCCACATCGACACCTGCGGCCAAGACCTCATCCGCAAGGCCCGCGCGCTCGTCGCCTGCGAGATCGCGGACGGACACTGGAGCTGACCCCCGGAAAAGCGCCCCACCTCACGGTCGGGCGCTTTTTCCATGCCGGCGTCCCGAGAGTGAGAGGGCGGCCGGAACGGGTTTGAGCCGGTGCGGTCGAGAGAGAGCGCCGCGCGGCTCGTCCGTTCCCGCTCTCCCGAGGCTTACATCATGACCCTGATTTCCGCATCCGCGGCGGCGACCGCCGCCGCGCCGCTTCCGCGCGGCTCGAATCCCGAACCCGCAGCCGCCATCATCGAGGCCGCCGGCCAGCTCCTGCCTCGTCTCGAACGCGGCGAGCGCGTCGACGCCGCCGCCCTGCGTGCGGCGATGGAGACCGCCTTCGGCGCGTCGGACGCCACCGGCGCCTGGGACTGGAAGTCGGCCTATGACGCCTGCGAGGCGGCGACCGTCCTGTTCCTCCGTAAATACGGACGTGCGCTTTTCCGCAAAGCCGGGTCTCCGGCGGCTCGCCTTTCAGCGCTGTCAAAAATCGCCAACCTGCTGCCGACGCATACGCGCCGTTCGGCGGAAAGCCAGACCTTCCAGCAGTTCTCGACGCCGATCCCGCTCGGCCTGGTCGCCGCCCACGCCGCGGCCATCACTCCGGCCGACCGGGTGCTCGAGCCGTCGGCGGGCACCGGCCTGCTCGCCATCCTCGCCGAAATCGCGGGCGGCGCGCTCGTTCTCAACGAACTGGCCGACACCCGCGCCAATCTGCTGTCGCTGCTCTTCCCGGCCATTTCCGTCACTCGTTTCGACGCGGCGCAGATCGACGATCATCTCGATCCCGCCGTGATGCCCAGCGTCGTGCTGATGAATCCGCCGTTCTCGGTCATGGCCAATGTCGAGGGCCGCATGGCGGACGCCGCTTACCGCCATGTCGCCTCGGCCCTGGCGCGTCTGGCCCCCGGCGGTCGGCTCGTGGCGATCACCGGCGCCAGCTTCGCACCCGACAATCCGGCCTGGCGGGACGCCTTCGTCCGGTTGCAGGCGCGCGGGCGCGTCGTCTTCTCCGCGGTCATCGACGGCTCCGTCTATGCCAAACACGGCACCACCATCGAGACGCGCCTGACTGTCATCGACAAGCGGCCCGCCGTCGATCCCACCGTATTTCCGGCAGCGCCCGGAATCGCGCCGGATGTCGCCACGCTGCTGGGCTGGATCGACGAGCAGGTGCCGGAACGGCTTGCCGTCGATCCCTCCGTTGTGGTCCCGGCCATCGCGCCTGCCACCCCTCGCAGCGTGCGTGGCTATATCAACCGCGCCGCCAAGGCCGTCCCGGCGACTGCGCCGATGGCCGAACCGGAGGGCCTCCCGCTCGCCTACGAGACCCAGGACTGGCTCGCCGGCGAAGGCGGCCGTCTGTCCGAGAGCATCTACGAGGAATACGGATTGCAGGCGATCCGTATCGCCGGCGCCCAGGCCCATCCGACCCGGCTGGTGCAGTCGGCCGCAATGGCTTCGGTCGCTCCGCCCAAGCCGAGCTATCGGCCAAGCCTGCCGCCCAACATCCATGAACTGCTGTCGGACGCCCAGCTCGAGACCGTGATCTATGCGGGCGAAGCGCACGCGGACCATCTCGCCGGGTCGTGGACGGTGGACGCCACCTTCGACATCGTCACCGCCGCGCGCGAGGATGCAGAGAACGCCGCTCGCTTCCGGCGCGGCTTCATGATCGGCGACGGCACGGGCGTCGGCAAAGGCCGTCAGTCCGCCGCGATCATTCTCGACAACTGGCTCCAGGGCCGCCGCAAGGCGGTGTGGGTCAGCAAGTCCGACAAGCTGATCGAGGACGCGCAGCGCGACTGGTCGGCGCTCGGCATGGAGCGCCTGCTGGTCACGCCGCTGTCGCGCTTCCCGCAGGGGCGACCGATCACGCTGCCGGAAGGCGTCCTGTTTACGACCTATGCCACGCTACGCTCCGACGACCGCGGCGAGAAGGTTTCGCGCGTCCGGCAGATCGTCGAATGGTTGGGCTCCGACTTCGATGGAGTCCTCATTTTCGACGAGGCGCATGCGATGCAGAACGCCGGTGGCGGCAAGGGAGAACGCGGCGACGTCGTCGCCTCGCAGCAGGGCCGCGCCGGCCTGCGCCTCCAGCACGCGCTGCCGAACGCCCGCATCGTCTATGTCTCGGCGACCGGCGCCACCACGGTCCACAACCTCGCCTACGCCCAGCGGCTCGGCCTGTGGGGCGGCGAGGATTTTCCGTTCAGCACTCGCGCCGAGTTCGTCGAGGCGATCGAGACTGGCGGCGTCGCTGCGATGGAGGTGCTGGCCCGCGACCTGCGCGCGCTCGGCCTTTACACCGCCCGCTCGCTCTCCTTCGACGGCGTGGAATACGAACTGGTCGAGCACGCGCTGACCGTCGAGCAGACCCGCATCTACGATGCCTATGCCAGGGCCTTCGCCATCATCCATAACCACCTCGACGCGGCGATGGAGGCAGCCAATATCACCGGCGCGTCCGGCACGCTCAACCGACAGGCCAAGTCCGCCGCCCGCTCGGCCTTCGAGAGCGCCAAGCAGCGCTTCTTCGGCCATCTGCTCACGAGCATGAAGACGCCGACTCTGATCCGGTCGATCAGCGGCGACCTGGAAGCCGGCCATGCCGCTGTCATCCAGATCGTCTCGACTGGCGAGGCGCTGATGGAACGCCGCCTGGCCGACCTGCCGACCGAGGAATGGAACGACGTTCGCGTCGACATCACGCCGAGGGAATATGTTCTCGACTACCTCGCCCATTCCTTCCCGGTGCAGCTCCACGAGCCCTTCACCGACAGCGAGGGCAACCTCTCGTCGCGGCCGGTCTATCGCGACGGCCAGCCTGTCGAAAGCCGCGAAGCCGTCGCGCGCCGCGACGAGCTGATCGCGCAGCTCGCCTCCCTGCCGCCCGTGCCCGGCGCGCTCGACCAGATCGTCCAGCATTTCGGCACGGAGCTGGTGGCCGAGGTGACGGGCCGTTCGCGGCGCATCGTCCGCAAGAGCACGCCTTCGGGCGGCGACCGCCTCGTCGTCGAGAACCGCGCCGCAGCCGCCAATCTCGCCGAAACCCAGGCGTTCATGGACGACAGCAAACGCATCCTGATCTTCTCGGACGCCGGCGGCACCGGCCGCAGCTATCACGCCGAGCTTTCGGCGCGGAACACCCGGCTGCGCGTCCACTATCTGCTCGAACCCGGCTGGAAAGCGGACGCCGCCATCCAGGGCCTCGGCCGCACGCACCGGACCAACCAGGCGCAGCCGCCGCTGTTCCGGCCCATCGCCACGGACGTCAAGGCGGAGAAGCGCTTCCTCTCCACCATCGCCCGGCGGCTCGACACGCTGGGCGCCATCACCCGCGGCCAGCGCCAGACCGGCGGCCAGGGCCTGTTCCGCCCCGAGGACAATCTGGAAAGCCCCTACGCCCCCGATGCGCTCCGCCAGCTCTATCTCCTACTGGTGCGCGGCAAGGTCGAGGGCTGCTCGCTCGAGCGCTTTGAATCCGCCACCGGCCTGAAGCTGATGGACGCGAACGGCATCAAGGACGAACTGCCCCCGATCACCACCTTCCTCAACCGGTTGCTGGCCCTGACCATCGAGCTTCAGGGCATCCTGTTCACCGCCTTTGAGCAGCTTCTCACCGCCAAGATCGAGGGGGCCATAGCCGCTGGCATCTACGATGTCGGGCTGGAGACGCTGACGGCGGAAGGCTTCACCGTCACCGGCCGCCAGACCATCTATACGCATCCGGGCACGGGCGCCGAGACCCGGCTCCTCACCATCGCGCAGCGGACCCGAAACCGCCCGGTCACGCTGGACGACGCGCTCGCCCATCTCGGCGAATCCGGCGCCAGGCTGCTGGTCAACGAACGGTCGGGCCGAGCCGCGGTGCAGATCCCCGCCACCTCGGTCATGCTCGACGATGGCGAGATCGAACGCCGCGTCCGGCTGATCCGGCCGATGGAATCGCACACCGTTCCGGTGAAGGTGATGGGCGAGACCCATTGGACCGAGGCGGAACGGAACGACTTCGCCTCGGCCTGGAACGCCGAGGTCGCGGACGTGCCGGCGTTCTCCGACAGCACGATCCATATCGTCGCCGGCCTGTTGCTGCCGATCTGGAAGCGGCTGCCGAACGAGTCCACCCGCGTCTATCGGCTCCAGACCGACGATGGCGAGCGGATCGTCGGCCGCAAGGTCTCGCCCGCCTGGGCGGCCAATGCGACGACGACCGGCGCAGCCACGCTCGCGCCCGCCGACGCCTTCATGGCGCTGATGGATGGCCGCACCATCCTCGACCTCGCTGAGGGGCTTCAGCTTCGCCGCGTCCGTGTGATGGGCGCCAACCGCATCGAACTGTCGGGTTTCACCGACACGATGCGCGAGCGGCTCACCGCCTACGGACTGTTCCACGAGATCATCTCCTGGAAGCTCAGGATGTTCGTGCCGACCGATAGCGCCGGTCCTGCGGTGCTGGAGCGCGTGCTGGGCCGCTATCCGGTCCAGCGCATCGGCGAACGCGAGGCGGCGTGATGACCCGTCTCGACGCTTCCGATCTGGCGCAGCGTCTCGGCCGGGAGGCCGAGGCAGTGTGCCGCCACTATCTCGACGCCGGCCATCGTCAGGGCAATTACTGGCAGGTCGGCGATGCACGCAACACGCCCGGCCGCTCGATGTTTGTCCGGCTCAAGGAGACGGCGAAAGGGCCGGCGGGCAAATGGACCGACGCCGCCACCGGCGAGCATGGCGATCTGCTCGACGTGATCCGGGAAAGCTGCGGCCTCACCGACTTCGCCGATGTCGTCGAGGAAGCCCGCAGCTTTCTCAGCCTGCCGCGTCCGAAACCCGCGCCGGCGACGAAGAAGCGACCGAGCACGCCAGCCCCGTCGGGCTCGACCGAGGCGGCAAGGCGATTGTTCGCCATGTCGCAGCCGATCAGCGGCACCCCCGTAGAGACGTATCTTCGCCATCGCGGCATTACGGCTTTGCACGGAACCGGAAACCTCCGCTTCCATCCCCGCTGCTATTATCGGCCCGACGACCGTGGTCCGACCGAAACCTGGCCGGCGATGATCGCCGCCGTCACCGATCTCAGGGGCGCGATCACCGGCGCGCATCGCACCTGGCTCGCCCCTGACGGCTCCGACAAGGCGCCGATCGAAACGCAGCGCAAGGCGATGGGCGATTTGCTCGGCCATGCCGTTCGCTTCGGGATCGCCGGCGAGGCGATGGCTGCGGGCGAAGGCATCGAAAGCGTCCTGTCAGCGCGTCAGACGATACCGCACATGGCGATGGCGGCGGCGCTGTCCGCAGCCCATCTGGCCGCCATCCTGTTCCCCGAGACGCTGCGCCGACTCTATATACTGCGCGACAACGACCCGGCAGGCGACGGCGCACGGGACAACCTAGTCGAACGGGCGAACGCGGCCGGAATCGCGGCCATCGTGCTCTCGCCTGTGTTGGAGGACTTCAACGAAGATCTCCGGCGCCTCGGGCTCGATGCGCTCCGCGCCAGCCTGCGGGTGCAGCTCGCGCCGCAGGACGTCGCCCGCTTCATGGCTCAGGCGGCTTAGCCGCCCGCGACGGACGTCACGGCTGCCGTCATCATGCCCGCAGGCATGCGTCAACCATCGGAGAGGACCGCGCCTCGGCCTTCGAGAGGGCGATCGGCCCACAAACGGGCCAGGCCGGCAATGGCGGCGGCCGACTATTTTCCGGCGCGGCCCTGCGGGCCGCTTTCCATCGCGAGACAAGATAGCCGGCCTTGGCCATCAAGGCCCTCGCTTCGCTCGGACTGCCAGCCCGCCCCGCCCGTGGGCTTCGTCGCCATGAAGGCCGCGACGGTCGCGGTCCAAGCGACGGAGCATCCCATGAGCGAGCACGACGACTACGAACCCGAACACGCCGCATCGCCGACGGACCAGATTGCGCAGGAGCTTCAGCTCTACGGCTACCGGCCCTCCGAAGACGAAGCCGATCCCAGGCCCGTGCCGGAAGACCGCATCATCGAAGGCGCCGTCGCCGACATCTTCGACGCCCTGATCTCCACCGTGGCCGATACGAGCCTCGATCCCGACCTCGACGATATCCTCTGGTCCACCGTCAATACGTTCCACCGCGCCGTCGAGCGGGCCGACCGCAAACTCGACGACAACGAGCAGGCGCAGAAGCGGCTCCAGCGCGAACAGGATGGCTCGGAGGTCAAATCCGTCCAGCTCGAACGCCTGATCGACATTGGGCAATCGCTGATCGAACGGCGCGACAGCCTGGAAGTCTTCCGCGACAGCGCCGCCGACCACTATCTTCGCGCCACCGGCTCACCCTGGTCTCAGCGCACCGGCTCGCGCGTCAACCATCGCCGCCTCACCGCCGCGATGATCGACAGCCGCGACTTCCTTGCCGCCAAGCGCCGCAGCGAAACCGAAGTGCTCGTGCCCGCAGGCCCGAAGATCGCCTTCTCCGGCGGCGACACCACCGATCACAAGCCGATCTGGGCCAAGCTCGACCAGGTCCACGCCAAGCACCCCGACATGGTGCTGATGCACGGCGGCTCCCCGAAAGGCGCCGAGAAGATCGCCGCGCGTTGGGCGGAAACCCGCAAGGTGCCGCAGGTCGCCTTCAGACCCGACTGGACGAAACACGCCAAGGCCGCACCGTTCAAGCGCAACGACGCCATGCTGGCGGTCATGCCGATCGGCATCCTCATCTTCCCCGGCACCGGCATCCAGGACAATCTCGCCGACAAGGCCCGCAAGCTCGGCATCCCGGTCTATCGGTTCGGAACCGGCGGCGCGTGAGCGCCGCCGTCTCCACGGCAGGACACCGGTTCCTGCCGCAGAGCACCGCCCCCCGCTTCTTTGCGCTGATCCTCGGTCAGACTGATAGCCTGACGCCATCAACCCGTGATATATGGAACGGCCCGCGGTGCAAGGTGCTCTTCAGTCGATTTCACCACATGGGAACGGTGCGGTCATATGTCCGGCCTACTTGCGCGGTCATGACCGCTGGCCTCGATGAAGTCCGCGAAGCAGGTGGCTGGATCAAGGGGGCGCGCTTTGTGCGCGTCACGGGTTTCGGCCTGCCCTGTTTCGGGATTTCGTCCCGTGGTTCATCGTCTGTTGTGCACCCTACCTGCTGGCGGTTGCCGGGCAGCTCGTCTCGGCGGTCCTGCGCTTATGCGGCGGCAGATCCTGCCTCAATTCCTATTGGGTCTCGATAAACTCCACCTCTGGTCAGCAATGCCCAGATCATCCGGGCGATCTTATTGGCGAGCGCCACCGCCACGACCTTGAAGGGTCGCCGCGTAAGCATGTTCTTCAGCCACGGCCAAACTCGGTCGCGATACTGCACATGACGTAGCACCGATGCCGCCCCCGTCGTCAGCAATGATCGCAGTACCGGATTGCCCATCTTCGATATCCGCCCTAACCGTTCTTTGCCGCCGCTGGAATGCGCTTTCGGGGTTAGCCCGATCCAGGCTGCAAAGTGGCGAGCAGATTTGAAGCCGGCGGGATCAGGAACGAATGCCTTTACGGCCATGGCGATAATAGCGCCAACGCCAGGGATGGTCGCGAGGCGCCGCATCTCATAATCCTGCTTGGCTTGGATGACGATCTCACGTTCGAGCTTGTCGATCTGTGTGGCGAGCATCTCGATCTGATTGATAATTTCGGTCAGGGCAAAGCGCGCAGCCGGAGGCAGTCGAGTGTCCTCTTCATCCCGGATGATAAGCGCCAGTGCTTTCACGTTGGCGATGCCGGTCGGAGTGATGATACCCAACTCTCCCATATGGGCGCGCAACGCGTTGATCGCTTGGGTTCGCTGACGCACGAGCAGCGCCCGCGTTCTGAGGACCATCACCGCTGCCTGTTGCTCTGCAGTCTTGACCGGCACGAACCGCATCGTCTTTCGCGTCACCGCTTCAGCAATTGCCTCCGCATCGGCGGCGTCGGTCTTGCCGCGCTTGACGAACGGCTTGACGTATTGGGGCGGCAGCAATCTGACGTCGTGCCCGAAGGCCGAGATCTCCCGCGCCCAGTGGTGCGCACTCGCACATGCTTCCATACCCACCAGGCACGGTGGCAGTCTTTCGAAGAAGCGCAGCACTTCAGCACGGCGTAGCTTTCGGTTGAACAGCGGCGTCCCGTCGACGTCCGCGCCAAAAGCTTGGAAAACGTGCTTCGCCAAGTCCAGTCCAACAGTGGTAACATCTTTCACGGAACGGCCCTCCTTGTGGCGTTTGCAGCAACGACCACACTTTAGCACTTTGATGCTGTCGGAGCGGGCCGTTCCACCTCATCAAGGGTCGGCTACGCCTTGCGTGCCGCCGCTCCGGCTCCGCCTGCGCGGTGATTGCAGCTCTCAGTCCGACACGTCGGGCACCTGTCAGCGGGGGGTGGTCCTCCGCTCGAAACAGGAGCCGGATCGATGTCCTTCAACGACGCCCACGCCTTCGCCTTCAGCCTCGCCACCAGCCTGATGGCGGTCATCGTCATCTTCCGCGCCGACGACGGCACGCTCTCGGTCACGCCCGCCAGCGAATATGACGGCGACCTCTCGCAGATCGTCCGCGAAATTGACCCCTTCGCTCCATGAATGGGCGAAGATCATCGCCCACGGGGCTGAAACCTTGTCGGTTTCGGCTCCCGTCCGCGTCGATATTTTGCTATGATCCCCGACGCGCCGTGGTGGTGGTGGAAGGCGCGACCGTCAGAATCGTTCTTTCGGAGACACCGCCATGATCCTTCTCGGCATCATCCTTTCCATCGCGGCCATCGGCTTCTTCTGCTGGCTTCTGTTCACGCTCGCCGTCTTCGCGCTGCCCTTCTTCGCTGGCCTCACCACCGGCGGTTGGGCCTATCACACGGGCGCGGGCTGGATGGGCGCGATCCTGATCGGCGTGGTCGCGGCCGGGCTGACGCTCGGCCTTGGCCAGATCCTGCTCGGGATTGTTCGCCCGCTCTGGGCTCGGCTGCTGATCGCGCTCGCCTTTGTCGCGCCCGCTGCCCTCGCCGGCTACCACGCCACGCACGGCATCGTGAAGCACACCATGCCGTCGGAAACCTGGCAGTTGGTGTTTTCCGTCATCGGTGCGGTCGCAGTCGGCGTCACCGCGTTCGCGCGCGTTACGGGCATGGCGGCCGCTGGCCCGGTCGGCCGGAGCCCCGCCGGAGCCTGACCATTCCGCAGCCGGCATCGGCGGGACAATAGGGGCGACACCACGCCGTCCGTGTCGGCTTGATGGGGTGGCGATGCGGGCGACGAACCCGGATCACGCTGATGGCCGCGGCGCGGTCATCCCGTCGGAAGCGCCCGAACCGAACGCTGGTCGCGGCGCAGCCGACCGACACGGAAGGGCGGAGGGTTTCCGCCCGCGGCAGGCCCGGACAATGCAGGGCCGCAAGGCCCGCCGCCAAGAGGGGCGATGCGCCGGCGAACATCCGGCAGGTCTTGGCGCCGGTTTCGAGAGAGCCGCCATCCTCTCCGCTTCTTCCCGTCACCAGCCCGCTCCAAACGGCCTCTTCAATGGCTTGATCTGGCCGAAGGCCGGCTGCGCCTCGATCGCCTATGGCGCAACAGCGGCGTCACAACTTGCTTCCCCTGCCGGCTTCGCCGTCATTCCTCGCGAGACAAGAAAGCTGCTCCTTTGCTGTCAGGCCCCTGCGGGGTGCGCCGTCGATCGCCTCCGGCCTGTCGATCGCCATCGAGGCCGCAATGGTGCGGGCTCGATAACGGAAACGGAGATTTGAAATGGCGACCATCGGCACCTTCAAGAAGACCGGCAACGAGTTCACCGGCGAAATCGTCACCCTCAGCGTCCAGGCCAAGGGCGTGCGCATCGTCCCCGACCAGCGCGCCACCGGCGAGAACGCCCCAAGCCACCGGGTCCTGGTCGGCCGCGCCGAAATCGGCGCCGCCTGGTCCAAGCGCTCCAACGAGGGCCGCGACTATCTGGGCCTCAAGCTCGACGATCCGAGCTTCAACGCCCCCATCTACGCCAACCTCTTCGACGACGAGGACGGCGACGGCTACTCGCTGATCTGGTCCCGCCCGAACCGCCGGGCGGACTGACCCACCAGCAAGGCCCCGGCCAGCAGGCCGGGGCCTTTGCCATGCCCACACGCGAATCAGTGACGCCGCCGAAGACCGGGACGGACTAACGATCCGTCTTCCAGCAGTCCTTACGGCACCGAGAGCGACTAAAATAGTCGTAGTTCTGGCAAGTAGTTATTGGCCGGTGGGAGGTGGTCATTCATGATCACCGCCCGACAATCACGGGCCGCACGCGCGTTGCTGGGATGGACACAGGAGACGCTCGCTGACGAGGCCCGGACATCGCTGACCGCGCTCAAGCGTCTCGAATCCGAAAGTGGCCTCGAGGTCTATGAGTCGACGCGCGATCTCGTTCGCAGGGCGTTGGAAGCCGCGGGGATCGTCCTGCTCTCAACCGACAAGGGCGAAGGCGTGCTCTTGCTTCACGACCGGAAAGACATGCCCCCGAAGCGTTAGGCGCCCCACCACATCTGGCGTGGCCACAGAATTTCGCGCGATGCTGTTAACGAACCTCCATTGAACGATTATAGTCGCCCCATGGGACAGCAAACGCCGTCATTTCTCGACGAGCCGCCGATCAGCCAAACGCTCACGGCCTATGATCGCGAGCATATGGTTCTTTATCTGCGCCTGCTCGATTCCTCGCGCGATGGCGCCGACTGGCGCGAGGCCGTCCAGATTCTCTTTGGTCTCGATCCGAAGTGTGAGCCGGAACGGTGTCGCCAAATCCATGACACGCATCTCGCCCGCGCCCTGTGGATGAACGAGCACGGCTATCGCGAGCTGATCCGCTCGGCCCAGTGATCGCGGCGATGCCGTTTCGGCACCACCCTTTGTCGGCCACCTGACTTCCGCAAAACAACCCAGTCGGGAATCCTGACTCTCCCACAAGTTCAAGGACTAAGGGAGGATCGCAATGACCCCTGATGCTTCTGGCTGGCGCTCGTCGATACGCTACGCGCATGTCGCCGACATGACCGCCTCCGACGTTGCGTGGGAATGGCTGCGTCGCAACGAATCCTACGACAAGGATTTCCGGGCACTGGCTGACGGCATAGACGATCCACGCGCGCTGACCGAAAAGATCGGACAGCGGTGGGGGTTGCGATTTCCCGGTGGATCCGATGCGAAGCTCGGCCGAGGCGCGGGTGATCTGGCTTCCCCAGGACGATACGAGCGCCATCGTTCTTGGCGCGCAGCCCGATATTCTGTCCACAAGCGCTGACCGGCAACCCACAATCGACACCACGACAAGCGTTGACGCCGCCGGCGAAACCTTTCTGGTATTCGATCTGGGCAACGGCCAGCGCGTCGAGCTTGTTTATCCCTCCAAGACACGACCCGCCAAACCGCTCGGCGCCTTCATCCCGCTCAACCTGGAAGGCTTCGGGCGGATTGAATCCGTCGCCCGCCTGCTCGCCGCCCTCCATGGACGCGCAATACCACCCGACACCCGCCTCACGCGGCAGCAACGCGCGCGACTGTGTCGGATGCTACAAGCGTTCGACGGTTATCGCTATGGAGCAACCCAGCAAGAGATCGCGCAAGTCGTACTTCGGATCACTCCCCTCAATCGCGACGACTGGCAGGCATCCTCCGCGCGCCATGCCATCAAATCCCTGCTCCGGGACGCCCGCGCCATGATCGCAGGAGGCTATCGCACGCTGCTTCGCCATCGCCGGCATTCCTAGCCGGTCCTCCTCCGGTTGGCGGTGGGCGAACTTAGGCCCCCCTGAATTCGCCCTGCATCTCGCCGCTCGTGCTTCGCCATCGTGCCCTTCGTTACCCGCCGTTTCCCGGCGGCCCCAACGAACCCACGGAGGCCCGATCCATGCGACCCGAACTCGCCGTTTTGCCGCCGCGCTTCCTGCGCACCAAGGAAGCGGCCGAATTTCTCAGCCTTTCCGCCCGCACCCTCGAAAAACACCGCACCTACGGCACCGGCCCGGCCTACCGGAAGCTCGGCGGCCGCGTCGTCTATTCCGTCGACGATCTCGAAGCCTGGGCCGATCGCGGCGCCGTCACCTCGACCTCCGATCCGCGTGGCAGCGTGCTCCCCGCCAAACGCCAGACGTCCGCGCCGACGGCCCATGCCGGCCGCTACGCACGCTGACTGGGTTCCAGTATGGCGGCGCGACCCCGGTCCCTTTCGGAGCGCGGGCAGCTCGATCTGTTCAGAGCGCTTCCGGGAGATTTCGCGCCACGAGACGCGCAGGATCTCATGGCCTATCCGTTTTTCTCCCTCTCCAAATCCCATCGCGTCGCCCCGATCGATTTCGCCGCGGGCAATGTCTCGATCCGGGTCGAGGCCGTACCCGATCACGGCATGGCGACCATATGGGACGCCGACATCCTCATCTGGGCCGCCAGCCAGATCGTCGAAGCCCGTGACGCCGGGCTTCGCACCTCTCGGCTAATGGCAGCCACACCCTACGAAATCCTCATGTTCGTCGGACGCGGCACCAGCTTGCGCGACTATCAGCGCTTGAAGGCGGCGCTCGATCGCCTGCAATCGACCACCGTCTCCACGTCGATCCGTCAGCCTGCCGAAGGCCGACGCCATCGCTTCTCGTGGATCAACGAATGGCAAGAACGGACGGATCGCGACGGAAAACCGGCCGGAATCGAGCTGATCGTACCCGACTGGTTCTATCGCGCGGTCCTCGACGACGCGCTCGTGCTGACGATCGACCGCGCCTATTTCGATCTCACAGGCGGCCTCGATCGCTGGCTCTATCGCCTCGTTCGCAAACATGGCGGTCGCCAGCGCGACGGCTGGCGATTCGACTTCCGCCACCTCCATCAGAAATCCGGCGGCCTGTCGCCGTTCAAACGCTTCGCTTTCGAGCTGCGCGACATCATCCGCCGCCAGCCGCTGCCCGGCTACACCCTGTTCCTCGAAACGGAGATCGGCGGCCGTGTTCTGCTCGCCTTCGAGCCATCTTCGGCCTGTGGACAATCTGTGGATGGCCTCGTGCTATCGGGAACCCGGACTATCGTGCCATCGGGAACCCGAGGCTCGTGCTATCAGGAACCGAAACCGGGTCTAACTCATGGAAGAAAAAGCCGGAATCGCGCCCTTAACTTAGAGTCTAACCAAGAATCTAACTTTGAAGAGCGCGCGCGCGATGTGCAAAAGCTCATCCGCGACACCGCCCAAGACCTCAGTACGGCCGCTAGGAAGAGCGGCGGACCTGTTCCTGAGCCAGCACGAGACTCCTTCGCGCCCGAGCTTCCGCTTCGACCGCAGTCGGGAGGAGCGCGATGATCATTGCGCTCCTCAATCAGAAGGGCGGCGTCGGCAAGACGACGCTGGCGCTCCATTTCGCCGGCGAATGGGCCGGACGCGGTAAGCGCATCACGCTGCTCGACGCCGACCCGCAGGGCTCTGCCCTCGACTGGTCGCAGCAGCGCAGCCGCAGTGATCTTCCGCGTCTGTTCGGCGTCGTCGGGCTGGCGCGCGATACGCTGCACCGTGAAGCGCCCGAGCTGGCGCGCAACGTCGATCATGTCGTCATCGACGGACCGCCGCGCGTCGCCGGACTCATGCGCTCGGCCTTGCTCGCCGCCGACCTTGTGCTGATCCCGGTGCAGCCATCGCCGCTCGACGGCTGGGCATCGGCCGAGATGCTGGCGCTCCTGTCGGAGGCGCGGATCTACCGGCCGGATCTTCGCGCCCGCTTCGTCCTCAATCGCTGCGGCGCGCGCACGGTCATTGCCCGTGAGACC
>DAIMJJ010000072.1:0-17544 GCA_036722275.1 Rhizobium sp. | reverse complement strand
GGCAGCCGCAGAGGCGGCGGCAAAGCCCCGGACGGGGACAAGTGCCCCGGACAGGCCGCAGGCAAGACAGGCGCAGAAAGCGCGGCGGGAAAGAGACATCGGGACAGGATCACGCGAGAAGGCAGGAGAGTGCGGCAGGGCCGGTTCCCAGCCTAGCGAGGCAAGTGCCGAAATTGTGGCGCCGGCGCAAGACGCAAGATGCAAAGCGCAAGAAACTCCGGGCTCTGACCGACGCTCAAGGCGGGGTTGGCGCGGGGTTGACGCGGTGTCGCTGTGAGGGGAGCGGGATCTGTGCGGGAGCGCCCGCGGCCTCGCCCCGGCGATCCCGGGCCCTCAGCGGCGCGGGCCGTTTTCAACCCGCACTGTCATTCGACCTTCACCTCAAGATGCGAAAGGCGCTGCGGGGGTATGTTCCCTCTCCGCACTACACAGGAGGTCATCGTGACTGGTGCAGGAATTGAAATCTCGCGTCGCAATCTATTGAAGTCCGGCGTTGTTTTCGGCATTTCCGCCATTTCTCCCTTTTTGATCTTCCGCTCGGGCCATGCGGCCGCCGGCGAACTGCAAATGGTTCCGGCAGAGCCCAATCCGAACGGCGCGTTCGAACGCCTCTTCCTGCTGAAGGGCGATCCGCTCGCAGGCCCGGTCAACGCCATCATCACCGAAGCCGGTAGCCCCGTTCCGGCGCCGTCGCTGGCCGCCGGCGAACGCCGCGTCCTGCGGCTGATGCATTTCAACGACCTTCACAACCACATCACCGACACCCATGCGGCCAAGGGCGACAGCCATCGCTTCTCGCAGATGGTCAAGAAGGTGCGCGCCGCCCGTGCCGAGGCCGCTGACAACGAGATCGTGCTGTTCGTCTCCGGCGGCGACGATCACACCGGCTCCGTGTTCGACGAACTGCTCGGCTGGTCGCCGGAGGGTTTTGTCGCCGACGCCTCCTATCGCGTCTACTCCGCAGCCGGCGTCGACATCTCGGTGCTCGGCAACCATGAATTCGACCGCGGCTGCGAGATGCTGAAGCTCGGCATCGAGAAGGATTCACGCTTCCCGGTCCTGTCGGCCAATGTGTATGGCTCGAAGTTCATGGAAATGAACCGCGACTACGTCTGCGCGGCCATTGCCGAGGCCAAGGGCCTGCGCATCGGCTTCATCGGACTGACCACGGCCGTCGACACCCGCGTCGGCCAGCCGTCCGATCCGACCTTCGCCGTTTCCAGCCCGGTCGACGCCGTCAGCAACATCCTGCCGGCCGTCGCCTCGATTTCGGACGTCGTGGTGATCCTGTCCCATTGCGGCTATGGCAGCGGCAACCACATGAGCGGCAAGGCGGCGACCGACCGCAAGATCGGCCAGGGCGATTTCGACATCGCGGCTGCGGCCGGCCGGCTGACCGACAAGCCGGTGGTGCTGATCGGCGGCCACTCCCATACCCGCCTCAACGCCGACGGGATCGACCCCGACAACATGATCGAGGGCGTGCTGATCACCCAGGCCGAAGCCAACGGCCAGTTCCTCGGCGAGATCGCCATGTCGATCGCCGCCGAAAACGGTCGCAAGGCCTGGTTCAGCTCCGTCTCGCTGCATCCGGTCAAGGGCCGGGACAACCGCGTCAAGGCGGATGATCCGAAATATGCCGGCCTTGAGCATGACGAGGACTTCGACGCCGAATTCGAAGCCAGCCATGTCGCTCCGCTGCTGGCCGCCCTCGACGAGAAGCTCAAGGATGTCATCGGCACGGTCGAAGGCGCCGATCTGGTCTCCTCCGAGCGGACGATTGCCGACCGCTATATCCGGGAATGCGCCATCGGCAACTTCATGAACGATGCGCTTGTCGACCGGTCGACGACCTTTGCCAATGGCCGCATCGATTTCGCCGTCTTCAACGCCACCGGTCTGGCGGCCGGCGTCGCCGAAGGGCCGCTGACCTTCAAGCAGTGGTTCGACGTCATGCCCTATGCCGACAATGTGCATGTGGCGACGATGACGGGCGCGCAGATCCGCGACATGCTGGACAACAATGCCAAGCGCATTCTGCGTCCGGAGGAAGCGGCCAAGGGCGACGTGAAGCTCGACAGCTTCGTCTCGCGCGGCTTCCTGCACTTCTCCAGCGGCATCCGCTACCGCGTCGACTACGGCAACTCCGCCACCGAGGCGCGTGCCGTCGAGATCCTTCTCAACGACCAGCCGATCGAAAGCCAGCTCGACAAGACGTTCCAGGTCGCCTTCAGCACCTATATCGCGCTCGGCGGCTTCGGCGAGGCGTGGAACGGCAAGCCGATCGCCGGCGGCGTGCCTGGCGACATCGTCAGCATGGACCTGCGCAAGCTGGACTATCTGCACACCGGTCTCGTCTACCGCAACGAGATCATCGCCTTCATCCGCGACAAGGGCGTGGTGTCGACGGCAACCGGCGCCCGACTGGACGGGCGCCTGAAAACGACCGAAGCGTCCTGAGCCTTTGGCGGGGTGGCCTTTGTGTCACCCCGCCACCTCTTGCCCCGCGCAAGGCCTAGCGGCCGCCTCGCCGCGCCGGCCACGGGGCTCGCCGCCGCCGGACGCATGGACCGCGGCACCGGCCCTCCCCTTGTCCCCCACCCATGGAACACTCCGCCGCCTGCGGCGTTGTCTGGCCAGTTATCGGGGATTTTCGAAATGAGCGACAGGGCGAACGGGGCGGGCATGAGCCGCGAAGCGATGGAGCACGCGGCCTGGGCGACCGAACGCGCGCGCCGCAAGTCGCCGCACCGGGTGCGGGTGCGCAAGACCGGGCTCGATCTGGCGCTGATCTGGTCGGTGATCGGCATTTTCGTCATCCTGTCGGTCGCCGCCGTCTATCTGACCTCGTCCGTGCTGATGCCGATCACGCTTGCCGTCGTCGTCGGGCTGATCCTCGGCGTCGCCGCCGACCGGCTGGGGGCGCTCGGCGTGCCGCCGATGGCAACCGCCGTCATCCTGACCTCGGTCTTCGCCTTCCTGCTGTTCTTCATCGCCAGCACGCTGGCAACGCCGCTGTCCGAGCTTGCGGCCGAGGCGCCGGCGATGATCGAGCGGACCATCGAGCGGGTGCTGCCCTATCTCGAGCGGGTCGAATGGCTGAACATCAGCGCCTCGACCTTCCGTTCCGGCCCGCTGACACCCGAAGCGCTGATCGAGAACATGGGCGCGGTGCTGTCGACGCTGGCGACGCAGGTGACGCCGGCGCTGGTGCAGGGCCTCATCTTCTTCGGCGCACTGGTGTTCTTCCTCGGCAGTCGGCTGGCCTTGCGCCGGGCGGTGATCATCGCCTTCAACGACCGGGCCCGGCGGCTGTCAGCGATCCGCATCCTCAACTCGATCGAGGAGGCGCTCGGCTTCTATTTCGCCACAGCCACCCTGCTTTACGCGGCGGCCGGCGTGATCATGACGCTTGTCGCCTAGGCGCGCGGGTTGCCGGTGCCGGGGCTATGGGGCCTGTTCGCCTTCCTGTCGAGCTTCGTCCCCTATCTTGGCATCGCCGCGATGACGCTGTCGCTGGCAATCTCCGGCCTGCTCACCCATGACGGGTTGCTGGCGGCACTGGCGCCGGCCGCCGCCTTCTTCAGCGTGCATGCCGTCATGGAGAATCTGGTGACGCCGGCCGTCATGGGCCGGCGGCTGGAGATCAATCCGTTCATCGTCTTCGTCGCCATCGTCTTCTGGACCTGGATGTGGGGCGCCGTCGGCGCGGTGCTGGCCGTACCGCTGTCGCTGATTGCCATGACGATCGCCGGCGAATTGCTGCCGAGAGGCCGGATCCAGCCGAAGCTGCCGGGCTAAGACTTCCGCGAAAAACCGAGCCGTACTCAAGGCTCGCGGCCCCTGTCCTCCCGCGGTTTCGAGAGCGGGATCCACTTCGCGCGTCCGCCGCAGCGGCCGCGGACCTCACGCCCCGCCGCCTCCCTTTTGAACCGCCCTCTCCCGGTTCAGCGCCACCGCGATAATTTTTTCCGCCAAATTGACAAAGATCAAACTAAATCTACGAAACTTCGTACATACTGTTTCTTCTATATTTCCAAAGCAAACGGGAGGTTGCTTCATGGCGCATGTCGTCGTTCTCGGTGCCGGTCTGGGCGGCACCATCATGGCCTACGAACTGAGGGACAACCTGTCGCAAGCCGACAGGGTGAGCATCATCAACAAGGGCTCGAAATATTCCTTCGTTCCGTCCAATCCCTGGGTGGCCGTCGGCTGGCGCGACCGCGAAAGCATCGAGGTCGATCTGGAGCCCGCCTGCAAGAAGCGCGGCATCGGCCTCTACCCGCAGGGTGCCAAGCGCCTGCATGCCGCGGAAAACCGCATCGAACTGACCGACGGCACCTCTGTCGACTACGACTATCTGGTCATCGCCACCGGCCCCGAACTCGCCTTCGACGAAATCCCCGGCTTCGGGCCGGAAGCCAACACCCAGTCGGTCTGCCATATCGACCATGCGCTGTCGGCCAAGGCCGCTTTCGAAAAGCTGGTGGCCAAGCCCGGTCCGGTCGTCATCGGCGCCGTGCAGGGCGCCTCCTGCTATGGCCCGGCCTATGAATTCGCCTTCATCCTGGAAAAGGCCCTGCGCGACGCCAAGGTGCGCGACAAGGTGCCGATGACCTTCGTCACCTCCGAACCCTATATCGGCCATCTCGGCCTCGACGGCGTCGGTGACACCAAGGGCCTGCTCGAAAGCGCGATGCGCTCCAAGCACATCAAATGGATCTGCAATTCCAAGGTGCAGAAATTCGAGGCCGACAAGGTGACGGTCGAAGAGGTCAATGACGACGGTTCGACGAAGACCGTTCATGAGGTTCCCAGCGCCTATACGATGATGCTGCCGGCCTTCCGCGGCGTCGAGGCGGTGCGCGACATCGAGGGCCTGACCAATCCGCGCGGCTTCATCCTGGTCGACAAGCACCAGCAGAACGGCAAGTTCCAGAACGTGTTCGCCGTCGGCGTCTGCGTGGCGATCGCACCCACCGGCAAGACGCCGGTGCCGGTCGGTGTGCCAAAGACCGGCTTCATGATCGAGAGCATGGTGACGGCGACCGCCAAGAACATCGCCAAACTGGTGCGCGGCGAAAAGCCGAATGCCGAGGGCACCTGGAATGCGGTGTGCCTCGCCGATTTCGGCGACGGGGGCATCGCCTTCGTCGCGCAGCCGCAGATCCCGCCGCGCAACGTCAACTGGTCGTCGCAGGGCAAGTGGGTGCATGCCGCCAAGATCGGCTTCGAGAAATACTTCCTGCACAAGATCAAGAGCGGCACGGCCGAGCCCTTCTACGAGAAGCTGGCGCTGCAGGTGCTCGGCATCGACAAGCTGAAGGCCGTCAAGTTCGACGACTGATCAGGCTTCGGCCCCGCAGGCTGCCGACAGGCAGTGGGCGGGGCCGGCCTTCATAGCATCGCTGTGGAGGCTTCAAGCCGCGAACCACGGCGGACCATGGCCCGCCTTCAAACGGCGGAGCGTTCTTCCCGGGCGGTCTCGTCCTTCTTCTCCCCAGCCAACCGCTCGGCTGCTTCTGCGGCGCTCATCGGCCTTCCGAACAGATAGCCCTGGAAATAGCGGATCCCGGCCGCCTGCAGAATGCGCAACTCCTCCTCCGTCTCCACGCCTTCGGCCAGGCAATCCAGGCCGAGATTGACGCAAAGATCGGCGATCGCCCGCAGGATCTTGTGGCCGACGACGTCGTCTTCGGCGAGCCGCGTGACGAAGCTGCGGTCGGTCTTGATCCGGTGCAGCGGGAAGCGGTGGATATAGGCAAAGCTCGAATAGCCGGACCCGAAATCGTCGAGCGCGATGCGGCAGCCCATGCCGGCGAGCACCTTCAGCGAATCCCGTGCCCGTTCGAAGTCGGTCATCACCGCCGTTTCGGTGATCTCGAAGGTCAGCCGACCCGGTTCGATGCCGCTGTCGCGTACGATGCGGCAGATATTGCCGATCGAGCGGGCGGAGACGAGGTCGAGGGTGGACAGGTTGAAGGAGAGCGAAATCGTCTCCGGCCAGGTGACGGCGGCTGAAAGCGATTTCTCCAGCAGGATCGAGGTGACCCTTTCGATGAGGCCGGTACGTTCCGCCGCCGCGATGAACAGGCCCGGATTGACCTTGCCGAGCACCGGACTGTCCCAGCGCGCCAGCGCCTCAAAGGAGACGGTGCGGCGACCAGAGGGCACATCGACCTGTGGCTGAAAGGCGACAAAGAGCTCGCGGGGAAGATCGGCGGACCGCAAGGTCTGCTCGATGCGGCCGATATCGCTCATTTCCGCTTCATGCGCAGCCGAGAACACGACGACGTCGCCGCGGGTCAGGCGTTTGGCGTGATAAAGCGCATGGTCCGCGCGCTCATAGAGCTGCCGCACCGTCTGGCCGCTCTCCGGGCAGCGGGCAAAGCCGATCGAGCCGGAGATGGAAATGCCGATTCCGGAGATCAGGAAGGGCTGCCTGAGCGTCTCGCAGATGGTTTCGCCGAGCGCAATCAGTCCGTCCTCGGCCAGCGGCCGGCTGACGAGCAGGGCGAACTCGTCGCCGCCGAGACGCGCCACCAGGCAATCCGGCGGGCAGGCATTGCGGATGCGGCGCGCGACCTCGACCAGAAGATCGTCGCCGACCGCATGGCCGTAGAGATCGTTGACCGGCTTGAAGCCGTCGAGGTCGACAATGCCGACGCGGGCGCCATGGTTCCTGCGGTTGTCGTCGGAGACCAGCTCCTCGACGGCGGCGAAGAAATGGCGACGATTGGGCAGACCGGTCAGCGCGTCATAGTCGGCCTGGTGCTCCGCCCGCTCGCGCAGACGGTCGGCGACGAGCCGGTCGCGCACGGAGCCGAAGATCGCGCCGCGCACCAGAACCGCCATGCCGATTGTCGCAAATCCGGCGGCGATCGTCAGGAAGGAGAAACGCAGCAGGACGGCATGGCCCATGAAGTAGGCCGAGCCGAGCACGGTCGCCAGCGTCAGTAAGGCCATGCCGATGATCAGCCGGTTGGTGATGGCGACCGAACCTGCAAGCAGGCACAGGAGCAGCACATAGATGAGGTTGAGCGGCTGGAAGTCGATCAGAAGGACGTTGACGCAATTGGCATAGATGAGCAGCAAGGTCGTCGCGCCCATCAGCTCGAGCCCGCGGAAGCCGAGGGCGCGGCGGCGCAGCGCCCAGTAAAAGCCAAGCGCGATGACCGCGGTCATGGCCGACAGTGCCGAGAGCCGCAGGGCGCGGTCGAAGGTGCTCAACATGAAGTTGGGAATGATCACCACCAGGTAGAACAATGACACCGGCAGCATGAAGCCGCGAATGATCGGCTGGAAGGCGCGGGCCATGGCCTGCCGCAGGGCAGTTGCGGTGACGTCGCGCAATTCGGCGGGCGCAAAGTCATAGAGGCTGTCGGAATTACCGTCTCGGGTCACGATCATCCAAAGGATCCCAGTGTCGAACTCGTCGCTATCCAACCCGGCGATCATGTCCGGCGGCGACCGCTACCCGGTCATCAGACGGGCGAAGATTAGCCCCCACTGGTTTAGCCTTCTTTAAGCTGCGGTGGAGAACGGGCGATTTTACCCCAAAAGTCTTAGGGGTTTGCTTTATTAGCGGAAAAATTCTTGACAACGTTTATCATGTTTGAGAATGCCTCGCACAAATATGAATTTTCAGATCCACTTTGATATTGAAAGGCTCCCGATGCTTGTTCATCGCTTCCCCCTCAGCCTGGCAACCCTGATCGCCCTTGCGGGTGCGGCCCATGCCGATCCGATCACCCTCACCGACCAGGGCGGCCGCACCGTGACGCTGGAAAAGCCCGCCGAGCGCATCGCCTCCATCCCGATCCCGATGGCCTCGACCATCATCGCCATGGACGGCGGCACCTCCAAGCTGGTCGGCATGAACCCGACCGCCAAGTCGGCAATCGTCGAAGGCGTGCTCGGCAGGATCTTCCCCGAGGCCAAGGACATCCCCTCCGACATCACCGCGCCGAACTTCATTCCCAATGTCGAGGAGCTTGCCGCCACCAATCCGGAACTGGTCATCCAGTGGGCCGATTACGGTGCCGATCTGGTCGATCCGATCACCAATGCCGGGCTGAACGTCGCCCTCATCTCCTACGGCACCGAAGAGAAGGCCCGCTACTATCAGAACATGGTGGCGACCGCGATGGGCAAGGCCGACCGGGCCGCCGAGATCAACGGCTGGCGCGACGTCGTTGCCAAGGAACTGTCCGAGAAGGCCAAGGCCATTCCCGCCGACCAGCGCCCGAAGGTGCTTTATCTCGGCCGCGCGCTCGAAAACCTCACCGCCTCCGGCAACAAGGGCAATTATAACGCCTGGTATATCGATCTCGTCGGCGGCGTGAACGCCTCGGCCTCCGTCGAAGGCAATGGCACGACGATTAGCCCGGAGCAGATCGCCGAGTGGAACCCGGACGTCATCCTCTTGAACAGCTTCGAGGCCAAGCTCGGCATTGACCGGATCTACAATGATCCGATCCTGTCGCTGACCAAGGCCGCCCAGGAGAAGAAGGTCTACAAGATGCCGCTCGGCGGCTATCGCTGGGACCCGCCGAGCCAGGAAAGCCCGCTCACCTGGATGTGGCTCGCCAACCTGCTGCACCCCGACGTCTTCACTTACGACCTGCGCGCCGAGATGAAGACCGCCTACAAGACGCTCTACAATTATGACCTGAACGACGCCGACATCGACGGCATCCTGTGGACCGACATGCAGGGCGACGCCACCAACTACGCCCAGTTCAAGGCCAAGTGATGAGCGCGGTCGTGACGGAGCCGGCGCGGCGGGGGATTTCGGTCATGCGGATCGGCGTGTTCGGCGCCCTTCTCATTGCCCTTGTTGCCTCGATGCTGTTTGCCATCGGCGCCGGCCGGTTCTCCGTCAGCGTGCCGCGGATCATCGAGATCCTGATGGCCGGGGCCATGAACCCCGGCCTCACCCCCACCCAGATGGACGAGCGCATCGTGCTTCTGGTGCGCCTGCCGCGGGTGCTGCTCGCGGCGCTCTCCGGGGCCGCACTTGCCGTCGGCGGGGCGGCGCTGCAGGGCGTGTTCCGCAATCCGCTGGTGTCGCCGCAGGTGCTCGGCATCAGCCAGGGGGCGGCCTTCGGCGGCGCGCTGGCGCTGCTGTTCGGCTATGCCGGCGTGGTGCTTCTAGGCCTTGCCTTCGTCTTCGGCCTGTCGGCGCTGATCCTCGTCGGTGCGCTGGCCCGCATCAATGGCCGCACCGAAGTCATCACCGTCATCCTGTCGGGCATGGTGATCGGCGCGCTGTTCGGGGCGCTGGTGTCGATCGTGCAGTTCATCGCCGATCCCAATACTTCGCTGCCGGCCATCGTCTACTGGCTGATGGGCTCCTTTGCGACCGCTACCTGGGCCCGCCTCGGGCTTGCCATTCCGGGCATGGCGATCGGTCTTCTGATCGTCTTTGCGCTGCGCTACCGGCTGAACCTGCTGGCGCTCGAAGACTCCGAAGCCCGCTCGCTCGGCGTCAATCCCGACCGCGAGCGCTGGTATGTCTTCATTGCCATTTCGCTGATGACCGGCACCTCGGTCGCCGTTGCCGGGATTGTCGGCTGGATCGGCCTCGTCGTGCCGCATGCCGCGCGCATCTTGGTCGGCGAGGATCACCGCGCGCTGATCCCGGCCTCGGCGCTGATCGGGGCCGCCTATCTCACCTTCATCGACACGCTGGCACGCACGCTGACGGCGGCGGAAATCCCGCTCGGTGTGCTCACCGCGCTGATCGGTGCCCCGGTCTTCGGCGTGCTTTTGCGCAAGCATTTCAAGGAGGCGAACCGCCCATGATCGGCCTTGACCAAGCCTCCGTCGCCTTTGGTTCGCGCACGCTGTTCAAGGATATCAGCTTTTCCGTGCCGGTCGGCCGCTCCATGGCGATCCTCGGGCCGAACGGCCGCGGCAAGACCACGCTTCTACGGGCACTGCTCGGCTTCCAGCCACTGGCATCGGGCACGCGCCATGCGCCGAAGGTCGCCGGCTACGTGCCGCAGCACGGCGCCTCGCAGGCCAAGCTTTCCGGCCTCGACGTCGTCGTCATGGGCCGTGCCGTGCAGCTCGGCCTGTTCGGCCAACCGTCTGCCGCCGACCGCGAGGCGGCGGAGGCGGCCCTTGTTCAGGTCGGCGCCTGCAGCCTTGCCAAACTTCGCTATGACCGCATGTCCGGCGGCCAGCGTCAGATGGTGCTGATCGCCCGGGCGCTTGCCACCGGCTCGCCGGTGCTGGTGTTCGACGAGCCGACCTCGGCGCTCGACCTCGGCAACCAGGCGAAGACGCTGGAATTGCTGGATACGCTGAGGCTCCGGCGCGACTTCGCCATCATCTTCACCACCCACGACCCCAATCACGCACTGGCGGCCGCCGACGACGTCCTGCTGATGATGCCGGGCGGCGGCGAGATCCACGGTCCGGTCTCGGACATGATCGAGCCGGACAAGCTTTCCGAGCTCTACGGCGTGCCGATGCGCTGGGTGAATGTCCAGGGATCCACGGGCGAGACAAGACGGGCAATCCTGCCCGCCTTCGCCGGAATTGAGGCAGCATGAGCACGATCTATCTGAAATCCGCCTATGGCAAACCGTCGCCGGGCGTCATCGAGGCCGCAAATCGCGGCGAAGCCGTCATCGTCGAGCAGGCCGACCTGACGCCGGACATCCTGTCGGCGCATAGCGGCCTGATCACCGGCCAGCAGCTCGACCAGGACGCCATGCTCACGCTCAAGCCGGCGCTCGAGGCCTTTCTCGACCGCGGCGGGCGCTGGTTCTTCAACGGCCACATGGTGCGCCCGCTCGTCGACGGCATGGCGCAGTACCGGCCGATCGCCGGACCGAAGCGTCCGGACTTCGACCTGTCCGCGATCAATCCGCATCCGATCTATGACGGCATCGACCTTGCGAAGCTGGAGACCAACAAGGGTGTCGCCGGCTTCTACGGGCGCGGCTGCAATCCGCTGCCGGAGGGCGCGGTGGCGGTCAACGGCCTGGGCGCTGCCAAGGTGCCGGTCGACTGGGTCTGGGCACGGCCGAAGGGCGGACGGATCTTCTCCCATTCCGGCAACGACCTCGCCGGCATGGGGCTCGAATGGGGCCTGGCCCCGGAGCTTTCGGCCCGCATCCTCGCCTGGACCAATGGTGGCGCCTGCTTCGACCCCTGGCCGCAGGCGCCGGCCAAGCCCGCCGACGCGCTGCCGCTCGCGGAAGCCGAAGATTATCGCGGGCTTCGCACCTCCAGCCGCAGCGGAAGGCGGATCGTCACCCCCTCCAGCGGCACTTACTACAATATCCGCAGCCTCGAAGGGCCGCGCTATACCGCAGCCTTCGACGTGATCTGCACGCCGGAACAGCTGGGCGACGTACTGCGACCGGACGACATTCTCTGGGTTCCGTGCCGCACGCCGGCGCAGCGCATGATCGCCCAGAAGGACGTGGTCGCCCGCCACCTTCAGGCCGGCGGCACGGTCGTTGCGCTCGGCGAGAGCCGGTCGGATCTCTGGCTGCCGGCCGTGCAGTTCACCGAGACGCCGACGAACTGGTGGTGGTGGCTCGACCCCAACGCCGATCTCGGCGTGCGCGTGACGGAAGCGGCGGCCGCCCATCCGCTGATGGCCGGCATCGGCGACAAGGAGGTCACCTGGCATCTGCACGGCTGGTTCTTTCCACCGGAAGGCGCGACCGTGCTGGCCCGCGACGGCGAAGGCCGGCCGATCCTCTACGAGGACAAGGTGTCGACGCCCGGCACCATGATCCTCTCCTCGCTCGATCCGATGTTCCACCACGGATCGCATTTCATGCCGGCGACCACGCGTTTCCTCGACCACTTCGTGCCCAATCTGAAGGCCTATGCCCATGTCTAACGAGATCACCGTCCTCGACAACGGTCACCCGATCAGCTTCACCTTTGACTGCATCAACGCCTATCACGGCGGGGCGTTTCCGGGCGGTGTGGCCCATGCGCTGAAAGCCATGCAGGCCGCCTTCCCGCTTCTGTCGACCACGCCGCTGGAGCGGCGCGAAATCGAGATCGTCACCGCCTTTTCCGGCCCGGGCGGGCGCGACGCACTGGAAATGGTCACCCGCGCCGTGACCGGAGACCGGCTGACCGTCGACAAGTCGATCGGCGGCACCCATGTGATCAACGATCCGCCCGGCCCTTACGTCTTCCGCTTTAGCTATCGCGGCAAGACGGCGGAAGCCGTCATCAAGCCGGGGCATGTGAAAGAGGAATTCATCACGCTCGGCGCCAAACCCGACAAAACCCCCGACGAGATCGTCCGGCACGAGGAACTGAAGGCCGAAATGGCCTACCGCCTGCTGCCTCTCTCCGGCACGGAAGTCTATGCGGTGAAGCTGATCTGACCACCTCATCCTCTCCCCTCGTGGGAGAGGATACAAAATCACGCACTTAGCGACAGCTAAGTCGTAGATTTTGTTGGTGAGGGGGTTTGTGATCCGCCCACCTTCCTTCCCCCTCATCTGCGAAATCTGAGGTTTAGCCTACGGCTAAGCCCTCGATTTCGCTTCTTCTCCCACAAGGGGAGAAGACCAACCTCCCCTTGTCACACGACTGTCATGCGTTCGGCCTATCTGCGGCCATTCCTTTCATGACGTGTCGAAAATGCTTTCCCAACAGTCCTCCCCCCTTCTCCGCTTCGGCCTGATCGCCGATCCGCAATATGCGCCGATCGAACCGAATATCCGTCTCAACCGCCACTATGCGCAGAGCCTGGACAAGCTTGAGGCCGCCATTGCCTGCTTCAACGGCGAGGCGCTCGATTTCGTCGTCACGCTCGGCGACCTGATCGACCGCGACTGGGAGAATTTCGACCGCGTCCTGCCGCTCTACGAGCAACTGCGGCATCCGCATCATTTCCTGCCCGGTAATCACGATTTTGCCGTCGCCGCCGACCGGCTGGATCAGGTGCATGCGAAGCTTGGCATGCCGGCGCCCTGGCACGATTTTTCCGTCAACGGGGTGCGACTGATCATCACCGACGGCAACGAGGTGTCGCTGTTTGCACCGCCGCTCGACGATCCGCGCCGCAACGAGGCAGAGACGCGTCTGGCCGCGCTGACCGCGGCCGGCGCCCCCAATGCGCAGACCTGGAACGCCGGCATGAGCGTCGCCCAGACCGACTGGCTGGCGAGCCGGCTAAAGCTGGCCGAGGAGGCCGGCGAGCGGGCCATCGTGTTCGGCCACTATCCGCTCTACCCGGAAAGCGACCATAACCTATGGGGCGCCGAGGAGGTTTCGGCACTGATCGCCGCCTCGCCGGCGGCCATCGGCTATTTCTGCGGCCATAACCATGTCGGCAATTACGGCGTGCTCAATGGCACGCATTTCGTCAACATCAAGGGCATGGTCGACACCTTCGACGAAAACGCCTTCGCGATCGTTGAGGTGCATGCCGACCGCATGGAGATCACCGGCTTCGGCCGCGAGGAAAGCCGCGTCCTTCCGCTCTGAGGTCGTGCCTGCACGCAGAAATCCTCAGGCGGACGCGGGCGCGGCAGTGCTCCAGCCGCTCGTCCACAGCGCACGCAAGGCGTCGCCCTCGCCTGAGAAGAAATCGTCGAGCACCTGACACTCCTCCACCCGATCGGCGCGGAAATTGCGGATCGCCTGCCGCATCTCGCACCAGGCGACGATGACCGCCGTTTCGGAGTAATAGACGAGCGCGACCGGCCGCACCCGGCGCTCCGTCGCATTGCCGAGCTCGTCGCGATAATCGATGAGCAGCTTGCGCTCGTCGCGGATGGCCGCACGCACCAGCGCCAGGTCGATCCCCTCGGGTGCTGGCGCCACCGATCCCCAGGCATGCAACGCGTTGCGCTGGAGTACCTGGCGCAGCGGCTCGGGCACGGCGGCGGCAATCTTGCCGTTCACCCGGCGCGCCGCCTGCTTCAGCGCCGTATCGGCGGTGCGATCGAGCAGCGCCAGACCGAGCACGATCGCTTCCGTTTCCTCGACCGAGAACATCAGCGGCGGCAGATCGAAGCCGGGGCGCAGGATATAGCCCAGCCCACGCTCACCCTCGATCGGCACGCGCATGGCCTGGAGGGCCGCGATATCGCGATAGATCGAGCGCGGCGTCACCTCCAGCCGCTCGGCGATCTCGGCGGCGGTCACGACGCGCCGCGACAGCCGGAGGATCTGGATGATCTCGAACAGCCTCGACGCCTTGCGCAATTTTCTCTCTCCGCCCGCACCAACTGACACAAGCATGTCAGTTGGCCGGCCTTATGGAAAGGCGAAATCGGCTGTTTTCAAGCCGAAAATCCAAAAGCTGCTTTTTAAGAATTCCAAGGATACTGACATGACCTATGCGGACAATCTCTGGCTCTTCCTCGTGCTGATCGCCGGCATCATCATCGTTCCCGGCATGGACATGCTCTATGTGCTGGTGAGCTCGCTGTCGGGCGGGCGGCGCGCCGGACTGGTGGCCACCTCCGGCATGATGACCGGCGGCGTCGTGCACACGCTCTATGGCACGCTCGGCACCGGCCTGTTGCTGACGCTCGCGCCGCGACTGTTTACGCCCATCCTCGTCGCCGGCGGGCTCTACATGATCTGGATCGGCTGGACACTGGTCAGAAGCACAATCACCGTCGAGACCGTCGGCACGACAGGTCGGCGGGCGCTGTGGCAAACCTTCCGGCGGGCGGTTGCCACCTGCCTCCTCAATCCCAAGGCCTATCTCTTCGTGATCGCCGTCTATCCCCAGTTTCTCAAACCGGCCTATGGCCCGATCTGGCTGCAGGGCCTGGTGCTCGGAGCGATGACCCTCGCCATGCAGGCGCTGGTCTACGGCGCTGTGGCGCTGGCCGCCGACCGGGCGCGGGCCACGCTGACCGGCCATCCGGGCGCAACCATCTGGGTCGGCCGGGCGGCGGGCGGCCTGCTGATCCTCGCCGCAGCCTTGACCCTTGCCCACGGACTGACGTCCGATTGAGACCTGCGCGTCATGAAAAACCTGATCATTATCAGATCCTTGGGCCTGGACGCCGACTTCACCGGAATGTGACTTCATTCCCGTCGCACAATTTTGCAAACATCGGTCGGCGCATTTCCGCGTTCCCACCGCCGGCCCGCCCGGCTGCCAAAATGGAGATATCCGATGAAGCTCAAACTTGTTCTGGCTGCCGCCGTCGTCACGGGACTGGGCCTGACCGCTGCGACCGCCGCCGACGAGCCGCAGGTCGTGCGCCAGGAAATGATGAAGAAGGTCGGCGGTGCCATGGGCGCGATCGGCGCGATCGTGAAGGGCGAAAAGCCGTTCGATGCAGAAGTCGTCAAGGCGTCGCTGACGACGATGTCCGAGGTCGGCAAGGATTTCCCGAACCATTTTCCGGCCGGTTCGGAAGTCGGCATGGACAGCGAGGCCTCGCCGAAGATCTGGGAAGCCATGGATGACTTCAAGGCGAAGTCCGCAGAGCTTGCCAAGATTGCCGAAGCGCAGCTGGCCGCCATGCCGACCGACCAGGCCAGCACCGGCGCGGTGATGAAGGCGGTCGGTGCGACCTGTTCCAGCTGCCATGAGACCTATCGCCTGAAAAAGTAAGGCGAACGCACTCCAAGCGCGCCGGCCCCTCCCGAGGCTGCGGAGTGGGCCGGCGTCGCATTTTGCCGCAATGGACAGGAACGGACGGAGGTTGCCATGGCATTGAAATGGCTCAAAGGGCTCGGCGCGCTGGTCGTGCTCGGCGTCGTCGGTGGCGCGGGCTTTCTGCTCGTGACCGCACCGGATCGCCAGGATCCGTCGGTCTGGGCCAATCTCGGCGCGCCGGATCTCGAAAACGGCCGGCAGGTCTTCTTTGCCGGCGGCTGCACGAGCTGCCATGCCGCGGCGAAATCGGAAGGCGATGCCCGGCTGGTGCTCTCCGGCGGCGCGCCGCTCAAGAGCCCGTTCGGCACCTTCCACGCGCCCAACATTTCGTCCTCTCCCACCGCCGGCATCGGCGCCTGGACGCTCGCCGAATTCGGCGATGCCATGACGCGCGGGGTCGGGCGCGAGGGCGAACATCTCTATCCGTCCTTTCCCTATGGTTCCTATGCGCGCATGACGCCGAAGGACATCAACGACCTCTTCGGCTTCATGAAGACGCTGCCGGCAAGCGAAGAAGTCGCGCCCGCGCATGAGCTGCCCTTCCCGTTCAACATCCGGCTGTCGCTGGGCGGCTGGAAGTTCCTCTATTTCAACGATGCGCCGCGGGTCGAACTCGCCAATGCCGACGACCAGGTGAAGCGCGGCCAGTATCTCGTCGAGGGGCCCGGCCATTGCGGCGAATGCCATACGCCACGCGACATGCTCGGCGGGTTTGAGGCCGGCCGCTGGCTGGCCGGCGGACCCAACCCGGAAGGCGAAGGCACGATCCCGAACATCACCCCCGGCTCGAAGAGCATCGGCTCCTGGTCGGCCGGCGACATTGCCAGCTATCTCGAAACCGGCTTTACCCCCGACTTCGACAGCGTCGGCGGCTCGATGGTGGAGGTGCAGAAGAACATGGCAGCGCTGACCGCCGCCGACCGCGAAGCCATCGCCGCCTATCTCAAGGCCGTGCCAGCGGCGGAGTGAGCACTGGGTTTAGCCGGCGCCCCTGGCCCCTTGATTTTGCCCCTCACCCTGACCCGACAGAGCCGCATGTCGCTTCTCCCCGCTCACGGCAGGGGAGAAGCGTATGAAGCGGGCTCCCTCTTCTCCCCAGCGGGGAGAGGTGGCCCGGAGGGCCGGATGAGGGGGGCGCGAAGCGCAAAAGCCGTGCCGGGCGGCCCCCTCATCGCCTCGCATTCGCTCGGCACTTCTCCTCGCTGGGGAGAAGAGAGAGAGCGGAGCCGCCAGGGTTCCCATAGCCGACAACCTTGCCTTTCACGGGGGAAGTTTCCGGCAGGCGGATAAGGGTCGAGGCGAACCAAGTGGCACTGATCGTTACGTGATTGCAAAATGTGCTAGCAAGGAATAATCTCTGCCCATGAACAATCGGCAGAGGAAGACAGTGCTGGCGATTTTTTCCGATCCGGTTTCGGGCTCCATCGCCTGGGCGGACGTGGAAAGACTGCTGGTCGGGATCGGTTGTGCCGTGATCGAAGGCAGCGGTTCGCGCGTCCGTTTCGAAAGGGACGGACATATGGCCTTCTTCCACCGCCCCCATCCGGAGAAGGAGGCCAAGCGTTATCAAATTCGTGATGCGCGCCGCTTCCTTGAGATCCTTGGAGTGAGACCATGAACGTCATGAGTTACAAGGGCTTTTCCGCCCGCATTGAATTCGATTCCGAAGACGAGATTTTCTTCGGCAATATTGCCGGCATAACCGACGTCATCGGCTTTCACGGGCAGAGCGTCGACGAACTCAAGCGCGCCTTTCACGAGGCGGTCGATGACTATATCGACACCTGCCGCAAGCTGGGCCGCGAGCCGCAGAAGTCCTATTCCGGCAAGATGATGTTCCGCGTCGACCCCGACGTGCATGCCTGCGCGGCCAAGGCGGCCGAACTGTCGGGAAAGAGCCTCAAGCCATGGGCCGAGGAAGCCCT
>DAIMJJ010000071.1:0-17649 GCA_036722275.1 Rhizobium sp. | reverse complement strand
TCATTGTAGACGATGCGCTCGAGCGCAAAGGTCTTGCCGTCGCCACCCCGGTCAAAGCCTGAAAAGGTCAGGATACGGTCGCCGGCGAGCAGGAAATAGAACCCGGTCCGGCCGTCGGCATAGCGCATGATGCCGATCTTCGCCCCGCAGCCGACGGTCAGATCCTCCGCCGCGACGATCACGCTCTCGCAGCTTCCCCGAAGCGTGTCGAAGCTCTTGATGGCCGGAGGCTCGGAGGCCGCTGCAGCGTCCAGTGCCAGAAGGCCCGCCAGCAGACCGGCCGCCCGGCCCAGGCCGACTGTTCCACCGTTTCGCATATGCTTGCCCTCCCCGCCGTCGGTGAAGCAGCATGCCGCGGAGACGCGACGGTCGCAAGCGGAAGACGGAAGCCCCGGCGCCCCTATTCCTGCCGCCCCTATTCCTGCCGCGCCTCGACCAGCGTGCCGTCGCTCACCATATCGCTCGGATGCAGGATGACCCGGTCGCCATCTGCAAGGCCGCCCTTCAATTCCGCCACCTCGTCGTTCATCTGGCCGATTTCGACGGCAACCTGCCGCGCCCGGCCGTCGCGGATCGCAAACAGGCTCCAGTCCTGCCCGTCGCGGAAGAGCGCGCTGATCGGCAGCCTGAGCGTATCCTCGCTCTGCCAGAGGGTAAGGCGTGCATAGACGCGAAAACCGTGGCCGAGGCGCGGATCCTTGTCATCGAGGTCGAGAACGAGGTTGACCCGCTGCTCCTCGATGCCGAGCGCCGAGACCTTGGTGAAGCCGGCCGGATCGATGCGCCGGACGCGAGCCGCCAGTATCTTGTCGCCGCCCCAGTCGAAGATCTCGGCCGGCGAGCCGGGCGCGATGCGAACCGCGTCCGAAGAAAGAAGGTCGACCGTCACCTCGATGTCGCGCGGATCGCCGATCTCGGCGATCTTGGTTCCGACCGCAACCGGCTGCTCACTCCTGGCGAAGACCGACAGCACGACGCCATCGACCGGCGCCGTCAGATGCACGCAGCAGCTGGCCTCCGGCTTGCGGTTGGGATCGCTCGGCGGAATGAGCCGGGCCTCGGCGCTGGCGAGTTCGGCCTTGCGCAGTTCGATCGCCGCCTTGGCAGACGCGATCTGGGCCTCCAGCACCTCAACATCCGTGCTCGCTTTCTGCAGGGCGCTTTGGGCGAGGAAATTGGTCTTGGCGAGCGCCGTTGCGCGTTCCAGGTTGTCGCGCGAGAACTGCAGGTCGGACTGCAGCCGCTTCAGGTCGATCTCGGCCATCGACACCGCCGCGCGTGCAGCCTCGCGCGCGGCGACGAGTTCGGCCTGGCTGCGGCTGTCGATCAGCGGCGGATCAAGCGGGTGGATGGCAGCAACCACGGTCACGCCGGCGCGCACCGCATCGCCCTCGTCGAGCACGGTGCGGGAAAGATGACCGGCAATCGGCGAGGACACCGCATAGACCTCCCTCACCCGCGTGACACCTTCCTGCGAGACCGTCACCCGCATCGGTCCGCGCGTAACCGTGCCGACATCGACCAACTGCGGCTTCTCCCGAAGGGCATAGGCGAAGCCGGCGACGATGGCGCCAACCGCGACCACGGCGAGGACACGCTTGATCCATTTTCCCTGCATGGGGCTACTCCCTGGATTTCAGGACCGCGATGAGGTCGAGCGCATCGACCCTGCGGCGGACAATCAGCGCCGAAACAAGCGATGCGGCCAGAACGATCAGGCTCGCCACGGCAAACGTCGACGCGTTGATGAAGAAAGGTATGCGGAAGAGATCGCTCTCGACGCCCTCGACGACGAGCCGGGCAAAGCCGTAGCCGAGCAGCCAGCCGAGCGGCTGCGCCGCAAGGATCACCGTTGCAAGCTCAGTCAGCAGCACGCGCGACACCTCTGCCGGCGTGAAGCCGAGCACCCGCAGACTCGCCAGTTCCCGCGCCCGCTCGGACAGCTGGATGCGGGCGGAATTGTAGATGAGGCCGAAGGCGACGATGACGGCCAGCGTCGTATAGACAATCTGGATCATCACGATGTTCTCCTCGATCGTGGCGCGGAAACGCTCGCGCGACAGGCCGATCAACATGACGAAGGCGAGCGCGGGCGTGTTCTTCACCTCGGCGAACAGCGCATCCCGCTGCTGCGCGTCGAGGGCGATCCGGGCACCGGAAATACGCCGGCCCTCGCCGACCAGTCGGTTGAACGCCTCGATATGCATGTAGGCATCGATGCCGACAAGGCTCTGGCTGATGCCTGTAACCGGCACCGTCACCTTGCGGTGATCGCGCTCGACCAGTTCCACCTCGACGGCGTCGCCAACCCGCACGCCGAGCGAATCGGCCACCCGCCCGATGAGCGTAATTCCGTGCTCCGGCGGCGCCATGGGCCGCATCTCGGCATCCATGATGCGGCCGAGATCGGTCTTCGTCTCAACGCCGAAGATCGTCAGGTCCTTTTCGTGCTGCCGGTTGCGCAGCTTGACCGAAATCGCGCGGAACGGCTCGGCCCTGAGCACCCCCGGCAATTGCCGGACGGAATCGATCGCCCCCGGCGGCCGGTCGCGATCGAAGTACAGGCTCGCATCCTGCCGCTCCATGCGGAAGAAGATCTGGTCGACCATGTAGCCGACGGCATCGGCGGAAAACATCGACACGACCAGGAGCGCCACCGAGAACGACACCCCGAGCGAGGTAAGCCCGGCGCGCACCGGCGCGCGGATGATCTGGCGAAACGCCATGATGGTCAGCTGCGAAAAGAACTTGAGGCCCCGTCCGTGCCGATTGAACAGCGAGCGGAAGCGCAAGGGAGCGGGCGGCAGCATCGCGACGGCCGCCGGGAGCGCCACCACCGACCAGATCGCCTTGACCGCTCCGGCAAAGGCGGCGGCAACACAGACGCCGGCAGAGATCGCATAGAGATCGAAGCTCTCGCGGAAGATCAGGAACGGGAAGGAGAAGAAGCGCGCATAGAGCCGCGTCAGCTCGCGCGCGGTCCAGTTGCCGGCGAGAAAGCCGATCGCCACGCCGATCAGCGCAATCACCAGGGTGAGCTTGAGGTAGTGCCAGGCCACCTCTGTTTCCCGATAGCCAAGTGCCTTCAGAAGACCGATCTGCTCGCGCTCGAGCGTAATCAACCGCGTCAGGATCATGTTGACGAGAAAGGCGGCGACGAACAGGAAGATCGGCGGAATGACGGCCGCCATCGCCCGCAACTCGTCGAGTTCGTTGGCAAGGAAAGTGTCGGAGATCTGGTCGTCCCGCCCGTAGGCGCCGCGTCCGCCATAGGGATCGAGAAGATCGTCGATACTGGCTTTTGCGACGTCGAGATTGGTGCCACGAAGGGTCGAGAACACCGCATTATTGAAGGCGTCGCCCATGTCGAAAATGCCTTCGAGCGCCTTGCGCGACATGTAGAACACGCCGAAGCGCCGCGGATCGGGCACCATGTCTCCGGGTCCGATCGTGTAGATATATTCCGGCGACAGCACGATGCCGGTAACCGTCAGCACCTGCTTGCGGCCGTTCATGACCGCGGCAAAACGGCTGCCTTCGGTGAGCCGGTGGGCCTTGGCGAAGCTTTCGAGCACGGCCGCCTCGTTCACCCGCCCCGGCTCCGGCAGCCGGCCGCTGCGGATGTAGAGCCGGTTCACTCCCGGCTGGCCGCCGTCCGGCAGCGACACGGCAACGCCGGTCGCCGGCTCGACCATGCCCTCGATGTCGAGCAGCACATATTCAACGATGCGAAGCTCAAGCCCGCCGATCCCCTCGATCGCGGCCAGCCGTTCGCGCAGATGCAGCGGGGCCCGGTTGGCTTCGGCAAACAGATTGGCGAACCGGTAGCGCTCGTAGAACACGTCGCGCGTCTCTTCGAGCGAGCGGTAGGAGCCGATGGCGATGATGATCGTGGCCACCCCACAGGCCATCACCAGGGCCACCGCAAGCACCTGCGCCCAGAGCCGGATCAGGTCGCGATAGAGCTTGCGGTCGAGCATGGACATGGCGCGTTACCAGCTCACATCGGACGGGGCGAGCCGCACCGCGTTGGTCGAAGCCTCCTCGATCCGCCCGTCGCGGAAGGAGAAGACCCGGTGGGCAATCTGGCGGATGGCGGCATTGTGGGTGATGATCGCCATCGTCGTGTTGAACTCGGCATTCACCCGGCACAGTACGTCGAGCACGAGCACCCCGGTCTTGGAATCGAGCGCCCCGGTCGGCTCGTCGCAGAGCAGCACATCCGGCCGCTTGACGATGGCGCGGGCGATCGCCACCCGCTGCTGCTCGCCGCCGGACAGCTGCGCTGGAAAATGGTCCATGCGCGCCTTGAGCCCGACCATCTCCAGCGCCTCGCCGGGATCCATCGGATGGGACGCGATCTCGGTGACCAGGGCGACGTTCTCATAGGCGGTCAAGCTGGGGATCAGATTGTAGAACTGGAAGACGAAGCCGATATGGTCACGGCGGAACTGCGTGAGCTGGCGCTCGCTAAAACCGGTGAGCTCATGATCGGCGCAGCGCACCCGTCCGGCGGTGGCGCGATCGAGCCCGCCCATAATGTTGAGAAGTGTCGACTTGCCGCTGCCCGAGGGCCCGAGCAGCACCGCCATCTCGCCGCGCTGAAGGCTGAGATCGACGCCACGCAGCGCCCAGACCTCGACATCGCCTGTGCGATAGGTCTTTGTCACCCCTTCAACCTGGAAAAGCGGCTCGGCCATCATCCACCCTGTCGGTCTCGCGCAAAGGATAGGATAGCTTGCCGCGACCGGCCTTGACCATTGTCAAAGGCTAGCAGGGCATCGGCAACCCTTAAGCGAACATCCCGCCCTTCAAGCCGTCACGCGTCCACCATATCGAGCCTGCCGACAAGGCGGAAGGACAATCCCTGCGGCTCGAAGCTCATGCGCCCCTCCCCGAAGAAGAAGCTCGAGATGATCCGCTCGGTCAGCCGCGAACCGAAACCGCGGCGTTCGGGGGCAACGACCGGCGGGCCGCCGCTTTCGATCCAATGGAAAGAGAAGGCCCCGGTCTCCGAGACCGCCCAGCCGATCTCTATTCGTCCATCCGGCAGCGACAAGGCTCCGTACTTCGTCGCATTGGTCGCAAGCTCATGGATCGCCAGCGATAGTCCCAGCGCCTGTTGCGCCGTCAGGGCGACGGTCGGTCCCGAAATGACGAACCGCCCCTCGCCGTCACGGTGGGGTCCGAGTGCCGCGGCGACGATCTCGTCGAAACTTGCAGCAGAGCGCAGCGTGCCGGTCAGGATGTCCTGCGCCTTGGCCAGCGCTCCGATCCGGGCGGTCACGGTGGCGACCGCGTCCGACAGCGATGCCGATCCGCGCAGAGTCTGGGTGACGATCGACTGCGTCATCGCCAGCGTGTTCTTCATCCGATGCGCGAGCTCCTGATTGAGGAGCATCAATTCCGTCTCGTAGCGGTCGCGCTCGCGGATATGCTCCTGCGCCTGTTCGCAAGCGATCTGCAGGGCCGCGCGGTCGGCGACCGCCTGCGTCGTTTCGGTCACGATGTTCAAGAGCCCCTCGACGGCGCCATCGTCGCCGAAGAGCGGGCTATAGGAGAAGGTCCAATGGGTGTGTTCGGGATAGCCGTTGCGCAGGACGACCAGCGGCATGTCTTCCATCCAGGTGCCCTCGCCCGAAAGCGCCGTGCGCACGAAGGGCAGAACGTCTTCCCAGACATCGGACCAGACGTCCTTGAATGGGCGCCCGAGCGCATGGCCGGCCCGCTGGCCGAGCATCGGCACATAGGCATCGTTGTAGAAGTGCAGGAGATCGCGCCCCCACCAGAAGCACATGGGCTGCCTGGATGACAGAACCACGCGCACCGTCGTCTTCAAGGCAATCGGCCAGTCCTTGATCGGGCCAAGGCTGGTTGCGTCCCAGTCGAACCGGCGGATCTCCTCCCCGCTTGCGCCGCCGTCGGCGAGGAAGTCTCTGTCAGCAGCGCCTCTCGGCATCGCCGGCCAGGCCTCGCTCGCATTCGAATATGCCATGCCCGTGCTGCTCCGATCCGCCTGTGCGATTATTTCAGAACGGGACAGGCGTGGCAATTGGCGCTAGAGTGTAGGCACGAGGGAACAATCTCCCTCTCCGAAACCTTTGCTGGATCTCAGTCTTTGCCCTTGGAGGGATCATGAAGCCGATCTTGTTCGCCGCCGTCCTGTCTGTCGTCCCGACGCTTGCCCTTGCCCAGTCCGCCGGCATCGAAGACACCTGTGCCCTCGTCGCGCAGAACTTCGAAATGGTGAAGGCGGTCAAGGTCGGCGTCGTCCAGTCCTTTCCGGAGCTGAAGCCGCCGGGCGTGCGCCTGACCTATTCGACCAGACTGGACGCCGAGGACGCCGATATCACCGACACGATCGAATGCCAATTCGAGTCCGCGTCCGCCCCGTTCAAGCTCGTCAAATTCTGCCTCGGCAGCACCTGCTACTCGTCCACGGAGAAAAACCCCGAACGCCAGCGGCGTTTCGAAGAGGCGCAATCGCTGCTTTCCAAGCAGAAATAACCCCGCTTCTGCCAGCGAAGCCGCGACGGGCCATTGTCCAAGCCTTATTCCTCCCGCAGCGCGCGCGCGGCATGGTCGCTGATCGGCTTCATCAGCCAGGACAGCACGGTCCGCTCGCCGGTGCGCACGAAAACCTCGGCCGGCATGCCGGGCACCAGATCGAGGCCGGCATGTTCGGCGACCTTGGCCTTGTCGACGGCAATATCCGCCCGATAAAAGGCCGCCCCCGTGCGTTCATCGACCTCGAGATCCGCCGACAGGCGAGATAGCCGGCCGTCAAATTCCGGTGTGGTGTTGCGGTTGAAGGCGGTGAAGCGCACGGCTGCAGGCTGACCGACCTGCAACTGATCGACATCGTCGGGGCGAATCTGCGCCTGTACCACGAGCTTGGCCTCGCGGGGCACGATCTCCATCAGCGCTTCGGCCGGCGAAATGACGCCGCCTGTGGTGTGAACGGCAAGTTTGTGCACAACGCCGGCCACCGGGGCGCGGATATCAACACGCTGCAAATCCTCGATCAGCGCGATCTCCTCGCTGCGCAATTCGCCCTCGCGCGTCTCGAGGTCGCGCAGCTCGGTCGAGACCTCCGCTCGCATCGACTGGTCGATCTGGATCCTCTGCAAGCCGATCTCCTCGATGCGGGCGCGGGTGGCGGCGATCTGGGCCTTGAGCTGCCCGAATTCACCGTTCAACCGGACCGACTCGCGCCTGAGCGCCAAAACTTGGCTGAGCGACGTAAGGTTCTTGGCGTAGAGCGTATCCTGAGCCTTTGCCTCCTCGGCGATCAGGGCAATTTCGCCTTCCTTCGCCTTAACCTGCACCGAAAGGCCTGCGACCTGCTCCTCGAGCTGCGTCACCTGGCCCGCCAACCGGTCCTTCTGGCCCTCGCGTTCCGCCCGGCGGTCGGCGAACAATCGCCGCTCGGCGAGCATGATGGCCTCGCGCTTGTCCGCCGGCAGGCGGTCCACGAGCGAGGACGGGATCTCCACCTCGGACGCTCCCGCCAGTTCGGCCAGCAGCCGCGCCTTGCGCGCAAACAGCTGATCGAGCGTCGCCTTGGTGGCGTCGAGCTTGGCGCGGATCACCGTATCGTCGAGGCTGATCAGCACCTCGCCGGCATCGACCGGACTTCCTTCGGAGACCCGCACGGCGCCGACCACGCCGCCCTTGGGATGCTGCACTTTCTTCACACTGCCTTCGACCACGAGGTATCCGCCGGCGATAACGGCACCGGAGAGATTGGTGGTCATCGCCCAACCTCCGGCGGCCGCGAGGAAGAGCGCGCTCGACAGAAGCCCCACCATCAGATGACGGTCGAGCGACCGGCCGAGCGTTTTCTGGCGCAGAACCGGGATCATGCCTGTCCCTCGTTTTCGATCACGGTCAATGCAGGAGCGGCCGCCGGTCTTGGCGCCGGCGGACGCGCCTGCGCCTGAGCCAGCGCCTTCAGGATGTCGTCGCGCGGGCCGAACGCCTTGACCGTCCCCTGGTCGAGGATCAGCAGCCGGTCGAGCACCGCCAGCACGCTATCGCGATGGGCCACCACTATGGCGATCCCGCCGCGGGCCTTGACCCCGCGCAGAGCGGCCGCCAGGGCCTGTTCGCCATCGGCGTCGAGATTGGAATTGGGCTCGTCGAGCACGACGAGAAACGGATCGCCATAAAGGGCGCGGGCCAGAGCCACCCGCTGTCGCTGGCCGGCCGAAAGCGTTTCGCCACCGACGCCAAGCCGGGTTTCGTAGCCGTCGGGGAGCGCCACGATCATATCATGGGCGCCGGCAGCCTTCGCGGCCGCGACGATCGCCTCCGGATTGGCAGTGCGCTCCAGCCGGGCGATGTTCTCGGCAATCGTGCCGGTGAAGAAGTCCGATGTCTGCGGCATGTAGCCGACATGGCGGCTGCGCGCTTCGGCCGACCATTGGTCGAGGCTCGCCCCGTCAAGGCGCACTTTGCCGCGCATAAGCGGCCAGGCGCCGGTAATCGCCCGCACGAGCGACGACTTGCCGGACGCGCTCGGCCCGATGATGCCGAGAACGGTTCCGGCCTCCAGCCGGAAGCCGACATTGTTGACGGTGATCCGCTGGCCACCGCCCGGCGGGCCGACATAGACGCCCTCGACCGACAGGCTGCGGGTCGGTGCCGGTAGGGCTGTGCGCACACTTTCCGGCGGGAAGGCGGAAAAAGCGCGGTCAAGGCGCCTCCACGCCTGCTGCGCCGAGATCAGGCTGCGCCAGTTGGCCACCAGCTGTTCGACCGGGGCGAGCGCGCGCGCGACGATGATCGAGCCGGCGATGATCGCACCGCCGCTGAGACTGCCCTCGATCACCAGATAAGCGCCGAGCGCCAGCGAGGCGGATTGCACCACCTGACGGATGGTCTTAGACAGGCCGGAATAAAAGCCGGCAATATCGCCGGTCCGGCGCTGCGCCTCGGACGCCGCATCCGCCGTCTCGTTCCAGCGTTCGGCGGCGCGCCCATGCATGCCGAGGGCCACCAGAATCTCGGCATTGCGGCTTGCATCCTCGCCGACGGCATTGCGGGCGGAGAGCTCCGCCGCCTGTTTCAGCGTCGGCGCGCGCGTCTGCCAGCTGGCGGCAAAGTTGAGCAGCAACAACACGACCAGCGTGCCGGTCGCCAGCCAGCCGAGCGCCGGGTGCAGGAAGAAGCAGGCCACGAGATAGACCGGCAGCCAGGGCAGGTCGAAAAAGGTGACGGGCCCGGGGCCTGCGAGGAACAGACGGATCTGGTCCAGATCCTGCGCCGGTTTCAAGATATCTCCGCCGAGCCGCATCTTCAGGGGCGCGCCGGCAATCACGGCAAAGACGCGCTCGGTCAGCCGCAGATCGACCACGCCGGCAAAGCGGGCGAGAATGCGCGAACGCAGGATGTCCAGCAGGCCGGAAAAGGCAAAGAGCAGGAGCGCAAAGGCGCTGAGCGCCAGGAGCGTCGGCACACTCTGCGACGGGATGACCCGGTCATAGACCTGCAGCATGAAGAACGGACCGGTCAGGCCCAGTAGGTTGAGCACCAGACTGATGGTCGCCGTACCGATGAGCGCTCGGCGCATAAAAACTCCGTGGTTCCAAGGCGTTCCGCCACATCCGACGAATGAACCGCCCAGTCAATCCCATGTTGCGGCAGGAACCCTGTTTTTGCAACGTCGCGATCTCGCCATCGCGCAAGCTGCGGGCGCCAGCCGGAGCGTGGGTCAGGCCGGGAGATGCGATGCAGGAAAGGCAATCCGGTGAAGCCCCCTTCTCTGTCTTATCCGTCTTATCCAGCCTCGGTGCCCGTCGGAGCCGTCTAGTACTCGGGCGATGCATGGGAGAACAGACGCCAAAAAATTGTGCGAAGGATCTCGCACTCAACCCGTAACGGCTGATTAACCATACCGCTTCTACCGTCGGGCCATTCAGTTTCGGGGGTAGATATGCTTCGCCAAGTCCTTTTTTCGTCATCGATTTTCACCCTGGTTGCCGGCTCTGCCTGGGCGGCCGACATGGATGCGCCGCTGATCGGCAACCAGTTTTACGCAGGCCCGATCGAAGAGGTTAGTGGCGCCAAGCCCTTCGGTGGCGTCGCCGGTTTCCTCGACACCTATTACAGCCGGACCTCTTCGGACGACACCGACGTCAATGCCAATTCCTGGGGCTTGCGCGGCTCGCTCAATGCGGCGATCGGCGCCGGCGTCAACATGCAGGTCGACGGTGCCATCAGCTGGATCGACCAGGACGGTGGCGAGGCCACACAGTATTCCGGCACGGGACACCTCTATTACCGGCCGCAGACCGACTATGCCGTGGGTGGCTTTGCCCACCTGTCCCGCAATGACACGACGATTTACGGTCTAGGCGGTTCGGGCGATGCGCAGACAAAGGACTACCTGTTCGGCGCCGAAGCCGGCTGGTTCACGGATCAGGCGGCTTCACGCTGCAGGGCGGCCTGGGCAAGACGGATATCGACGGCACCGAAGCCAACCATATTCTGGTCGGCCTGGGCATGAACTACTTCCTGTCGGACAATATCCGCTTCGACGGCGGTCTCGCCTATCACAATCTCAATGCGGATGATCTGGACACCAAGCTCGACATCGTGTCGCTGCAGACGATCCTGAACTACCGACTGGACGGCCTGCCGGTCTCGCTCTACGGCGGCTACCGCCTCGATCACGTGACGCCGGAAGTCTCCGGCTACAGGTTCGACGGTAGGTCGACGAACACCTTCCTGGTCGGCGTCAAGGGCCATTTCGGCTCGGACAGCCTGAAGGATGAGATGCGCAACGGTCCGATCTGGACCAATCCGACCCTCATTCCCTGACGCCACCGAAGGCGCTGAGCGCTCGGGGACAGGCCGGCGTTTCTTTCGTTGGACCTCACGACTGAAAGCGAAGGACGGGGCGCCCTGCGGCGCCCCGATGCATTTGCGGCCGGACCGACCTCTTGCCCCTGGCCGCCAGGCAGGAGCGCGACCCGTCGCCGGACGAGGATCACAGCAGATCCTCGCCCTGTTTCACGCCGGATCAGCGCCGGGTAATCCGAGCGCTGATGGTGCACCTCCCCCTCAGGAGACGGCGCCTTCGAGACCGCTCGATCCGTAGAGCCAGGCGACGATGTCGTACCATTCCTCCGGCGTCTTCGCGCGCATCACGGCGTTGCGCAGCTGCGCATGGGCGCCACCGGGATGATAGACGTGCTGGCCGATTTCGCGCGACTGCAGCTGGACGCGCGCCGTGCGCAGCTTGCGCATGTCCTGATAGACCTTAAGCGCCTTTTCGGCATCATCCGGCTGGGCTGCCATGCAATGCGCCAGTGCGACGGCGTCTTCCATGGCCATGCAGGCGCCCTGCGCAAAATACTGTAGCATGGGATGGGCGGCATCGCCGAGCAGACCGACGCGGCCATCGACCCAATTGGCGACCGGGTCGCGATCGCACAGCACCCAGCGCTTCCAGCTCTGGCCGCGATCGATGATCTGGCGAGCGACCGGGGCGACATGCTCGAAGCCCTTGCGCACTTCGTCATGGGTGACGCTGATGCCGGCTTCCGGGCTCGGAGCGTCGTTGTGATAGGTGACGACAAGGTTGAAGAGCTTCCAGCCCTTCAGCGGGTAATGCACGATGTGGCATTTCGGCCCGGCCCAGAGGGTGGCAGCGTTCCAGCGCAAGTCCTCCGGCATATCCTCGGTCGGAATGACCGAGCGATAGGTGGTGTGGCCAGACACACGCGGCGCGCCGTCGCCCACCACGCGCTTGCGCACGTTCGACCAGAGACCGTCCGCGCCGATCAGCATGCGTCCCTTGACGGTATCGCCCGAGGCCAGCGTTACGGTGACGGAAGAACCGTCCTGCTGATAATCCATGACCTGCGCCGAGGTGCGCAGTTCGACCAGCGGATGCTCGCGACAGGCGCGCAGGAAGACACCGTGCAGGTCGCCGCGATGGATCACCGCATAGGGGTTGCGGAAACGCGCCCGGAAGGCCTCGTCGAGCGGGATGCGGGTGATCTCGGTGCCGTCGATCGCATCCATCAGACGCAGATTGTCGACATAGACGGCCAGCGCCCGCGCCTCGTCGCCGACGCCGAGATAATCGAAGGCGTGGAAGGCGTTGGGACCGAGCTGAATGCCGGCACCGATCTCACCCAGTTCCGGCGCCCGTTCGAGCACCAGCGAGCGAAGTCCCTTCTGAGCCAGGCCGATTGCGGCCGCAAGGCCACCAATGCCGCCACCGGCAATGAGAATGGGCAGTTCCTGAGTCATGGCAAATCTCCTCCGTTGATCCGGCATCGGGCCGGAACTTGTCATCAAATCAGCAGTTGAAGGCACGTCCTCAGAAGGGGCGCAGCATCCAGGGCATGAACACCACCATGAGGATGACGACGAATGTCGCCGCCACATAAGGCAGAAGCAGACGCGACAGCTTCATGATCGAGACGTTCGACAAAGCAGCCGCGATGTAGAGACCGGTTCCGACCGGGGGTGTCAGAAGGCCGAGAACAAGCGTCAGTCCCGTCACCACGCCGAACTGGATCGGATCGATGCCATATTGCTTGATCGCCACCGGCAGCAGGATCGGCGTCAGGATGATCAGGGCAGCGATACCGTCCAGGAACATGCCCACGAGCGACAGGAACAGCACGATCAACAGCAGGAAGACGGTCGGGTTATCGGTGAGAGAGACGATGAAGTCGGCGACATGCTGCGGGATCTGGTTGAAGGTCAAAACCCAGCCGAAGATCTTGGCGGCGAGAATGAGGAACAGAACCACAGCGGAATTGCCGACGGTACGGTCGATGATCCGCGGCAGGCTCGCCAGAGGCAGTTCGCGGAAGACGACGATGCCGAAGAACAGGGCAACCACGATGGCCGCCGCAGCCGATTCCGTCGGCGTGAACAGGCCGAACGAGATACCGCCGACGATAACGGCCGGAATGGTCATAGTGGCAAGGCCGGGAATGGTCGCGGCGATCCTCGACCCGGCGACGTGGAAGGCGCCGCCTTCAATGGGCGTATGATTCTTGCGCGCCTGGAGGAGCGCCAGGACCAGGATGAAGGCGAAGAGCACGAAGCCCGGCACAATGCCTGCGGTGAACATGTCGGCGATTGACACCTGGGCGATGACACCGAAGATGATGAAGATCATCGAGGGCGGAATGATCGGCCCGAGCAGGCCAGCGGCCGCGGTCAGGCTGGCAGAATAGCCGCGATCATAGCCGTCCTTCTCCATTTCCGGCACGACGACCCGCGTCATCACCGCCATCTGCGCCGTGGCCGATCCCATGATCGCCGCCAGCGCGAGGTTGGAGATAAGGTTCACGATGACCAGATTGTGCGGAACGCGCGTGAGCCAGACGCGCACGGCGATGATGATACGCCGCGTCAGGCCGCTTTCGTTCATGATCTCGCCGAGCAGGACGAAAAGCGGAATGGCGAGAAGATCGAAGTTCTCGACAGAACCGAAGGCGATCTGCGGAAGGGCGCTCAGCAGCTGAAGCTTGCCGGCGAAGAACAGAAAGACGAGCGTCGAGCCGATAAGGACGAAGGCGATCGGCATGCCGCTCAGCATCAGGGCGAGAAAAGAAAGCCCGGTCATGATTTCGGTCCCCTCAAGGCGACGATCGCGGTCGTCAGATGGGCGAGCGCGTGGATCAGCGCGCAGGCGCTGAACACGGGAATGATGGTGAAGAACGGCATTTTCGGCCAACCGGTGGTGATGACCTGTTCGAAGGCGACCACGGGCGACAGAACCCAGGACAGACCGGCCTTCAACAACAGGGCGAGCATGGCGGCGATGAGCGCCCAGACGACGACGTCCAGCAGGCGCTGCATCCGCTTCGACAGCTGCTCGACGAGAAGCGTGACGCCGATCTGCGCCTTGTCGTGAATGGAAATGGACACAGCGACGAGGGCCAGCCACACGAGCAGGATGGCGGCAAGCTCTTCTGCATAGATCAGCGGACGACCGACGATGTAACGCAGGCCGACATTGGTAACGATCAGGCCGACGAAGCCGACGACGAGGGCCCGACTGGCCCAGCGCTCAAGCTGGACCAGAAGCCCCGAAAGGACGGGGAAGAATTTCACTTGGAAAGCTCCAGGACTTGCGCCTGGAATTCTCCGATCAGCGGGAGCGCGGCGAAGCTCGCCTGAACGGCCGCGTTGGCGTCGGCGAAGGCGGTCTCGCCGTTTTCCAGCCGCACAACGGTGGTCTTTGCCTCAAGCGTCGCCAGGTTGGCCTTCTCGGCCTCGACCTGCTGCGCCGAACCCCAGGCCAGCGCTTCGGCGACTACGGCGGAGAAGGCCTGCTGTTCCTCCTCGGTCATATCGGCCCAGGTGGCCTGCGACACGGTCATGACCGCCGGGAACGGCATGTGGTTGCTGATCGTCAGGCCCTTGGCCACTTCGTTGAACTTCAGCCCGACCAGCGCATCGAGGTCGATGTCGATGCCGTCAAGCAGACCGGTCTGGAGCGCCTGGTAGGTTTCCGTCAGGTTGACCGGTGTCGGCACCGCGCCGACGGCTTCCCACCAGGTTTTCATCGCCGGGAACGGGACGATGCGGATCTTCTTGTTGGCGAGGTCGGCGGCGGACTTAACCGGCGCATCCTTCATGAGGATGTGGCGCATGCCGGCAAAGGTGTAACCCAGTCCGTGCAGGCCCGCGCCTTCGAGTTCTTCCAGCATCTTGCCGGCGGCCGGCGTGTCGGCGGCCTTGATCGCAGACGAAACGTCGGCGAACAGGTAGGGCGTGAACCAGCCCTGCAGGGACGGCGCGCGCAGGCTGGTGATGGCGGCGGTCATCAGACCGGCATCGAGAAGGCCGGCGGACATCTGCTGGAACATTTCCTGCTCGGAGCCAAGCTGGCCGGCCGGGAAAACCGCCACGGTCAGTTCACCCTTCGTCGCTTCCGGCAGTTTCTCGGCGACGCGCTGGGCCACCTTCGTCCAGACATGGCTCGGCGGGGTGATGAGCCCCATGCGCAGTTCGCGCGCCTCGGCCGCGAATGCGGCGGTGCTCATCAGAACGGACACAAGAGCCATGCGGCTAAGTCTTGCAAATGTCATGGTGTTTCCTCCCTGGGCATGACTAGATTCCTCTCATCGGCAGGCCTCGATCAGGCCTCCCAATCCGGTTGCTGGCGCGGATGCGCCTGTGCAAAGGCGGGCAGCGCCTCGCAGGTCTCGGCAATGGCGCGCACACGCGGCATGGCCGTCAGATCGACACCGAAGCGGGCCGCAGAAAACACCTGCGGCACCAGGCAGACATCGGCGAGCGTGGGCTGATCCCCGAAACAGAAAGCGCTTTCCTTGCGGGTGGCGAGCAGCGCCTCACAGGCGCCAAGCCCGTCGGAAATCCAGCGCCCGCACCAGGCATCAAGGGCGGCCTGGTCGGCGGCAAAACTGTTCTTGAGGTAATCCAGAACCCGCAGGTTCTGGAGCGGGTGAATGTCGCAGGCGATGATCTGCGAGAAGGCGCGCACCTCGGCCCTCAGATTGGCATCGTCCGGCAGAAGCTTCATTCCCGGCTGCGTCTCGTCCAGCCACTCGATGATCGCCAGAGACTGGCTCAGCTTGAAGTCGCCGGCTTCGAGCGTCGGCACCAGCGCCTGCGGATTGAGCGCCCGATAGGCCGGCGTCTTCTGCTGCCCGCCATCTTTGCGCAGATGGACGGACACGAAATCATATTCCAGCCCCTTCAGATTGAAGGCGATGCGGCAGCGATAGGCGGACGACGAGCGGAAATAGCCGTGAAAGCGGATCATTCCGCGCTCCCGATCGTCAGCCGGATGGGATCGAGCCCGTCAATGCCGCCAGTGATGACGTCGCCAGCGACCACGGCACCGACACCCGCCGGCGTTCCGGTCATGATCAGGTCGCCCGGAGCGAGGTGATAATAGTGCGAAAGATGCGACACGATCTCGTCGACCTTCCAGATCAGGTCGTCGAGACGGGCATCCTGGCGCACTTCGCCATTGACCTCGAGATGGATGCGCTGCGGGCCGATCGCGCCCATTTCCGCTGCCCGGGTGATCGGCGCAAAGACCGCCGACTGCTCCACATCCTTGCCGATGTCCCAGGGGCGCTGCTTGGCGCGGGCATCGAGCTGCAGATCGCGGCGCGTCATGTCGAGGCCGCAGGCATAGCCGTAGATCGCCTGTGCGGCCGCGCTCTTGTCGGCCTTGAACACCGGCGCACCGATGGCGATGACCAGTTCCATTTCATAGTGGAAATTGCTGGTGCCCGGCGGCACGGGGATGGTGGCTCCGCTCTGCGCCGTCATCAGCGCCGATTTGGTGAAATAGAACGGGGCTTCCCGATCGACCGCCACACCCATTTCGGCGGCGTGAGCGGCATAGTTGCGCCCGACGCAGAAAATGCGGTGCACAGGATAGGCGGCGTCCTCACCCTTGACGGGCACGGTCGGCCAGGCGGGAGAGGCGAACAGGGTTGCTTTCGTCATGGTCTTTTCTTTTCCTTTTGATGTCGATCGCGCCGCCGTCAGGCGGCACGCATTGCGTCGGGCAGGTCGCGAAGCCGCGCGCCATTGCCGAGATCAAGCGCACCGTGCCACAGCGCCCGCGCCCGCTCGGTAGCCGTCAGCCGCAAGGGCCGGTCCCGACCGTCTTCGCCGGGCGCCGAGGCGTCCCAGAGCGGCCCCGGCAGATCGCGCCAGACCACGTCGAGATGGATCGCGGCATGTTCGAACAGGTGGCGGATCGCCCGCGGCGGCAAGGTCGCGCCGAGCACGATCGCCTCCAGGCGCAGCACCTCGCTGTCATACATCGGCGGAACCGGTTCTCCTTGCGTCGCCGCCTCCACCTGGCGCGCGATCGCCCGCGCCTGATAGGCGACGGCACAGATGACGCCGGCCCGGGTCAGCCCGGGAACCTTTGCGGGCTCATAGAGCGCCGCGTCGGCGAGCTCATTCACCTTACGGGCGAAATAGGCCGTTCCGGTCCGGGCGAGCGCCAGCGCCTCGGCCGGGGCTTCGGGCGCATCGTAGCGCGCCCCTTGTCCCTGCCGCAGGCGCAAGGCCGCGCGCGCGTCTTCCAGCGTATCCGTCATTCGGCAGCTTCGATCAGCGTGCGGTTGAAGTTGAGCCGCTCGATGATCGGCGCATCCGAGAAGCGGAACAGATCAAACTGCGTCTCGGCCTGGAGCGACCAGGGGATCCACGAAGGAATGACGAAGATGTCACCCTTTTCGACCGTGTGCGTGGCGCCGCCCATCACGACGGCCCCTCGCCCTTCGAAGACCTGGAACACGGTGGAGCCGACATCGCGGCGCATCGGCGTCTCGCAGCCCGCCCGCAGGCGGTGGAACTCGGCGCGGATGGTCGGCATGACGTCGCCGCCGGTCGTCGGATTCACATAGCGAATGGCCGCGTGCCCCTGCTCGACGGTGGCCGGATAGCCCTCCTCTTCCAGCAGCAGCTGCTCGGTCAGCGCCCGGTCGGTATATTCCCAGCGATAGGCGCCGATCGGCGACGAGACGGTGTTTTCGAGCGCCGACAGCGGACGCAGGCCGGGGTGGCACCAGAGACGCTCGCCGCGCGAAAACTGCGGGGTTGCATAGTCGGTGACGCGGTCAGAGCCGAACTCGAAGAAGCCGACATCGTTCTGGTAGCTGAAGGGAATGTCGAGAC
>DAIMJJ010000070.1:15263-17655 GCA_036722275.1 Rhizobium sp. | reverse complement strand
ATCGTCTCGTCATAGCCGAGATTGAAGCCGGCGATCTGCAGCTTGACGTCGTACTGATCGGACCAGAACCAGGGTTTTGGGCGATAGGGCTCGACGCCGCCGGCCATGGCCGCGGCCGCAGCCTCTGCCTGGTCGACCGCGTTCTGCACCGATTCGAGGCGGATCTGCTGCCCCTTCCAGTCGAACACCGCGCAGTCGCCCATGGCATAGATCGACGGATCGGATGTCAGCCCGAAGGCATCGACGACGATGCCGCCGGCCGTCTCGATGCCGGCGCGGGCGGCGAGTGCATCATTGGCAGTCACGCCGATGCCGGCAATGACGATGTCGACATCGAGCCGCGTTCCGTCCGAAAGCTCGGCTGCGACCACCCGGCCGTTTTCGCCGACCAGCCGCGACAGGCCGGTCTTCTCGCGAATGGCGACGCCGTGGGCGCGATGAATGGCGCGCATGGCGTCTGCGGTTTCCTTGGCCGCGACGCGCGCCAGGATCCGGTCGGCCATCTCGATCACGGTCACCTCCAGGCCGAGATGGCGGGCGACGGCTGCGGCCTCCAGTCCGATATAACCGCCGCCGACGATCAGCAGGCGACGACCGGGCGTCATCTCTTCGGCCAGGCGATCGGCATCGGCCTTGTCGCGCACGGTGAAAACGCCGTCGAGATGACCGCCGATTGCCTCCGGCAGGCGCCGCGGCGTTGCGCCCGTGGCAATCGCCAGCGTGTCATAGGCAATGGTCGAACCATCGAACAGGCGCACGGCCTTGCTGGCCCGGTCAATGTCCTCGACCGGCGTCGACAGGCGGATCTCGACATTGTTTTCGCCGTACCAGGCTTCGGGCCGGAACAGCAGGCGGTCGAAGCTCATTTCGCCGAGCAGGTATTTCTTCGACAAGGGCGGGCGCTGATAGGGATAGCAATCCTCCGCGCCCAGAATGGTAATCGGTCGTTCGTCCTTCAGGCTGCGCAGTTTTGCTGCCAGTGCGAAGGCTGCCTGCCCTGCGCCGATGATGACCAGTCTGCCTGTCACGTGGAATGCCCCCGATGTCGGTTCCGGAAGGTCGCGTCGATCGCCGCTTCGGGCTGCGCGATAAGGATGATCAAGGGGTAGCGCGGGGATATCCGCCCGTCAAGCTGGCAGCAGTGGCAGCGGCCGTTGGAGCGAAGCCGAAAGCGGCGATACGGCCCGCGCGCGTCGGTGCGGGCCGTATCTTTGCCTCTCAGAGATCCAGCACCAGATGGGGCCGGCCGTTGGAGGTGTGGCGGGGCGAGACCCCGTTTGCGTCGATCGTCGCCGTCACCCGCCGACGATAGGCCGAAAAGCTGTCGAAGGTCACGACGTCGACGGCTTCGTCAAAATGCAGCGTGATGGCGTAGTAACTGCTCTGCGACAGCCGCGATAAGGCCAGCACCTTGCCGCGAAAACGCTGGCCGAGATACTCGCCGGATACGATCGCGCCGACGGCGACCGGCGCCGGAGCGACATTGTCGCTGCGGGCGGCCAAAGCCGAGATCGTGTTCCAGTCGCGCGCGCCGTGGCTCTTGGCCACCAGTTCAAGCGCGGCACTGTGGCTCACCGGCGTACCGCCGCCGGCCATTGCGTCACGCAGCCGTCTTGCCTGGGATTTCAGTTCATCAATCGTCAGTGTGGCCATGGACATGGCAAACCTCTTTCCTTGAGGGCATGCAATTTTGTCGAAGAGGAGCCCGCATTGCCCCTGCCGCGCATGCGCAAAAAGGGGTTCATTCCATGTGTGACGAGGACTTCACCATGGGCATAAACCCGCGGGCGGCCGGTGCCTCGAACCGTGACCACATATGGAAAGCGCAAGGCGCACTGTCAAGGCGGGCAAGACGCGGTTCGCCCGACGGGCCGTCAGCACTGTATGCCGCGACCGAAGGGCGCACATGGTTCGGATTTTATCCATCCCGTTCAGGAAGCGTCAGGGAAGTTGCGCTAAAATGGGACCCTAAAAACAGGATTGGGGAGGGTGCGATGCCCCTGCAAGTCATACCGGACGCAAAACAGAACATTCCCCCGGACAAGGTCTACGAGAAGTTCACGATCGATCGACCGGGCAAGATCATCTTTGTCGGCCGCCATCTCAGCACCAAGAACAACCTGCGCTGCCTCATTCATTCCATCTCGCTCTATGGCGCAGAGCTCGAAGTCAGCCCGCATGTGGCGGTGCCGAGCAATTTCTTCCTGGAAATCCTCGGCATTCACGACGAGATCGGCTGCACACTGATCCGTCGCGAGGAGGAGAAGGTGACCGTCGGCTTCAACATGCTGATCGACCCGGAATTCCTGCATCACGTGGTGAAGCTGTCCTTCGAGTTCTGATCGCCAGAAATTCGCGAGGGACCCGGCATTCGCCGAGGCCCCTCGCCCTT
>DAIMJJ010000070.1:4309-15163 GCA_036722275.1 Rhizobium sp. | reverse complement strand
CGCCCTTTTCAACGCCCTTGGCACCGCTCTCGCCCAGCCAAATTGGCCGAGCCAAGCTGGCGCGTCTTACCTGAGAGCCGCCAGATGCTTCTCGATCTCCGGAACAGTGAGTTTCACCATATCCTTGTCGATCTCGGCCCGCAGCACGCCGTCCGGCAGGGAAGACAATTCCGGCCGCAGAATACCGAGCGCCTTCGGCGGAGCGATCAGGATCATCGCCTTGATCTCATGCGCCTCCACCCGCGTCCGCACGGCTTCGGCCACGCCCTTGAGGAAGTCCGCTTCGGCCTCGGCATGCCAGTCGGTATCGCCCATCGCGCTGCGTCCTTCGCCGTGCGACTGGTGAACGCGACCGGGGCGATCGCTTCCCAGATCGCGCGTCGCCTCGTCGGGCTGTGACTGATGATCGACGACGGTCAGGTTGACGAGTTCGGCATCGCCATCATTGCGCAGGAAAAGCGCCTTGGCGCCATCGCAGACGATCACCCAGGATTTGGGACCAATATCGAAACGGCTCATGATTTCTCTCCCGTTTTCTCGAGGCAGGCTTGCCTCTCTCGGGATTGTAGGCCTCGGGCGACACGCGTTCAAGGCGCAGCCCGGTCGGCGGGCCTTCTCCCTTTGCGCACTACAGGTCGGTCGTCGCCCGGAATGCCCGCAATTCGCCGAGAGCCTGGATCGACCGACCCTCGTCGATAGCGGCCAGGTCCAGGATGACCGCATTCGCAATGGTCATCGGCACGACGAGCGATTGCGATTGCCCGGGCTCCCCGCGCGACACGGAAATGTGGTGATCCGGCGCCGGATCGATTCGGGTGCCCTGCAGGTCGGTGAGTGCCAGGGTGACTGCCCCGCGCCCCGCAGCAATACGGCAGACCTCGTGCAGCACAGGCGCCACCCGCCGGAAGGACAGAAGCCAGAGCACGTCTCCCTGGGACAGCGAACAAAGATATTCCGGCAACTGGTCCATCTGGGCCGCGATATTTGTCGCCTGATAGCCGGACCGGACAAGTCGAAGCGCGATCAGGCCCGCAAGCACCGACGCGTGGCCGCGCCCGAAGACGAAGATGCGGCGACTGTCGCGCAGGCTTTGCGAAAAGGACCGGATATCCGCGTCGGAGACGGTGTTGCGCACATTGTTGAGCGCGGCGATCTCACCATCGAGAAGCGAGGCAAGCAAACCGCCCTCCTCCGCCCGCACCAGGCGTGCAGCCATGCGGGCTGCCGGACTTTCGAAATCGCCCCGGCCCTCCATGAGGTTGGCCTGCAGAAAACTGCGAAACTCCGGATATCCCTTGAAACCCAGCCGCCTTGCCAGCCGGACCGCCGAGGCGGGATGAACGCCGGCACGAAAGGAGACATCCTTGCCGTTCTCCATGGCTGCACGGATCGGGTCCTGCACCAAGACGTCGAGGAGTCTCGTATCCGCTTCCGTCAGGCGGGACGAATGTCGACTGATCAGTTCGCCGAGCGCCTGGGGAAACGAATCCTGACTGTCCATCACTCTTCCGTTGGTCTGCTGCTGCGCAAGTCGGAGGCGAGATCGACCCGCTTACCGCTGTCGTTATCAAAGAACAGGGCCCGGTCAAGATCATACGAAATCCAGAAGCTTGCGCAGCGCTCCGGAAACTGCGTCCGCGGCGCGATCGCCGTCAGGCGTCCCGCCGCACTGTCGCAATGGAGGAGCAGATCCGATCCGGTCATTTCCGACAGGACGAGACGCGCTTCGAGCGCCGGCTCCTCCGGCTTCTCCCTGTGCACCGTCAGGGTTTCCGGACGAAGGCCCACGGTCAATCCGTTGGTTCCCTGCCAGCCGGGCAAGCGATCCGCAGGGACGAAGTTGATCGGCGGCACACCCAGGAAACCGGCAACGAAGCGGTTGGCCGGGCGGTCGTAGATCACCTCCGGCCTGTCAAACTGCTGCAGGTGGCCATCCTTCAGCACCGCCACCCGGTCGGCCAGCGAAAGCGCCTCCGTCTGGTCATGCGTGACATAAACGATGGTCGCGCCGAGCTGGCGGTGCAGATCCTTGATTTCGGTGCGCATGGCAACGCGAAGCGCATTGTCGAGATTCGACAGCGGTTCGTCCATCAGGAAGGTGGAAGTATTGCGGGCCATGGCACGGCCCATGGCGACACGCTGACGCTGGCCACCCGACAGCGCTCCGGGTTTTCGCTCCAGATAGGGATCGAGCTGGAGCATTCGTGCTACCTCTTCGGCGCGACGATTGCGCTCGTCCTTCGGCATGCCGCGAAGTTCAAGGCCAAAGGCGATGTTCTCCCGCACGCTCATATGGGGATAAAGCGCATAGTTCTGGAAGATCATCGCAATGTCGCGATCCTGCGGCGCAAGATCGTTGGCGCGTCTGCCGCCGATCACGATCTCGCCTTCCTCACAGCGTTCGAGGCCCGCGATGAGGCGCAACAGGGTGGACTTGCCACAGCCGGACGGGCCGACGATCACCACGAATTCCCCCGGCTGGATATCGAGAGAAATGCCATGCAGCACCGGTGCACCGCCCGGATAGCTCTTGCGTATGTTGTGCAGGGATACGCCGCTCATCGTGTGGCCTCCTTTCGCCGAAATGCGTCCCGAATGGCGAGTGCGAGCGTCGGTCGGTCTGTCGTGAACACCTTCACGGCTAGCGACAACGCCTTTTCAATCTGTGGGCGGGAGTGAGCGGCCCAGCAGCCGAAATCGATACCGGCGTCACGGATCGTTGCAGCGAGCTGCTCGTCCGCCATTTCGATATGCACGCCGATCTCCGGTATGTCGTGCGCTTGGCACAGCTCGACCACACCCCGGGCGCCAACCTGGCGCAGCACGGAGGGACCGACCAGCCACAATCGCGGCCGCCCGGGAGCGGCGGAGGCCAGTTCATCGAGCGATTCCAGCATGAAGGACGAAAATCCCGTGCGCTCCAGCATGGCATGACGGCAAAGCTCGTCGACAACCTTCGGCACGAAGCCCTGATAGGGACGGCCGTTAACGCCAGGCTTGATCTCGCAGCGGAAGTCGACGGTGGACGGGGCATAGAGGTCGCACAGCTCCTCCAACGTCAGCGGATGGCCGCCGGCCCCATAGTTGATCGTTGCGGATTTGACCTCCGCCAGGGTCAAATCGGCTATTGCCCCCCGGCTGTCGGTCGTGCCCTCCAGCGTCGGATCGTGATGAACGATGATCGCGCCGTCCACGGTGGGGTGAACATCAAACTCCACTTCTTCCAGGGCCATGGCGGCCGTTGCAGTGAAGCCCTGCGGCGTGCTGTCACCGAATTCGAGCGTGCCGCCACGATGAGATGCAATGCGAGTCATGCAGTATCCTTCTTGATATTACTTAATGGCGCCCATGGTGATGCCGCGCACGAGGTGGCGTTCCACGAGCAGAAAGCCGATGAGCACCGGCAGGATGGTGATGGTGGATGCGGCCATGACGAGCGGCCAGTCGATCAGCCCTTCCCCGGGATTGATCTTGTAAAGTCGCGCCAAGGCGATCTGCAGGGTAAAGAGATCCTGCTTGCCCACCGCCACGAGGGGCCAGATGTAGCTGTTCCATTCCGTGATGAAGATGTAGAGCGCCATGGACGAGATGGCCGGCTTGGACAGGGGCACGATGATCCGCCACAGCACCTGCAAGGGCGTCGCTCCGTCCATATAAGCGGCCTCATCCAGCGCCTTGGGGATGCCGCGAATGTACTGCCGCAGGAAAAAGGCGGCAAAACCGTTCGAGACCGCCGGCAGGATCAGGCCGGCATAGCTGTCGAGAAGACCTACCTTGGCCAGGGTCAGGTAGTTCGGGATGAGGCTGATATGGCTCGGGATCATCAATGTTGCGACCGTGGCGCCGAACATCAGGTTGCCGCCCGGGAAGGTGAAGCGGGCAAAGGCAAAGGCGGCCAGCGTTGCCAACACGATGCCGAGCAAGGTGACGAGACCGGAGACGATCAGGCTGTTCACGAGGTAACGGGCGAAGTTGAACTCACCGATGACACGCCCGTAATTGTTCAGCGAGAACGTGATCTGCCCGGCATAAAAGGCGTCAGCCGTCTGCAACGAGATCCAGACGGAATAGAGGACCGGCGACAGGAATAGCAGGCCGGCGCCAAGGGAAAGCGCGGTAAGGACAGGATTCTCATGCTTCATAATGCACCTTGCGGCCGATAATGCGCGACTTGAGGATGGCAAGCGCCACGAGGAGGACGAAGAGAACGACGGCGAGCGCCGAACCGCGGCCGATGTCGAACAGCACAAATCCGATCTCGTAGAGCAGGTTGACCAGCATGTCGGTGGCGCCCGCCGGTCCGCCGTGGGTCATCACATTGACGACGGTGAAAACCTGGAAGGCCTCGATCACCGAGATGACCAGCAGGAAATAGGTGGTGGGCATGACCAGCGGCATCGTCACGCGGCGAAAGACGTGAAGGCGCCGCCCGCCGTCGACGGCGGCAGCGTCATACAGCTCCTGCGGGATCGCCTGGAGGCCGGCAATATAGATGACGATGTCGTAGCCGATCTGTTTCCAGGTGTTGACGAAGATCAGCACCCAGAGCGCCAAGTGCGGATCCTGCAGCCATTGCGGCCGTCCGAGCCCGAGCCAGCCGAGAAGCGCGTTCATCATGCCGTAATCGGTGGCGAAGACCCATGAAAACACCACCGCGATCGATACCGTCGATGTGACCGACGGCAAGAAAAGCGCCCCGCGCAGCAGCCGGGAGGGCAGGCTTTCGCGCACCAGACGGCTGGCGATGGCCAGTGCTGCGCCCAGCCGGACGGGCACCGACAGAACTGCGAAGACCGTCGTAACCCACAGCGAGTTCCAGAACTCGGCGGAAGCGAACAATTCCCGATAGTTGCGGAGGCCGACGAAAGGCATGTCGGGCGTCAGGAAATTCCACTGACGAACGCTGAGATTCAGGCTCGTCAGAATGGGAACATAGGTAAACACCGCGATGAAGATCATCAGCGGCGCGACAAAGAGATAGGGCGTCAGCTTGCGTAGCATGGTGTGGACCTGCGCCGGCCGGAGAAAGTCCGACCGGCGCCCGTTGAAGGTTGATCGATCAGTTCCCGGCGCGCTGGTTTTCCGTGCGCGTCTGCTCGGCAAAGTCCTTCATGGTGGCATCGACCGGCCGCTGGCCGAGAGCCATTGCTTCCCACATCTTGTACTCGGTCGAGCGCATCCAGGTCACGACCGTGGTGCGTGCCCGTCCATGGGCGTAAGGCAGCGAATTGATCGCCACATCAATGCCCGGCTGGGTCGCCAGTGCATCGGCGGCCGCCGGCAGCGCGGTGCTCTTCTTGTTGATCGGCAGATAGCCCGTGGCGGCGAACCAGAGGGCATTCGATTCGGGCGACGAGGCGTAGCTGACGAACTTGTAGGCCGCGTCCTGAACCTCCTTGGGCGAGGTTGCCATGATGCCGATGCCAGCGCCACCGACAGGCACCGAGCAGATCTTGTTGCAGGGCATGGGGCGCACGGCGAGATTGTCACCCAACGCCTTCTTGGACCCGACATAATTGCCGGTCGAGTTCATCATGATGCCGACCTTGCCGGCGAGGAAGGCGTCTCGGCCGTTGTCCTCATCGGTCACGCCATCGGGAGAGGCAACCTTGTTCTGATGAACGAGGGAGGCCATCCACTGGTACGCCTCGATGGTGTTGGGCTTGTCGATGAGGATTTCGCCGGTCTTGGGATCAATGAGCTCGCTGTCATTGGCCATGACCAGGCCCCAGCGGGCAAACTGGCCGGGTGCGGCGATACCCGAGATGCCCTCCTTGCCGAGCTTCTCGCTGATCGTCTTCGAAGCCGCGAGAATGTCATCGAAGGTCTTCAGCGGCGTATCGACCGAAAGACCGGCGCGGGTGAAGATGTCCTTGTTGAAATAGAGAACCGGCGTGGAGGAGTTGAACGGCACGATATAGGTCTTGCCATCAATCACTCCCACTTCGCGAGCATAGTCGTAAAGGTCGTTCTTCAGCGGATCGGCGTCGAAATAGGGCGTGAGGTCGGCCAGGATGTTGTTGTTGGCGAACAGGCCGTAGCGGGTCACTTCCAGAATGACAGCGTCCGGGCCTCGGCCGGCCGGGATGGCAGCCTGCAGCTTGGCGACGACATCATTGTAGTTACCGACGAATTCGGCTTCCACGTCGATCTCGGGATTGGTCGCCTCGAACTGTGCGATGATCTTGTCGAGAGCCTCGCCATTGGACTTGTTGAATGTATGCCAGAATTTCACCGTCGTGGCCGCCTCGGCGGAGCCGAGCGTCGCGAACAGGGCAAGAGCCGTGGATGCAATGATGGAATGCAATTTGCGTGTCATTGATATCTCCTCTGCAAAAGAAATTGCAATGAGAGGCATGTACCAACGCTGCAAGACACAAACATGAAACCAACATGAAGTTTTCTTAACGGCCCGAGCGGGCCGCGGCCGGCTCGGACGGCCCCGTCTCCCCAACCGTTTCCAATCGTAGGGACAGGGGCACCGGCGGCAGGATCACGATCGTTTGCCCAACAGGCGCGGCAAAGGCAACAACTCTGCCGCAGGCGCGGAATACTGGTGGAAAACGCGCCATCCATAAAAGCTTAATGGTTCCATTGACCGCAATAAAAGTCTTTTGCTGCAGCCTCCCCTTCAAGAAACCGCCGCAAGGCGCAACAAGGGGAATGCCATGCAGGATGGAACACATCTGGCGGCGGTAAGTTCGGAAATGTACGAGCGCAAATGGGAGCGGTTTTATGTCCGCCGCCCGGCGCGGATCATGGCGGTCAGCCCCGGCCTCAGCGGCATCACCATGCGCAGCGGCGAGGTGGTCGATATCTCGCAGGGCGGCGCGGCGATCGAGATCACCACCACGATCGGCCTGTCCTCGCACTACTACCTGCAGGTGGTTGGACTGGCCGACCGGATCGGCTGCGCGGAGGTCTACCGCAACGGCAGCCGGGTCGGCGTCAAGTTCATCTGTCCCATTCCGGAACGGGTACTGCACGCCATCGTGCGCGCCGATTTCATGATGGGCGAGAAAGTCACCCAGCCGGCCGCCGCCCGCCGCTAGATCCCCGGCGATAGGCGAAAACTTATGCCTTCAAGGCAATTAAATGCGCAATTGCCGGTCTTGCGCAGGGCGCCGTTCGACCTATTGTGTCCCGAAATTCAATCACTTTCAGGACAGTTGAGACAGCATGACCGGCTTTACCCGCTTCACCCCCCTGATCAGCGGCCTTCCCGCGACCGTGCCCTTCGTCGGGCCGGAGGCTATCGAACGACAGCGCGGCCGCCCCGTCCTGGCCCGCATCGGCGCCAATGAGAGCGGCTTCGGGCCGGCGCCCTCGGTGCTCGCGGCCATCCGCGAGAAGGCCGGCGAGATCTGGAAATACAATGATCCGGAGAACTTCGCGCTGAAGACGGCGCTTGCCGCGCATCTGAAGCTTTCGCCCGCCAATTTCGTCATCGGCGAAGGGGTCGACGATCTGCTTGGTCTCATCGTCCGCCTGGTGATCGAGCCCGGCATGCCGGTTGTCACCTCCTTCGGCGGCTATCCGACCTTCAACTTCCACGTCAACGGCTTCGGCGGCCGGCTGGTGACGACGCCCTATGTCAACGACCGGGAAGATCTCGACGGCCTTTTGGCTGCGGTGAAGCGGGAGAACGCCCCGCTCGTCTATTTCGCCAATCCGGACAACCCGATGGGAAGCTGGTGGGATTCGCAAAGCATCGTCTCCTTTGCGCGCGCCCTGCCGGAAACGACGCTTCTGATCCTCGACGAGGCCTATTGCGAAACGGCGCCGCAGGGTGCGGTGCCGGCGGCGGATGCCTTGATCGACCTTCCGAACGTGCTGCGCATGCGCACCTTCTCGAAGGCCTATGGTCTGGCGGGCGCCCGCGTCGGCTATGCCATCGGCGCACCGGACACGGTGCTGGCCTTTGACAAGATCCGCAACCATTTCGGCATGCCGCGGCTTTCGACCGAAGCCGCACTGGCAGCGCTTGCAGACCAGGCCTATCTCAAGGACGTGGTGTCGCGCATCATTGCCGCGCGCGAACGGATCGCGGCGATCGCCATCGCCAACGGGCTCTCGCCCCTGCCCTCGGCCACCAATTTCGTCGCGATCGACTGCGGGCGTGACGGTGTGTATGCGCGCGCCATCGTCGATGGCCTGATGCAGCACGGGGTTTTCATCCGCATGCCGGGCGTCGCGCCGCTCAACCGCTGCATCCGGGTGTCGACCGGACTGCCTGCCGACCTCGACCTGTTCGAGGAGGCGCTGCCGAAGGTCCTGAAGGCGCTCTGAGCGCCCCCCCAAAATAGAAGGAACCGCGCCGGCCTTGTTCCTGCCGGTCGCGGTTCTCATGTGTTGGCACGGTCCCCGTCCAAAGGTCCCCCGCCACGCTCCCCTCTCCCAGGGTTTTTCTTGTCCGTTGAACCCGGTATCATACCGGAGGATTGGTGGTGACGATCAGTGCATCGTCATCCATTCGCGGGCCGAGCGCAGGGCTTCGGCAAGCTCGGTCTTGCTCATCGTCTGGGCCAGATCGGCACGCAGCTCGGCGGCGCGCTCGCAGCCCTTGATGGCGGCGATGTTCAGCCATTTGTGCGCCGAGACGAGGTCGATGGCGCAACCACGGCCGGTCGCATACATCAGCCCCATGTCGCAGAAGACATCGGCGCGAGTTTCGCCACCCATCGTGGCCATTTCGGAATTGTGCATTTCAAAGCGTGCCATCGGTTTTGTCCCTGTCTAGCCTAACGGTTTAAACTGTCCCTGTTTTGGTCCTTGTGGACCTTCCTTCAGGACCCCGGCCGTCTGTCGCGGCATCTTTGTGGTCCTTGAAGGAGCGGCAGGTTCTCCCTGCTCGTTTGATGGCCTCACTATGCCAAAGCCCTTTCAATAGGCGCTTAAAATCCATGATTAATTTGCCGAAAACAAAGTACAAATGCTTGGTAAACTTGGGTTTTCGTTAAGCATCGGGATGCCTGAATCTCAAAGCTTTCCGCTCAAAATTTACGAAAGTTTCAGATCTGGATTTAAACCGAACGATAACCACGAAAACGACTGGAGCTTCGGCCGCCGCGGGTTTTCTGCTCGTCGCAACCGTTTTTCCGGCCGCAGCAAAAGCCGGCGAGGCCTATTTACCTTTACGTTTGCGTAAGATATTTTTCTTCCGCTGACCCATGGAGCGCCAGGAAAGCGGCGCGCTCATGCCGGCATAGGAGTGCCGGTCCGTCAGCTCGGGCTCATTTCGGGAGGAGAGTTACACAATGCGCATGTTCATCGTCGCCGCCGCTGCGGCCCTGGCATTCTCGGCCGCCTCGGTCCAGGCCGCCGAACCCATCGAAGGCAACTGGAAGACCGCCAGCGGCGCCACCGCGCAGATCGCCCCCTGCGGCGGCAGCTACTGCGTAACGCTGAAGACCGGCAAGCACGCCGGCAAGCAGATCGGCAAGATGGCGGGCAATGGCGGCAGCTACAAGGGTACGATCACCGACCCGGACGCCGACAAGACCTATTCCGGCTCGGGCACCGTTTCGGGCAATTCGCTGAAGATGAAGGGCTGCGTCATGTCCGTCTTCTGCAAGAGCCAGACCTGGTCGCGCCTCTGATCGCCCCTTAGGTATTCAGACAAGACGAAGGCCCGGCAGATCGTCTGCCGGGCCTTTCCATGTCCTGCACCTGGCGCGTCAGCGCGCCGTCTGGCCGAACAGCACCTTCTTCGCGTCCTCGTCCTTGGCAATGTTCTGCCGCTTCTCCTGACCGACGGCGATCCCGCGCTCGACGGCGGGACGCGCCATGACGCGCTCGAACCAGGCCTTCAGATGGGGGAATTCGTCGAGATCCTGGCCCTGGTTCTTGTGCGGCACGACCCAGCCGATGCAGGCGATGTCGGCGATCGAATAGTCGCCGGCGAGATAGTCGCGATCGGCGAGGCGCTTGTTCATCACGCCGTAGAGCCGGTTGACCTCATTGGTGTAGCGGTTGATGCCGTATTCGATCTTTTCCGGAGCATACTGGCGGAAGTGATGCGCCTGGCCGGCCATGGGCCCGAGCCCGCCCATCTGCCAGAACAGCCACTGGTCGACTTCGACGCGGGCGCGCTCGTCGCTCGGATAGAGCTTGCCGTACTTGCGCCCGAGATATTGCAGGATGGCGCCGGATTCGAAGATCGAGATCGGCTCGCCTCCGGGACCGTCCGGATCGATGATCGCCGGCATGCGATTGTTCGGCGCGATCTTCAGGAAGTCCGGCTCGAACTGCTCGCCCTTGCCGATGTTGACATATTTCACCTCGTAGGGAACGCCAAGTTCCTCGAGCATGATGGAGATCTTCCAGCCGTTGGGGGTCGGCCAGTAATAAAGTTCGATCGGCTTGGTCATGGGTCTTTCTCCGATTGGGCGGACGGGAACTGGGATTTGCCCCAACAGTTAGATGCGTCGGGCCGATGTTCAAGTGAATTCCCCTTAACCGATCTGAATGGCAGATGAACCGCCGCCTCAGGACGCGTTCAGGGCCGCTCTTGCATAAAGGCACCATCGAAACGACGAGACGGGAGTAACGACGATGGCCAAGGTAGCAAGACGCATGACGATCTTCACGCTCGCCATGGCCGTGTTTGCCATGCTGGTCGCAGGCCTGGTCACCGCCGGCAACGGCGCAGCCGGACGGCCGGTGTCGATCTCCGCCGCCTGCCTGGCGTCCAGCGCCGCCTTCTGCGCCTCTCCTTTTTAATCGCGAGCCCCTGAGGACAAAACCATGCGCGCTTCCACCAGCCACATCGCCGCCCTCTGCCTTCGCTGCTCGCTCATTGCCGCGCTTTTCATCGGCCCGCTCGTGGCCGTCGGCGTTGCCCATTCCCAGGAG
>DAIMJJ010000070.1:0-4209 GCA_036722275.1 Rhizobium sp. | reverse complement strand
TCGGCCATGACCACGTCGTTTGCTTGTCAAGAAGTCTCAACTATAATGACTCATGAGCAAGCGAATCCATTTCCACTCCCCCATCAATTTCATCAGCCCGGATCCGTTCGAACCGCAGGTTTTCACGGATGCCGCAGCCGCCGTCGATGCGTTGACCGCGCTTTATGAGCGCAACACCGCCTTTCTCATCGACGGCTTCGCGTCGCTCGCCAAGGGCGCGCCGATCACCGGCCGTTATCGCGCCTTCTATCCGCAGGTGACGCTGGAAACGACGAGTTACGGCCAGATCGACACGCGTCTGGCCTATGGCCATGTCACGGCGCCGGGGCTCTACACGACGACGGTCACCCGGCCGCGGCTCTTCCGGCACTATCTCGAGGAACAGCTGGCGCTGCTGATCCGCAACCATCAGGTTCCGGTCGTCGTGTCGGAATCCTCGACGCCGATCCCCCTACATTTCGCCTTCGATGAGGGCGCGCATGTGGAGGCCGCCGCCAGTGGGCTTGCCGATATGCCGCTGCGCGATCTGTTCGACACGCCGGACCTCACCGTCACAGACGACGAGATCGCCAATGGCGAATATGATCCGCACCCGGGCGAGCCGCAGCCGCTCGCCCCGTTCACCGCGCAGCGCATTGACTATTCGCTGGCGCGATTGTCGCACTACACCGCAACCAGCGCCGCGCATTTTCAGAACTTCGTGCTGTTCACGAACTACCAGTTCTACATCGACGAGTTCTGCGCCTATGCCCGCAAACTGATGGCCGAGGGTGGAGGTGGCTATACCGCCTTCATCGAGCCGGGCAATCTCGTCACCCATCCCGGTCACAGCGAGCCGAGCGAAGGCGTTGCTCTCGGACGGCTGCCGCAAATGCCGGCCTATCACCTCAAGGGCAAGGGCCATGCCGGCATCACCATGATCAATATCGGGGTCGGTCCGTCGAACGCCAAGACGATCACCGACCACGTGGCGGTGCTCAGACCGCATGCCTGGCTGATGCTCGGCCACTGCGCGGGCTTGCGCAATTCGCAGCGGCTGGGCGATTACGTGCTGGCGCATGCCTATATGCGCGAGGACCACGTGCTCGACGACGACCTGCCGGTCTGGGTGCCCATTCCGGCGCTTGCCGAAGTGCAGCTGGCGCTCGAGGACGCCGTCGAGGAGATCACCGGCTACGAGGGCTTCGAGCTGAAGCGCATCATGCGCACCGGCACGGTTGCCACCATCGACAACCGCAATTGGGAACTGCGCGACCAGCGCGGGCCGGTCAAGCGCCTGTCGCAGTCGCGGGCGATTGCGCTCGACATGGAATCGGCGACCATCGCCGCCAACGGCTTCCGCTTCCGGGTGCCCTACGGCACGCTGCTCTGCGTCTCGGACAAGCCGCTGCATGGGGAACTCAAGCTGCCGGGTATGGCGACCGCCTTCTACAAGACGCAAGTGAGCCAGCATTTGCAGATCGGTATCCGGGCGCTTCAGAAGCTCGGCTCGATGCCAAAGGAAAAGCTGCATTCGCGCAAGCTCAGAAGCTTCTTCGAGACCGCCTTCCAGTAAGCCGCGAGTGTGGAGAAAGCCGGCCGTTCAGCGGCCGGCTTTCAACCGCCGCAGCTCGTTGAGGGCCAGCGACAGCACCGTGCCGATCAGCGCTGCGAGGATGATCATCAGGTGCATGTTGATGCTGGCGCGCGCCAGTATGTCCATGGAAGCCCGGTCCGTCGGCGCGCCGAGCGCGACGGCGCCGGCCAAGATCCCGGCCGAATAGGTGCCGACACCGGCTGGCGCGTGGAATGGCAGAACCGAGGACAGCTCGCCGCCGAGCGCACCGCCGAAGGACGCAGCAAGCGGGGCAACCCCCATCAGGCCGAGCGCCCAGGCAAAGACCAGCACCTTGACGCCCCAGTTGATGACGGTTGCGATCCAGGCGCGCAGCAGCGCAAACAGGTCGCTCGGCAGGCCGTCGACGATGCCGTCGAGAATCCGCGCCAGCTTGCCCTTCAGTCTCGGGCGCAGCGCAGACAGGATCGGCCCCTTCAGCAGGAAGGCTGGAATGGGCGCGACGAGGAAGGCGACCCAGATCAGTCCCGGCACGAGTTTGGTATCGGAAGACAGAACCAGACCGAGCCCGCCGGCGGCCAGCAGCGCATGCAGGTCGAGGAGCCGCATGACGAGCAGCGCCGAGGTTCCATGCAGCAGCGGCACGGCGAATTCAGAGCGCATGAGCAGGGGAAAGCTGGTCTCACCGCTGCGAAAGGGAAGCATGATGTTCAGGAGATTGTGCACCTGCGCCAGGTGAAAGAGCTCGATGAAACGGCCCGCGGTCTCACGCGGGAAGTAATCGTAAAGCCGCCAGGCGCGCACGAAATAGGTGGAGACCAGAAGCGCGATCACGGTCGCGACCGTGCCATAGCCAATCGCCCGCCACTCGGCGACGATTGCGTTCCAGCCCCAGACATAATGGACGAAGGCGGCATAGGCGAGGATCGCGGCGGCAGCGATCAGCGACAGGCGGTGGCGCACCAGCGCCGACGGCCGGCGGTTCTGCTCGTCTGTCTGCATGGGGCCCTGGAAGTTCCGAATTGCGCTCTTTGCTTGGTTCCTATAACAACCGCGACAGCAAAAGCCAGCCATTTCCGGAGTATCAGTCCTGTGTCGTTCGAGCGCCTTTCCCAACCCACCCAGGATGGCACAGCCGTCTACGAGGTCGAACTCTCTCTCGTCATCCCGGTGATGAATGAGGAGGAAAGCCTTCGGCCGATGATCGACCGGGTCATCGAGGCGATGAAGGGCTTCGACAAGAGCTGGGAACTGATCCTCATCGACGACGGCTCGACCGACAAGACGCTCAGCATTGCCCGCGATTATCTCGGCCGCGAAGGTCTTGACCTGAGGATCGTCGAGTTCCAGCGCAATTTCGGCAAGGCCGCCGGCCTGCAGGCGGGCTTCGACGCATCGCGCGGGCGCCTCATCGCCACACTCGACGGCGACCTGCAGAACGACCCTTACGACATTCCGTCCATGGTCGCCGAGCTCAATGCCCGTGATCTCGACCTGCTGTGCGGCTGGCGCAAGGCGCGGCAGGACGCGCTGGTTCTGCGCAAGATCCCGTCCTGGTGTGCCAATTACCTGATTGGCGCTGCCACCGGCGTGAAGATCCACGACAATGGCTGCGGCCTCAAGCTCTACCGCTCGGAGGTCATCAAGCAGGTCCGGATTCTCGGCGGCATGCACCGCTTCATCCCCGCCTGGGTTGCCTCGGTGGTGCCCAGCTCGCGGATCGGAGAGTGCGTGGTCACCCACCATGCCCGCCAGTTCGGCGAATCCAAGTATGGCATTTCGCGCACCATCCGCGTCTTCCTCGACCTGCTTTCGCCGCTTTTCCTCATGCGCTTCAAGCAGCGGCCGGGCCACTTCTTCGGCACGCTTGGCCTGGTGATCGGTGCGCTCACCTCCTTCATCCTGCTTCATCTCGCCTGGGTGAAATTCGCGCTTGGCGAAGACATCGGCACGCGGCCGCTGCTGCTGGTCGGCGTCATGCTGTTCCTCACCTCGATCCAGATGATCACCACCGGCATCCTCGCCGAGATGCTGGCCCGCTCCGACGACACGACAAAGAACTACATCGTCCGGAAGACCTACCAGAAGGGCGCCTGAGATGGTCGCCGCGCTTCGGGAAAGGCCGTATCTGGTCTTTGCGCTGCTCGGCGCCTATTTCATCGCCAATGTGATCGTCCGCCTGTCGCTGCCGCATTCGCTCGAGCTCGACGAGGGCCAGCAGCTGTTCCTGGCCCAGTGGCTCGCCATCGGCTACGACACCCAGCCGCCCTTCTACAACTGGCTGCAATACGGGTCCGAGCAGCTGCTCGGACCGACGCTTGCGTCGTTGTCGGTCCTGAAAAACCTCGTCCTCTTCCTGTCCTACCTGTTCTTCGGGCTCACCAGTTTCATGGTGCTGCGGTCGCGCCCGCTCGCAATCATCGCCACGCTCGGGCTCCTCACCATGCCGCAGGTGAGCTTTGAGGCGCAGCGCGACCTCACCCATACGGTCGCGGTGATCTTCACCTCCTGCCTGTTCCTGTTCGCGCTGGTGCGGGCCATCAAAGCGCCCAGCCTGTTTACCTATGCGCTGACCGGGCTTGCGATCGGGCTCGGCATCATCGCGAAATACAATTTCGTGCTGCTTCCGGCCGCGGCGGTCATCGCCATGCTCG
>DAIMJJ010000069.1:0-17713 GCA_036722275.1 Rhizobium sp. | reverse complement strand
CGTCGACCTCGTCCACACCTCGATTCTGCGCAATGGCGGACGCACGACGACGCGGGCCATCCGCAACGTCGTCTACGATCCGTCGACGCAGATCGAAGGCATCGTGCGCAATTCCGCGCGGCGCATGTTCATCGTCGGAGACCCGGCGGATGCGCGCACGCCGTTCGATCAGCAGGCCCGCTTCGTCGATGGGCTCGTCGCCGCGGGGCATCATGCGCGGCTCGTGCGCGTCAAGGCGACCGGTGAGCTCAATCACGGCGCCGCCGGCTACACCCTGCCGTTGGCCGCACTCTGCGCGCGCAATGCCAGCGATGCCAGAATGGCCAAGGCCGCCCGCGATATTTCCGCGAACCTCAAACGACAGAGCCCGGGCGGGCGCACCGAGGCTGCCGCAGCGAGCGGCGAGTGAGCGCGAAGGCGCTGCGGCGCCGGGTTCGGCCGGGTGATACGGACGCTTGCTTCCATGTTGCCCGTTGACCCCGGCCGGGCTCGCGTGCAAAAGAGGCGGCACGTCGGAGTGTAGCGCAGCCTGGTTAGCGCACCAGTCTGGGGGACTGGGGGTCGCGGGTTCAAATCCCGCCGCTCCGACCAATGAAATCAATAATTTAATTCTTCCGTGTCTCGGTGCCCGCCAACGGCCATGTCTCAATGGTGTCTCAGCAGGACGGCTCCACGCGGTTCCATCATGCGCGGACCGGCCTCTGCGCCGGTCGCGTGGTGTCGAGGGCTTGCTGCGATGCGATCTTGCGAGACAACCGACAGTCATCTCGCTTGAGCGCTGCTTTCTGGGCTTGTATGGTCGGGGGGACTACCACTTGCCGTCGTCGCGTTCCGCCACTCGGGAGGCGATCCACGCCTCGATCTCCGACCTGAGCCATGCCACCCGGTTATCACCGAGACGAATGCGACGCGGGAACCTGCCTCGCTTCTCAAGCCGCAGGATGTGCTGGCGGCTGAACGGTACCGTCTCGAGCAGCGTGCTCATCGTGATCAGCTGAGCCACCGGGGCGACCGATCTTCCGGGCAGATCTGCGGATGGCGACGGCGGCGAAGCTGATGAACGCGACGAGGATGACATACGTGCGAGCCGTTGAAGGTGGACCTCTACCGTGGCCCGCGGGCGATGGTCGGGCAATGGGGAAAGGCGGGAAGCGCCGGGAGGCACGAGGAAGCTCTTGGAAGACCCAGGAAACCTCCAGTAGAAAGCCCCGCCTGTCTCGGCACCGCGCTGACACTGGCGGGTACCAGGCTCCTCGTCTGCCTTTTCAGCGGAACATCACGATAACCGCCCTCTGGCTTGGAAATCATCATCGGCTCGCGATATACGCGCCCAGATAATCGCCTCCGTCGGCCTTTGTGCTATAAGATCATCGCATGAGAACAGGCGGCACCATAGAGTCCGCTGCTACGGAATCGCGGCCTGGCCCTGGGGCGCGTGGGTTCTTTGTGAGCCATTTACTTCTTTTCGGCCCCAGTGCCGAAAAGCTCCAGGTGGCTCACGCTCAAGGCCTGTGCGATCACAGCGATGCTGATCAACGTGGCGTTCCGCTTTCCCTGCTCAAGCTCGCTAATGTACTGCTGGCTGTGACCGCAGCGCTCGGCAAGCTGCTCCTGCGTCAGACGCTGTTCACGTCTGATCCGCCGCACATTTCTCCCGACCAGCCGCTTGAGGTCCATGCGAACTGGCTTGGCGGAAGTCGCATCGGCAGTTTATCAACTATAATATGTAAACCGCGCCTCAGCCGGAGGCATTGGCCGTGAGCGAACCAGCGGACGTCCCAGGCGAACAGATTCCGATCGATGGACCGGGCATCACCGACTACGACCGTGCGCATCTCAAGGAGTACGTCATGATGCTCGACGGCGACGCCGTTGGCGCATCATGGGAGGAGATCATGCGCGTCGTCTTCAAGGTTGATCCGGAAGCCGATCCGTCCCGGTTCAAGGCCCGCTTCGATGCGCATCTTGCGCGTGCCAGATGGATGACCCGCGAGGGCTACAAGCATCTGCTAGACAGTCGTTGATAAGACGCGTGCTGCCGACATTAGGGTTACCTCCAGAATCTTTGAACAGATTGTCGCAGCTCAAATCGAAATGCAGCAATATCGATGCGGGGAGGACATTGTTCAGATCTCCCGAGCCACGCAGCCTTTGTTTGAGCTGCGGCACCGCCCTGGTCCGTCGTTGGGCGGTGCAGCTAGGCGCGTCACGGAAACATCCGGGCGCACCGTCGGGCAACCTGCGGCGCGAACATGAGCGACCGACCGCGCGAACGACCGAGCTGGCCGCCGGAAGACGGGGCCTACGACTATCTGGACCAGCTCAGCGAGCACGAGTTCGCATGGGAATTTCTGCGACGCAATCCCGAGTACGAAAAGGACGCGATAAGCGCTGGCGCCGAAAAGGTGAAGCCCAAATTGCTGCCTACAGGCCAGAAGCTCTGGCGGTTCTCGATCTCGGCACGCGCGGCCCGGAAGTGGTGCCTGTGTCCCTTTCATCGATCCGGCGCTGCCTGCGCCGGATGCACCCTTCTGGTGGACGGAGCGTGCCGGCGGTCGGGCGCTTGAGGCGAGATCGCGCCGCCGGCGCAATGGTCAACCAGCAGACTTGTCGCTCACCCGCTTGAGCACCAGCCAACACGTGGTCGTCGACTGCGACAGCATCGAGCATGTGCTGCTCCGGACGCCCGAAGAAGCTGTCACCCTGAGCTTGACCGGGGCCCGCGTTTTCCGCGGAGCGGTGCGCTTGACATTCGTCGTAAAGGGACGTCGGGGCGCCCGCTCCTGCGGCGATCTGCTGGCACGCTATGAAGACCTGATCAATTTTGCTCCAGGCAGTAAGAAGCGAACCCAGAGACGGATCGTGCTGCGCAACGCGGTCATCGCCCTCGACGGCGACATCGCCGGCGTCAGTCACTTCGAAACTGCTGCCGCCATCTTCGGCCGCGAACGCGCAAGACAAGCGTGGAAGAGTGGAAGCCGTTCAATGAAAGAGCTCGTCCGCCGCGCCCGAAAGATGGGCCGGCAGCTCCGCGACGGCGGCTACCGAAAATTGATCCGCTAACGTGTGTTGTTTTGTGCTTCTGCAGTTCGTGACTCCCGAGAGTCAACGACTTCCCGCATCCTCCTCACCATCGCCGAAGAGCGTAGGAGCGGTACCTTGCCAAAGTCACGACGATCCAAATTCCTCACGACGAACGAGGCCGCAGAGTACCTGCGGCTTGTGCCGCATACGTTGGAGAACATGCGCTCCCTCCGAATCGGCCCAGACTACCGCAAGCATGGCGGTCGCGTGTTCTACGATCGGGACGAGTTGAAAGCGTGGTCCGAGCGCACACGACCGAAGCCTCCAGAGCCCAAAGCCGCTCCATCAGCGACGCGGCCAGCACCGGGATCGAGAGCCACGCGATGAGGCCGACGTGGATTGCGGCGACGTTCATCGGCATCAGCGCAATCGCAGGCTCGACCAAGGCCGCGATGCCGCGGGTCATCTGGAACGCATCTCCGAGCGTGCCGATCGGCTTCTATATCGTTCGCGCCGCATCGCCACGGCGCGGCGAGCTCGCTGTCGTGCGACTCGGGCCCGGCATGCCTGGCACATACGGGCAAGCTGCGCTCGGACGATACCTGCACAGGTCGGCATTCCTGTTGAAACCCGTGGCAGGCATCGAAGGCGATCGGATTTGTCGGTTCGGCGCGATGGTACTGATCGGGACGCACGTCGCGGTCAGAGCTCGCGCCGTCGATACTGCGGGCCGGCCAATGCCGAAGTGGTCGGGCTGCCGCGTTCTTTCAGCCGGCGAGGTTTTCCTTCTGGCCCAAAGCAGTGCGTCGTTCGACGGCCGCTACTTGGGCGTGACGAGAGCCGAGCGGGTTGTCGGTACCGCCGTGCGCGTCGGCGTGGTCGTCGACATCACCGAGCGCCAAAAAGAACGAGCGGCGGTAACGCGTCATGCTCGGTGAGTTCGCCCGTGACCAGCTGAGCCGTTTGGAGTACATTCGCCGCCACGCATCGTGATCAGACCTCCCGAGCCGAACGTGACGCTTAATTTTGTCAACCAATGGATGGGCGACATGCCCGACAGGCCCTGAGAGCCTGTCTGGAATTTTCTTCCGTCACAGAATCGGTTGTGAGTCTGTACCTCCGTGCGCGTGCCTCTCGGAGGCGAATTGGAACGGCATCAGCGTCCCACGCTGGTTTTTTGCGTCACGTTCGGGGCCGCCAGCGCAAGGCCTCGACCAGCAGCTTGAAGGCCGGCGTCACGTGCCGCCGGCTCGGGTAGTAGAGGAAGAAACCTGCGAACGGCGGACACCAATCCGCGAGCACCCGGACAAGCTTGCCGCTCTTGATGTACGGGCTCACGCGGTCCTCCAACGTGAAGGTCACCCCTTCTCCCGCGAGAGCCGCCTCGACGGCCAGACGAGCTGTGTTGAAGGCCAGTGGCCCGTTGACGCGAACCTTGACCTCCTTGCCGCCTTTCTCGAATTCCCAGACGTAGTAGCCGCCGAGCGTCGGCAAGCGGATGTTGATGCAGTCGTGGTGGGTGAGGTCCTTTGGTGCGCGCGGCTTCGGACGGTCAGCGAAATACGACGGTGCACCGACCACGGCCATGCGCAGGTCGGGGCCGATGCGCACGGCGATCATGTCCTTGTCGACGCGCTCGCCGAGCCGGACGCCGGCGTGATAGCGCTCGCCGACAATGTCGGAGAGGCCGTTGTCGACGTCGATCTCGACCATGATGTCGGGGTAGGAGCGTCGCAGCTTCCGCACCGCCGGCCACAGGATCGTCTCCGCCGCGAGATCACCGGCCACCAGACGCAGCGAGCCGGCCGGCTTCTCGCGCACCACCCTCAGATCGGCCAGGGCCTCCTCGATGCCCTCGACGTGCGGCGTGATCGAGCCGATCAGGCGCTCGCCGGCCTCCGTCGGCGCGACGCTGCGGGTGGTGCGTGTCAGCAATTGCACGCCGAGCCGTTCCTCGAGCCCGCGCAATGTGTGGCTGAGCGCCGACGGGGACACGCCGAGCCCGGCTGCCGCGCGGGTGAAGCTGCGCTCGCGGGCCACGGCCAGGAAGGCGATGAGATCACCGGCGTCGCGGCGGGGCATTGCTGAAAATTCCTCAGGAGGTCATGGCGATTTTCCGACCTTATCACAAAGTCGTCCTGGGCCTAGATTCAACTTCAGAAACAGTCCGCACGGTGTGCGCCCTGAGGGCGGCGACCGCCGTTGCCACAGTTGAAAGGGTCCGAAACTATGAAAACGCGAACACTGGGACAGGGTCTCGAAGTCTCGGAGCTGGGGCTCGGCTGCATGGGGCTCAGCTTCGGATACGGACCAGCAGTCGAGAAGCAGCACGGCATCTCGCTCATCCGCGCGGCCGTGGACCGCGGCATCACGTTCTTCGATACCGCCGAGGCGTATGGACCGTTTGCGAACGAGGACCTCGTCGGCGAAGCGTTGGCACCGGTGCGCGACAAAGTGGTGATCGCCACCAAGTTCGGCTTCAAGGAAGGTCTGACAGCCAAAGGCCTGGACAGCCGCCCGGAGCGCATTCGCGCCGTCGCCGATGCGGCGCTCAAGCGGCTCAGGACGGACCGCATCGATCTCTTCTACCAGCACCGGGTCGATCCCGCGGTGCCGATCGAGGATGTGGCCGGGGCCGTGAAGGAGCTGATAGCCGCCGGCAAGGTCAAACACTTCGGCTTGTCGGAAGCCGGCGCCGATACGATCCGCCTTGCGCACGCCGTGCAACCGGTCACCGCGCTGCAGAGTGAGTATTCGCTGTGGTGGCGCGAGCCGAAGCGCGAGATTCTGCCGACGCTACAAGAGCTCGGCATCGGCTTCGTGCCGTTCAGCCCGCTTGGCAAGGGCTTCCTGACCGGGGCCATCAGCGACCAGACCACGTTCGACACGACGGATTTCCGCAACGTCGTGCCGCGCTTTTCGCCGGACGCCCGCAAGGCGAACCAGCAGTTGGTCGACGTCGTCCGTGAGGTCGCCGAGGCCAAGAGCGCGACGCCGGCGCAAATCGCATTGGCGTGGCTGCTGGCGCAGAAGCCCTGGATCGTGCCGATCCCCGGCACGACCAAATTGCATCGGCTCGAGGAGAACCTCGGCGCATCGAACGTCACGTTGAGCGCCGATGATCTGAGCCGGATCGAAGCGGCCTTGTCACGCATCACCGTGCATGGCGCGCGCTACCCAGAGCAGCTGCAGAAGCTCGTTGGCCGCTGAGATCCTCATCATTCGCCTCGCGCCTGCGCCTTCCCGAATTTCCAAAGGACTGCTGACCATGCCCAATAGACGCCAACCCGCATCACTCCATCCTCACCCGCGCCTCTACGGTCGCCGGGAATTGTTGTTGGCCGCGGCTGTCTTGAGTGCCGCGCCCTCGCTCCTGACGCCTGGCGCCACCCGAGCCCAATCCACGCTCCCGAGCGGTCAGCGGCGCAAGCTTGGCTCGCTGGAGGTTTCATCGATCGGGCTTGGATGCCAATGGCGGCCAGGATCGGCGACGGGGTCTGTGTCGGATCTTTACAGCAGCAGCTTCGATCGCCCGGCCGCCATCCAACTCGTGCGGCGCGCCGTCGATCGTGGCGTCACCTTCTTCGATACCGCCGAAGCCTACGGCCCCTTCCTCTCCGAGGAGATCGTCGGCGAAGCCCTGCAAGGCGTTCGTGATCGCGTCGTGATCTCTACCAAATTCGGTTTCGACATCGACTTGGCGACCGGCGAGCGCCGGCCGGGCGGATTGAACAGCCGGCCCGAACACATCCGTCAGGTGGTCGAAGCGCAGCTGCGTCGCTTGCGGACCGACCGCATCGACCTTCTGTATCAGCACCGCGTCGATCCGCGGGTGCCGATCGAGGACGTGGCCGGCGCGGTGAAGGATCTGATAGTCCAGGGCAAGGTCAGGAGCTTCGGCCTGTCCGAACCGGGCGTGCAGACCATCCGCCGCGCCCATGCCGTGCAGCCGCTCGCCGCGATCCAGAACGAGTATTCGATGCTGTGGCGCGGCCCTGAGATGCAAGTGCTGCCGCTGTGCGAGGAGCTCGGCATCGGCTTCGTCTGCTGGAGCCCGCTGGGCATGGGCTTTCTGACCGGAACCGTTCCAGCTGATCGGCGCTTCGCAACCGCGGACTTCCGAGCTGCCGTCCCGCGCTTCGCGCCCGACGCTTTGCCTGCAAACCTCGCTCTTGTCGAAGTCGTGCGGACCTGGGCACAGCGCAAGAACGTCACCCCTGCGCAACTGTCCCTGGCGTGGCTGCTCGCGCAGAAGCCGTTCATTGTCCCAATCCCCGGCACGACGAATGGAGCGCACATGGAAGAAAACCTGGGCGCAGCGGCCGTTACCTTCACGGCCGACGAGGTGCGCCAGCTGAACGCGGCCGTGGCTGCAATCACGGTCCGCGGCGATCGGCTGCCACCAGCCGTGATGCAGATGTCGGGCGTCGAAGCGCCGCAAAAGCGCTGAAGCTGACTTATTTCCTGCTCTCCGTCTGCAGTCCTCACCGAACGAGCCACAAACATGAGCCAAAACGACCTTGCCGAATTCGGCATAACGGACGTGATCAACAACAACCGGCGCGAGTTCCTCGGTGCGCTCGCATTCGTCCTCTCAGGTGCTACACTAGGAGTTTCCCCGATGGCCAAATCTACTGCCGCTGCAGCCGGCTACAAACAGAACCCGTTCACGCTGGTCTATGAAGGCGCGATCACGAAGAACGAACCCGGCAAAGTCAATATCCATCCAGTGACGTACAAGCTCAACGGCTTGGATATCGTCGCCAACGTCTACACTCCAGCGGGCTATGATCCGAGCAAGAGCTATCCGGCGATCGTCGTCGCGCATCCGAACGGCGGTGTGAAGGAACAGACTGCTGGCCTCTATGCTCAGCGTCTGGCGGAGCAGGGCTTCATCACGATTGCCATGGATGCCGCCTATCAGGGCGGGAGCGGCGGAGCGCCGCGCAGCGTCGACAAACCCGAATTCCGCATCGAGGATATCCACGGTGCGGCGGATTTCATCACCCGCTATCCCGGCGTCGATGCCAAGCGCCTCGGGCTGTTCGGCATCTGCGGCGGCGGCTACTCACTGGCGGCGGCTAAGACCGACAAGAGGTTCAAGGCGCTCGCGACGCTGAGCATGTTCAACTCCGGACGCGTTCGCCGCAACGGATACTGCGACTCGCAGATGGACACGATCCAGCAGCGCTTGCGGCAGGCGACCGATGCTCGCGCTCTGGAGACTGCCGGGGGAGATATCCGCTATGCGGGTGATGCCGACATGACGGATGCGCAGATCGCCGCGCTGCCATTTGCTCTGTATCGCGAGGGTTACGAATACTACTGGAGGACGCACGCGCACCCGGGCTCGACATTCAAGTACACGATGAGCAGCTTGCTGGACCTGATGCGATGGGACGCCGCCGACCAGATCGGTCTGATCGACATTCCGCTGCTGATGATCGCCGGCAGCAAGGCCGACAGCCTCTACATGACGGAGGATGCATTCCCCAAAGCGACGGGCGCGACCGACAAGGAACTGTTCAAGATCGAAGGCGCCACACACATCCAGACGTATTGGGTTCCTGACCATGTGAAAGCCGCACTGGGCAAGCTGACGCCGTTCTTCCAGCGGACCCTCTGAAAGGGTGCGCCCTCGCCTGGTCGAAGCGGGGCGGGATGGTGCAACTGCCTTGGAAAACTCAGAGATCAGAACCAGAGGGTAACGGCGCAATGACACAGCTTCTTTCGTGCATGGCTCGCGCGGCGGTGCTCTGCGCGACCCTCGCAATGACCACGGTGAGCGCAATGGCTCAAGGCAGCAAGACGCAGGACGCTCTCGTGATCGAGAAGGAGGGGAGCTTTGCGGCTGGCGGCACGGTGTCGAGAACGCCGGGCACATACGACAACAACACGCCCACTGCGGCTGGCCAAAGCTTCCACGGCGATCATCTCTACGCTTCCTATCAGGTGCCGCAGAACCCGAAGCCGCTGCCGATGGTCATGCTGCACGGCGCTTTCCAGTCCGGCCGAAGCTGGGAGACGACACCGGACGGACGCGAGGGCTTCCAGACGCTCTTTCTGCGTCGCGGTTTCCCGGTCTACGTGGTCGATCAGCCGAGGCGCGGCCGGGCCGGCAATAGCACCATCGCCGCAACCGTCGAACCGACACCCTATGACCAGCTGTTCTTCGACCAGTTCCGGATGGGGATATGGCCGAACTACTTCGAAGGCGTTCAGTTCGACCGCAAACCCGAGACGCTCGACCAGTTCTTCCGTTCGGTGACCCCCAACACCGGACCTTACGATGCGGGCGTGATCGCGGACGCGATGTCGGCGCTGGTGACCCGTATCGGCCCTGCGATCCCGTTCACGCATTCCCAAGCCGGCGGGCCGGGATGGCTGAGCGCGATCAGGAGCCAGAACATCAAGGCCATCGTATCGTTCGAGCCGGGCAGCGGCTTCGTCTTTCCCGAAGGTGAATTGCCGGCTGCAATGCCCAGTGCTGCCGGCCCCCTCTCTCCGGAGCCAGTGAGTCTGGAGGACTTCCGCAAGCTCACCCGCATTCCCATCGTGATCTATTACGGCGACAACATACCGACCCAACCGACGGCACGCCGCGGCGAGGACAATTGGCGCGTGCGCCTTGCAATGGCACGGCTCTGGGTCGACGCCGTAAACCGTCATGGCGGCGACGCTCAGCTGGTTCATTTGCCGGCGCTCGGCATTCGCGGCAACACGCACTTTCTTTTCTCCGACTTAAACAACGTCGAGATCGCCGATCTGGTGTCAGAGTTTCTCAAGCGCAAAGGTCTCGATTGATGCTCACACTGGGCGAGGCGACGGCGGCGCATCCAATGCGACCACAATCCCGAGCTTCTGAAGAAGATGAGCGGGCTTTGACCTTCACGACAGATATCAAAGGAGACGATCAATGCGCGCCACAGTCATGTACGGCCCAGGTGATGTCCGCTTCGAGGACGTCGCCGACCCGAAAATCGCCAAACCCACTGACGCCATCATCGAACTGGCGGCGACCTGCATCTGCGGGTCTGACCTTTGGCCGTACCGCGGATTGCAGCCGCAGGACGGACCACAAAACATGGGGCACGAGTACTGCGGCGTGGTGGTCGAGGTCGGGTCCGAGGTTCGAACCATCAAAAAAGGCCAGTTCGTCGTCGGCAGCTTCTGCATCTCCGACAACACTTGCCCCCACTGCCGCTTCGGCTTCCAATCATCCTGCGCACAGCGCGAGTTCATGACCGGCGCGCAGGCACCATATGCGCGGGTGCCGCTCGCCGATGGCACACTCGTCGCAACGGATGAGATGCCTGATGCCGACATGGTTCCGCATTTGCATGCGGTCTCCGATGTGCTCGGCACGGGTTGGTATGCGGCCTATGCGGCGCAGGTGCTTGAAGGCGGCACCGCGGTCGTTGTCGGCGACGGGGCGGTCGGACTGATGGGCATCTTGGCCGCAAGCCAGATGGGTGCGGCACGCATCATTGCCATGAGCCGCCACGCGGATCGCCAGAACCTCGCGCGTGAGTTCGGCGCCACCGACATCGTCGAGGAGCGCGGCGATGACGGCATCGCCCGCATCGTGGAGCTGACGAACGGCGTCGGCGCGGAATCAGTTCTGGAGTGCGTCGGCATGGAGCAGTCGATGAGCCAGGCGATGGGCGTGTGCCGCCCGGGCGGGACCATCGGCTATGTCGGGGTTCCGCATGGCGTCAGCTTCGACGGCCAGCAGCTCTTCTTCAAGCAGCAGCGCATGCTGGGCGGCCCGGCTCCCGTCCGCCGCTTTCTTCCCGATCTCATGAACCGCGTGCTGAGCCGCAAGATCGCGCCCGGCAAGGTCTTCGATCTCGTCCTGCCGATCGAGCAGGTGGCCGAAGGCTACAAGGCGATGGATGAGCGCCGCGCCATCAAGACGATGCTGCGCGTGGACGAATGATCGCCGCGCTCAATCAGAAGGAGTCGTGACATGACAGACGTAACGGTCGTCATAGGCGCCGGCGGCATCGGTCAGGCAATTGCCCGCCGCATCAGCAGCGGCCGCCACATCCTGGTGGCAAATCACAGCCAGGAATCGGCTGACACAGCCGCGAAACTGCTTGAGAATGCAGGATTCGAGACCACGGCGATGCAGGCCGATGTCTCTGATCGCGCCATGGTACGAACGGTGATCGGCAAGGCCCAAGAGCTCGGGCCCGTCAAAGCCCTGGTCCAGGCGGCCGGCGTCTCGCCGTCGCAGGCGCCCATCGAGGCCATCCTGAAGGTGGATCTCTACGGCACCGCGATGCTGCTCGAAGAGTTCGGCAAGGTCATCGCGCCGGGCGGCTCGGGCGTGGTGATCTCGTCGCAATCGGGCTATCGCCTGCCCGCGCTGACCGCCGAACAGGACGCGCTGCTGGCGACCGCGCCGGCTGAAGATTTGCTGGCACTCGATTTCGTCAAGGCGGTCAAGGACACGCTCCACGCCTATCAGATTTCGAAGCGGTGCAACTCGCTCAGGGTGCGCGGCGAGGCGATCAACTGGGCGAAACGCGGCGCGCGGATCAATGCCATCAGCCCTGGAATCATCGTGACGCCCCTGGCGCACGACGAGCTCCATGGCGACCGTGCCGATTTCTATCAGGCGATGCTGAAGAAGATGCCCGCGGGCCGCGCAGGCACCCCCGACGAGGTCGCAGCGCTTGCCGCCCTCATCATGGGACCGGAGGGCGGCTTCATCACCGGCAGCGATTTCCTGATCGATGGAGGGGCCACGGCGAACTTCTACTACGGTCCCGACGCAGGAAAGTCGTAACGAGCTGCAAATGCGAGGCGACATGCAAATCTCACGGCGGCACATGCTCGCAACATCGGCGGGATTCGCCAGCGTTGCCCTGTCTACCGGAACTCACAGCCAAGAAAGGCGCTCGGTTATGCAGATCACCCGGAGCGGTTCACAGCCTTCGAAGGGCGCAGCGGAATACTTCACAGGCGCGGTGCAGATCGAGTCCCGTTTCCAGGGCACGGCACCCGCGCGCGTCGGCGGCGGCATCGTCACCTTCGAGCCCGGTGCGCGGACGGCCTGGCATACCCATCCGCTCGGGCAGACCGTGTTCGTCTCCGCAGGCCAGGGATGGGCGCAGGTGTGGGGTGGACCGGTCGAGGAGATCAACGTCGGAGACATCGTCTGGTTTGCACCGGGCGAGAAGCACTGGCACGGCGCCACGGCGACCACGCGCATGACGCATTTCGCTATCGCTGAGGCGCTCGACGGCAAGACTGTCGATTGGCTGGAACAGGTGACCGCCGCGCAGTACCAGCCGCGCTGATGATCGAGTGCACTGCGCCACACATCGAGGACTTATCGATGCAATCATCGAAACACCGGATTGTCGCGACGGTCGGTCTGCTGCTCGTAGGCGCGGTCGTTGGCAATGTGCCGGGCAACGCCGCTGAAATAACGGTCACCATCGGCGTCGGCATCGAGCTGCTGCTGGTTCCGTCCGGGACCTTCATGATGGGCTCCGACGCGAACGATCGGGCAGCAGCGGCGAGCGAAAAACCACGCCGGCAGGTGACCATCAGCAAGCCGTTCTACCTCGGCAAATACGAGGTGACGCAGGCGCAATGGGAAGCCGTCATGGGCAGCAATCCCTACACCGCCTCGCGCTCGAACCCGTTCTACGGCCTGCCCGGCATGGCCGAGCGCATCACCAGGCCAGACCACCCCGCGACGGTGTCGTGGAACGACGCACAGGCCTTTATCAGGCGCCTCAACGAGAAGGAGGGGCACGCGCGTTATCGCCTGCCGACCGAGGCGGAGTGGGAATACGCCGCGCGCGCCGGCACGACGACGGCCTACTCCTTCGGCGACGACCCGCGCCAGCTCGGAACATATGCCTGGTACGGCGAGGACTTCGCCTCGGGCGGCACGCATCCCGTGGGGCAGAAGCGGCCCAATCCCTGGGGCTTCCACGATGTCCATGGCAACGTGTGGGAGTGGGTGCAGGATTGGTACGTCGAGCGCCCGTCTGCAGCTGCAGCCATCGATCCCATCGGACCGCGCACCGGTACGTCGCGCGTCGTCAAAGGCGGGAGCTGGCATCAGACGGCCACGAGTTGGCGCACGGCCTTCCGCAAGCCCTACGAGCCCGACTATCGCGGCATCAGCATCGGCTTCCGTGTCGCGATGACGGCCGAGTGAGTGCTTGCACCCTGATCGAGTGGCGTCGCGATTTCGTGACAATGGAGAAACTATGACCAAGAAAATCCTACTCGCGGTCGGCGCAACCGGCAGCATTGGCAGGCTCGTCGTTGAGGAAGCGCTGCGTTCCGGCTTCGACGTGAGAGCGCTCGTGCGTGATCGCAGCAAGGCCGACGCATTGCCTGATGCGGCGCAACTGGTGGTCGGTGACGTTACGCGCCCTGAGTCACTGAACGCGGCCGTCGCCGGCATCGAAGCGGTCGTGTTCACGCTCGGCTCCGACGGCGCAGGTAGGGTCGGCGCCGAGACCGTCGACTACGGCGGTGTTCGCAACGTGTTACGAGCCATCGGCGACGCCAATGTGCGAATTGCGCTGATGACCGCGATCGGCGTCACCAATCGCACCGGCGACTATAACAGGCGCACTGAAGCGCATGATTGGAAGCGACGCTCGGAGCGTCTCGTCAGGGCCACCGGGCGCCCCTATACGATCGTCCGACCCGGCTGGTTCGACTACAACAACAGCGGCCAGCAGAGGCTGGTCATGCTGCAGGGCGACAGGCGCCAGGCTGGCGATCCGAGCGACGGCGTCGTCGCAAGACGGCAGATCGCGGAGGTTCTGGTTCAAAGCCTGATCAGCCCGCAGGCTGATCGCAAGACGTTCGAACTCGTTGCAGAGGACGGGCCGAAGACGCGTGATTTCGACGCGTTGTTTGAAGGCCTTGCCGCCGATCCACTCGCGGCACTGGACGGTGTCTCCGACCAACCCAACATGCCGCTCGAGGCCGAGCCCGCGCCGGTCAGGAACGATCTGGGATTCGTGCGCACATCTGCTGTGCACCCAGCTGGTCGTTTTCGTCGATAGCAGGGCGCGGCGATCAGGCTGCGCGCACCGGAGAGATCGAGCGCCAAGGGGTGGAGACATGATGTCAGAACTGAAAGAGTGGGACAGTTTTTATCTCATCGTCGCCTCGGCGGCTGGCGCTCTGATCGGCCTGCAATTCGTCGTCATGACCCTCATCGCCGAGCGCCCGCCGCCACGAGCTGCCGAGGCAGGTGCTGCCTTCGCAACTCCGACGATCGTGCACTTCTGCGCCGTGTTGCTCGTGTCGGCGCTGCTGCGGGCGCCATGGCAGTCGATGCGCTATCTCGCTGTGCTGTGGGGCATGACAGGGATCGCCGGGCTCATCTACACAGCCGTTGTGGCCCGGCGCATAAGGACGCAAACGACATACCAGCCGCAAAGCGAAGACTGGGCCTTCCATTTCGTATCTCCAGTGCTCGCCTATGCTGTTCTCATCGCATCTGCGTTCGCGGCAGCCTCGCGCACACATGAAGCCTTATTCGCCGTTGGCGCAGCGGTTCTCCTCTTGCTCTTCATCGGCATCCACAATGCTTGGGACGCGGTCGCCTATCATGTTCTCGTTGCCCGCCGGCCCTCGAACGAAAGTGACAGCAAGTAAGTGACCGGCGATTTGTACGAGATGGCCATCAGGCGGGCTTTCACATGCGAATACGACGTTCAGCCAGCCGCGCCAAGAATTGACGAGAGGCACCATGAACAACCCCTTCACACGGCGTGACGGATTGAAGATGCTGGTTGGCCTCGGCGCGATCGCCTCTCCGTCGGCGAAAGGCCAGGCACAGAACGCCGCAGCACGACCGCCTTTGGTTGCGTATTTTTCGCGGACCGGCAACACACGCGTCGTGGCGCTTCAGATCCGCCGGGCGGTCAGCGGCGAGCTGTTCGAGATCGAGCCAGCAGCTGCGTACCCTGAGGACTGCCGGCAGACTGTCGAGCAGGCGAAGCGGGAGAGTGATGCGGCGTTCGAGCCGCCGCTGAAGCAACTGGTCCAGAACATTGCAGGCCATGACACCATCTATCTCGGCTTTCCGATCTGGGGGATGACAGCGCCGCCTGTCATTCGGACCTTCGTTGCGCGGCACGATCTTGCCGGCAAGCGGCTGGTGCCGTTCTCACGGCGGCTACGGGGTCGGCCAAAGCCTGAGCATGCTTGCGCGCCTCGGACCGCGTGCGCGGATTGAGACGGCCTTCGTGATGAAGGCCGATCAGGAACGGGACGCTCTGGACCAGGTGAACCGCTGGATGGCGCGGACACCCAACCGCGGCTAGATATTCACAACTTCCGAGCCGGGCACCACGATCGCGACGGAAAGTTGCCGCAAGATCGTTTTGGGCTTGTCATCTGCGGTCACTCACCGCTGCCCGCAGGGACCCGATCGGCATGACCGCAGAGGCATCGACCAGGATGAGCGACGACCACGATCACGGCTTGCAGCATGATCTCGGACAAATCCTGACGCGCCGAAGGGCGCTGACACTCCTGGCGGCGACCGCTGCAGCGACGTCGGCCGGGTGCGATCAGCTGCCATTTGTCACGCGTGCCGAGGCCGAGCAGTCGGCGATCGGACCCGATGGCCAAAACTGCGTCGTGCATCCGAGCGAGACCGCAGGGCCGTTTCCTGCCGACGGTTCCAATCGCGCGCATGGGACGCTTGCCAATGTTTTGCGTGAGAGCGGCATCGTTCGTCAGGACATGCGACCAACGCTTCGTCGCGGTGGACCAGTTGCCGAGGGCGCCGCGTTGCGACTGTCGATCGTGCTGACCGGGGTTGGTCGATCGTGTGTGCCGCTCGCCGGCCACGCCATTTATGTCTGGCATTGCGATGCCGCCGGTCGCTATTCGATCTACGACCTGCGTGACGCGGACTATTTGCGCGCCGTCGGCGTCGGCGATGCGCAGGGGCGTGTGGACTTCACGACCATCGTCCCAGGCTGCTACCAGGGCCGCACTCCGCACATGCATTTCGAGATCTACCCGAGCCTCGACAAGGCGACGGACTACCGCAATCGCATCCTGACATCGCAACTCGCCGTCCCCGCCGATATCTGCAAGGTCGTCTATGGCCGCCATCCCGTTTACGGCCAAAGCGTCGCGAACCTGGAACGCTCGCCGCTCGAACGCGACATGGTGTTTCGCGACAACACGCCGAAACAACTGGCCGCGCAGACGCTGTCGGTGTCCCTGCCAGCCGATGGCAGCTACGCCGCGTCGGTGACCATCGGGGTTTCAGTGTCCGGTGCCTGACCCTGCCGCGCACAAGCTCGCCCGGCTGCCGACGACGGCGCGGGGCGGAACTGATCTGCTCACTGGCGTCGCTTGGCTTGCCGGCCAAGACGAACTCAATCCAAATCACTGAACGCGCTCGACGCGCACCGTCACCGGTCCCGGCCTGTCGAATATCGACACGTCACCTGTGACCCGACCCAGCAGGATGATGCCAGGCTGCGGCACGCGACCTTCGCGATAGTAGATCACGAAATGGTTCGAACTCCAGAGGCCCACCGTGCCTGTCTGGAAGTCGGGCTGGCGACCGATCTCAGGCAGCGGCGCGGGCAGATTGCCGGTCTTCTCCTGCCTGAGATGATCGCGCATATCGATGGTGACAGGCAGCATCGCGACGAGGGAGCGCGTGGCTGCATTGTCGACCAGTTCGGCTGTGACATTGCCCCAATCGGAAGAGATCAGAATGCGCTCCTCGGCCATGGCCGTTCCGATCAGCTGGACTGTGAAAACAGCCACTGCCGCTGCGGCCTTTGACATCTTGTGTCCTCTGCGACTGCGCGATTGCTCGCGCGTCATTTCGGCCGTTTCTCGAAAACGTCTTTGGCGACCGGCATCGCCGAGAAGACGTTGGGCCAACCGACGTAGAAGGCGAGATGAGTGATGGCCTCCGCGATTTCCGGCTGCGTCAGGCCATTGTTCATCCCGATCGTTATGTGACCGGTGAGCTGGGCGACCTGACCACTGGCGACGAGCGCGCTGATGGTGACGAGGCTGCGGTCGCGCGGCGCCAAGTCGGGACGCAACCACAAATCCCGGAACAGAACGTCGGTCGTGTATTGCGTCACGCCGGGAAACATCGCGCCAAACTGATCACCGACCCGCTTGGCGCGGTCTGCCTCTGCTGCCTCGTTGAGCGGCAGCAGCATCGGCGATGCAGGCGGCAGTTGCTCGGGACCGATCTTGCGCGCGGCGAACACGGCCTTTACGACGCTCGCCGCCGACACCGCGTTCGCCCGGCCCGCATAGAATGCGAGGTGCGTGATGACCTCGGAGATCTCCGCGGACTTCACGCCGCTGTCCAGGGCGCGGTTGACGTAGAAGGCCATCTCGACGGTCTGGTTGCGCGCGACCAGCGCCGCGAGCGTCACAATGCTACGGTCGCGCGCGGCGAGACCCGGCCGTTTCCAGACTTCGCCGAGAAGCGTGTCGTTGGTGTATTTCTCCAGCGCGGGTGCAACCATCGATATGTCTTGGCTCATCTTCAGCTCCTGTGACGCGGCGCCTGTTGCCATCCAACAAAGCACGGCAGTCGCGGCTGTGAGTTTTCTCATCATGGTCTCCTTTGGCGGCGCTACGGCTATTGTCAGCGGTCGACGCCCTGTAGCACAGACCCTCTCCTACTTCTCCATGAGCTCGA
>DAIMJJ010000068.1:0-17760 GCA_036722275.1 Rhizobium sp. | reverse complement strand
GTGCGCGGAGGAATGGATCGCGGGGACAAGCCCCGCGATGACAGAAGCGGGTCAATCGCTCCGCGTGGAGGGAATTCGGCGTCTGTATCGGCCGGAAAGCGGACCATACGACTGCCGACTCGAGCGAAATCGGGGGCCGATGGCCCCCGATCGCATTTCTGGCGATGCGTCAGCGAGTCGTATCAACCCGCCCGCCTCAGTTGCCCTTCAGCACTTCGACCAGCGTCTTGCCCAAACGAGCCGGCGAGGGCGACACGCGGATGCCGGCCTTCTCCATGGCCGCGATCTTGTCCTCGGCGCCGCCCTTGCCGCCGGAGATGACCGCGCCGGCGTGGCCCATGGTGCGGCCCGGAGGCGCCGTGCGGCCGGCGATGAAGCCCGCCATCGGCTTCTTGCGGCCCTTCTTCGCCTGCTCGATCAGCCACGCGGAGGCGTCTTCTTCCGCCGAGCCGCCGATCTCGCCGATCATGATGATCGACTCGGTCTCGGGATCGTCGAGGAACATGTCGAGCACGTCGATGAACTCGGTACCCTTGACCGGATCGCCGCCGATGCCGACCGCGGTCGTCTGGCCGAGGCCCTCGTTGGTGGTCTGGAACACGGCTTCATAGGTGAGCGTGCCGGAGCGCGAGAGAACGCCGACCGAGCCCTTCTTGAAGATGTTGCCCGGCATGATGCCGATCTTGCATTCGTTCGGCGTCAGCACGCCCGGGCAGTTCGGTCCGATCAGCCGCGACTTCGACTTTTCCAGCCGCGCCTTCACCTTGACCATGTCCATCACCGGCACGCCCTCGGTGATGGCGACGATCAGCGGCACGCCCGCGTCGATCGCCTCGATGATGGCCTCGGCCGCGCCCGCCGGCGGTACGTAGACGACGGTGGCGTTGGCACCCGTCTCCTTCACGCCGTCGGCGACCGACTTGAAGATCGGCAGCTTCTCGCCGCCCTTGCCGTTCCAGAACTCTCCGCCCTTCTTCGGGTGGATGCCGCCGACCATCTGCGTGCCGTGATAGGCGAGCGCCTGCTCGGTGTGGAAGGTGCCGGTCTTGCCGGTCAGGCCCTGCACGAGAACCTTGGTGTTCTTGTTGATGAGGATCGACATGTCAGCGCGTGCCTTTCAGTTCAGCGTTGCGTGGTTTCGAGAAACGGATTGACGATGGTGACGGCCCCGTAGGTCCGCCCGTGGCTCAGTTTTTCGGAATAGAGCGTGCGTGCGCCGAGCACTTCGGCGGCAGAGAGAACGGCGGCCTCCCAGTAGGGAATGCCGAAGGCGTGGGCGCGGATGATGGCTGTCTTCACCAGCACCGCATCGGTCGGCACGAACGGCATGCGCAGCAGCCGGTCCACCCAGCGCGCGGCGATGTGCGGCCGCAGCGGTCGCTCGAGCCGGCGCGTCGATGTTTCGTAGAATTCCTGCACCACCTGCGCCGAGGTGCCGAAGCGATCCTCGCGGATCAGCGCGCGGGCGCGATCGCGTCTCGTCGCGCCGGCCGGATCGGCGTCCACCGCGGAGACGAGGATGCCGGCATCGAGGAACACGTCGGCGGTCATGGGCGCCGCCCTCGACCCGCATCACCCGGTGCGGCGCGAGCCGCTGCCCGTGCACCGGACTCGTCGGCGATTGCGAACAGTTCATCCCACTCGGAATGCTGCCGGCGGACCCGCTCGGCGACACCTTCGAGCGCGGCACGCACCAGCGCGTTGACGGTCGTATTATTCTCCGCCGCGTATCTGCGAACGTCGTTCAAAACGTCTTCGTCGATGGCAAGCGTGATGTTCTTGGCCAATGAACCGCCCCCGCAGGCGCACACGAGTTATGTGCTACACAGGATTTGTGCGGACGCTAACAGCGGCTCCGTTGCCCCGCAAGTCCGCCCTAAGTTCGAGTCTCGACGGGGTGGACGACCGGCCACTTGGGCCAGCGCGCGTTTATGGTATGGCAGGGCGACCGTCACCCCCGAGCAGAGCGCAGCGCCTTGGCACCATGATCAGCGACACATCAGCACCTGACGCTCCGACCGCGCCGCCAGCCTTCGCGTCGACGCGCATCTGGGTGTTCGACCTCGACAACACGCTCTATCCGGCCGACTGCAACCTGTTCGCGCAGGTGGACCGGCGCATGAGCGAATTCATCGAGCGCTATCTCGGCGTGCCGACCGAGCACGCCCGCTACCTGCAGAAATCCTACTACCGCCAGTACGGCACCACGCTCGCCGGACTGATGAAGCTGCACGGCATGGCGCCGGAGCCGTTCCTCGACTACGTGCACGACATCGACCTGTCGCCGGTGCCCGAGCACCCGGAGCTCGCCGCCGAAATCCAGCGCCTGCCCGGCCGCAAGCTGATCTTCACCGCCGGCTCACGCCGCCATGCCGAGCGCGTCGCGGAGAAGCTCGGCGTGCTGCACCTGTTCGAGGACATCTGCGACATCGTCACCACGGCCTATGTGCCGAAGGAGCAGCGCGCCGCCTATGACACCTTCATCCGCGCGCATGACGTGACACCCGATCAGGCCGCGATGTTCGAGGATATGCCGCACAATCTGGTCGCGGCGCACGACCTCGGCATGACCACTGTGCTCGTGCATTCGAGCTACATGGATCACCCGGCGCAGGCGAAGATCAAAACCTGGAAAGAGCCGCCGGCGCATGTGCATCACATGACGAACGATCTGACGGCATTCTTGGGGACGCTTGCGCGCGGCTGAAAGCCGGCAGCGTCAACGGTTAGGCGAAAGTGTCGGCGCACGGGCCTCTCGGCTCTCGCAACACGATTCGCGGAGCTTGTGGGCGCGCGGCTCGGCATACCCCCACAGGCACGCCCGTCTCGATATGTGCGCGAGCCACGCGCCGAACTTTCGAGACCCGCCCGCGCGAGTCTCGTCTTAGTGGTCGTGCCCCTTAATCCAGATCGTCCTCGAGGATCATCGGCCGCGCGCGCAGCTCGATGCCGTGGGCGCGCACGCCCGGACGAATTGGCCGCACGTTGTCGTATTGCGGAACCTCGGGTGCCCGGCGCGTGGCGCTGCGCGGTGCCGACGTGATCGGCCGCACGTTGCTCGGTCTCAGCGGTGGCAGCATGTGGTCCCCTCCTTCCATGGACGGCGGCGCCGTGAGCGTCCGCCGGACAGCTTGATGCGATCTTGTTTTCAAGGACTGTGCCAGCCGCCGCGCACCGCTTAGAGCATGTTACGAAGTCAATAAAATCCGGGACTTGTCGCGCGATCCTGCACGTCTCCGGCGGCGCAATCGGTCGCGATCGCTGATCAACAATTCATCGCCCTGCCTGCAGAAGCAGCAGCCAGCTGCGCACTTCGACCGAGACGGCTGTCATTGCGCCTTTGGCTTGCAGCCCTGCGAGACGACCGTCACGGTGCGGGCGATGAGAATGTCGCCCGGAAGCAGGGAACCTTTGACGCGAATGAGCCGTCCTTCGTACGGCGCGAGATCGTAGCGCTCGAGACCATCCTTGGTCTGGAGCCGCACGCTGTAGACGTAGGGATCGCCGACCAGTTCACCTTTGATGACGCAGCCCGTCACCGTGCGCGGCACAGGCTTCGATGCTCTCGACTCCGTCGGCGCGACGCTGGCGAGGGCCAGCGCCGCTACCACGGCGCGCGACAGGTTTGTGATCGTCTTGCTGCGCATGATCGAACCTCAATGGCTTGCTGACTCGCGAACCCGGTTGCCTTTCCGCTTGCGGCGCGGCATCCGCCCGGCGGCCTCGTTGAGCGTCCGCGCCAGCGCGTGCATCTGCTCGATGTCGCCGGCGATGATCGGCGCACGCGCCGTGACCGTCTGCCAGCCGTAGCGGGTCCAGAAGCTGTAGGCGACGATGAGCATCTTCACCGGGCGCTCGATGACCTCGGCGCCTTCCAGCCACGACAACCAGTTGCCCCACACGTGCAGCACGCCGTCGACGCTCATGCCGTCGCGCCCGATGATGATCTCGCCCGTGCGATAGACGAGCTGGCGTTCGTAGACGCGGTTGCCGAGCAGGAACGCGACGGTGACGACCGCCGCCATGCCGAGCGCGATCCAGCCGAAGATGTGCCAGTCCTTGGGGATCGCCAGTGCGAGACCGCCGCAGATGACGGCGATGAACGCGTAGAGCATCAACAGCAGCGATGTCTTCTCGCTGCGGTTCATGGCGTCCGCCGGGCCGGCGAACTGGCGCCAGGTTCCACGATCGACATGCCAGCGCGCGAGCACGTTGCGGCCGGCCGCGAGGTCGCTCTTGATGCGGACGTAACCGGAGAACAGCCGCGACACGGCAAGGCCCGTGAGCAGCAGAAAGATGGCGAGAAACGTGATGGCATGCACGGCCATTCCGAAGAAGGCTTCCATGTCCTCGGAGAACGGCCAGAGCGCGAACAGCCACAGGCCCGAGAGGCCGGCGATACCGAGGGAGATCCAATAGCCGATGCGTGGGTCGCTGCGCATGGTGCGCCTCTCGTGATGGCGCGGCGGCTCCGGGACGCGACGCCGCGATGCAGGCAGACGTACAGATATGAAATGGCTAAACCCGCCGGCTGCGGCCCGCGATGATCCCGATCATGGACAGATGGTCCGAAGTCTCTCAGACTTGCGGCGCGGCCGTCGTACCGTCACTCGCCACTCAGATCAGGCGTAACGCACGGAAGCTCGCGTGCCCGTCGCGGCCGACGATGACATGATCGTGCACAGTGACGCCGAGCGGACGGGCCGCCTCGATGATGAGCTTGGTCATATCGATGTCCGCGCGCGATGGCGTAGGGTCACCGGACGGATGGTTGTGGGTCATCCCACGGCGTTCGTTATCATTATGATATTTAATGATTTTTCTGAAGAACCCTTGAAGGTAGTGCCGGGGTTTGGGAGCTGCGCTTAGTGCGCTATCGTGATCGTCACGGGCGATCATCAGCGCGTTCAGCGAGTTCACGTCAAGCACGGCACCGAACCTCATCCTTTCTGTCTCACAATTCAAGCCCACCGATTCGGCGGAGCCCTCGGGGCATCCACGAGCTGGGATTCTGGCTATCCAGTCGTCTTGCGATATCGCCCTTTCCTCGGTGATCCAACATAGCATATGAGATCCGCCGCCTTGAGCGCGGCGATGTCCCGTCGCGCGGTTTTCAGACTGACGTCCCAAACAGTCGCGATCTCCCTGGCGTCGCATCGACCCTCGACGACTCGGCCCAGAAACCAGCGTTGTCGATCATTGATCTCTGCCCGATCGGGGACATTTATAGGGTCACGTTCAGGGACACGTTCAGGGTCATATTCTCGCGCACCCGTTGCTGAACGTCCGCCAGCGGCTTCGCCGGCCGCATAGGCTTCACGGGCTCTGGCGAGCGATATGCGATCGACCGGGCCGGCCAACGGGATCGCCGCTGGGCCTTCGAGCAGGCCAAGAACGAAGGCCCTGATGACAGGCGACGAAACCACCAAACGCAAGAAATGCACAGTGTCCGGCCCGTGCTGCCCTGAGAGCCAGTGTTTGACGGTCCGCTCGCTCGCATCGGTCTGACGCATGAGCTGCTTGATCGCGCGATGGCTGTCGCCATGTTCTTTGCGCAGCAGTTCCGCGATGGTCTGCGCGTAGATTTCACGCCCACTGAGGACGCCTTTCCACAGGGGTAATTTCCTGCCCGTTTTCGGCAACATCTTCCGTTTTCTCCGCAGTTAGACTGGTTTCATTGCGGAGTGGCGGCAGAGGCCCGTCATGCGCTGCGGCGGTAGGTCGCCCGGACCGCCGCAGTCGATTTCAGGAGGGCGTCATGTGATGAGCCGGAGATTTTACGATGATGATCGGTCAGGGCAGCCTGAACGTCCTCTTCGGGCTGCCGAATACGTCCGCATGTCGACGGACCATCAAAAGTATTCGACTGAAAACCAATCCGACGCGATCAAGCAATATGCCCAGGCTCGTGGGATCGAGATCGTCAAAACCTATGCCGATGCCGGGAAGAGCGGACTCAAGATAGAGGGGCGCGACGCGCTCCAGCAGCTCATCGAGGATGTGAAATCCGGGATCGCCGATTTCACCCTGGTGCTCGTCTATGACGTCAGCCGCTGGGGGCGATTCCAGGATGCCGACGAGAGCGCCTATTATGAATATCTCTGCCGACGCGCCGGCATCGCCGTGGAGTATTGCGCAGAGCAGTTCGACAACGATGGCAGTCCGATCTCCACCATCGTCAAAGGCGTCAAGCGCGCGATGGCCGGCGAATATAGCCGTGAGCTGTCAACCAAGGTGTTCGCCGGTCAGGGACGGCTAATCGAGAAGGGCTATCGTCAGGGCGGGCCAGCCGGCTTCGGCCTGCGGCGGACCCTGATCGACGAGCGTGGAACCACCAAGGGGTTCCTTGAGCGGGGCGAACACAAGAGCATCCAGACCGATCGGGTGATCCTGACGCTCGGCCCTGCCGAGGAAGTCGATCTGGTCCGCGAGATCTACCGGGCATTCGTCCATCAGGGTTACAGCGAGAGCGAGATTGCGGCTGATCTCAACAGAAGGGGTATCTCCACCGACCTTGGGCGGCTCTGGACCAGGGGAACCGTCCACCAGATTCTCATCAATGAGAAATATGTCGGCGACAACGTATGGAATCGCCGCTCCTTCAAGCTGAAGAAAAAGCGCGTCCAGAACGATCCCGAGATGTGGATCAGGGCGCAGGATGCGTTCGCGGCCGTCGTCGAGCGCGAACTGTTCGAGGCGGCCAGGACCATCATCGGTGCGCGCTCCTTCCGTCTGAGCGACGAGGAGATGTTGAAGTCTCTGAGGAAGCTCTACCAGCAACGGGGTTTGCTCTCCGGCATCGTCATCGACGAATGCGATGGAATGCCGTCGAGCAGCGCCTACAGCTCCCGCTTTGGCAGTCTGCTTCGCGCCTACGGTCTCGTGGGCTTCACGCCGGATCGCGATTACAGCTATGTCGAAATCAACCGCGAGCTGCGAAAGCTCCATCCCGGCATTCTCCGTGAGGTGCTTGACGGATTGCGGGCCACTGGCAGCGATGCTTGGCAGGATCTCCAGACCGACCGGGTGATCGTCAACAGCGAGTTCAGCCTCTCCGTGGTGGTGGCCCGCTGCATGGAGACGCCGACCGGGCTCCTTCGGTGGAACCTGCGCTTCGACACCTCGCTCGCGCCCGACATCACGATCGTCGTGCGAATGGACAGCGCCAATCGCGCGCCGCTCGACTATTACCTGTTCCCGCGCATCGACATGCTCTCCGAGAAGCTGCGGTTGGGAGAGGATAATGCCCTCGGGCTCGACGCCTACCGGTTCGACGACCTCGACCTTCTCTACGACATCGCCAGGCCCATTCCTCTTGCGGAGGCTGCCTGATGCCTGCCGTTCGACCGAACCGGATCGAAATGATCCCTATCTCCCGGATCACGGTTCTGAACCCACGCGCGCGCAACAAGCGTCAGCACCGGGAGATCGTGAACAACATTGAGGCCATCGGCCTGAAGCGTCCGATCACGGTGAGCCGCCGTGATGGCGCCGGGGGGCCGAGATACGATCTCGTTTGCGGGGAAGGCCGGCTGGAAGCCTTCCAGATGCTGGGTCAGACCGAGATTCCAGCCGTGGTGATCGAGGCCAGTGAGAGCGAGTGCCTCGTGATGAGTCTGGTCGAAAACATTGCCCGGCGCACGCCGCGCCCCATCGACCTCATGAAAGAGATCGGCGCGTTACGGTCCCGCGGTTTCAACGATATGGCCATCGCAGAGAAGATTGGCGTCGGGGCATCCTGGGTGAACATGATCGCCTCGCTACTCGAGCGTGGCGAGGAGCGGCTCGTGTCGGCCGTCGAAACCGGGCTCATTCCGATCACCCTGGCGATGGAAATTTCCAAGGCCGAGACGGAAGAGGCGCAGAACCTGCTTCTCGACGCCTATGAAACCGGCAAACTCAGAGGCAAGAAGCTCGCCGCGGTTCGCCGTCTGCTCGAAATGCGGATGCGGAGCCAGCGCAAGGGAGGATTGCCTGCCGGGCGGTTGGGTCGGAAAGGCACCGGCGTTCGGCGGATGACGGCCGCCGATCTCATGCAGGTCTATCAGCGTGAGGCGGAAAAGCAACGTCTGCTCGTCAAGAAGTCGGATTTCACGCAGACCCGGCTGCTTTTCGTCGTCGAGGCGCTGAAGGATCTCCTCGCTAACGACGGCTTCATCAACCTGCTGAGGGCGGAAGGGCTGGCGACCATGCCTCGGGCGCTCAAGGTCCGCGTGTCGGGAGGCGATCATGACTGAAGAACCGAAGGATCGGGATGACGGCCGCATCCACCTCGCCTTCGATCGCGATTTTCTGACGATCCCTGTCGCGGCGATCGTTCCGCTAAAGACGTTGCCGCCCGGTGCCAGGGAGAGCCGGTCCTACTCGCAGGTTCTGAGTTCGATCAAGGCGATCGGCCTGATCGAAGCCCCCGTCGTCATGGCAGACGAAAAGAATGTCGGAACCTGGTTTCTCCTCGATGGCCACCTTCGGCTGGAGGCGCTGAAGGAACTCGGCATCGCTGAGGTCGAGTGCCTGCTCGCCTCTGACGACGACACCTATACCTACAACAAGCGCGTCAACCGCATCCCACCGATCCAGGAGCACCGGATGATTGCGCGCGCGATGGATCGAGGCGTGTCGTCCGCCGACATCGCTGCGGCCCTGAACCTCCAGGTCGAGTCAGTGCTGCGGCGTTTCCGGCTGCTGGAAGGGATCAGCCCCGAGGCGGCCGAGATGCTGAAAGACACGCCTTGCTCGATGAAGGTGTTCGACATTCTGCGCCAGATGACGGCCGTGCGGCAGATCGAAGCCGCCGATCTGATGATCGGCCAGAACAATTTCACGGTCATGTTTGCCCGCGCGTTGCGCGCGGCGACATCCGAAAACCAGCTTGCCGCCACCAAGAGGGGAAAGGGCGGCGGCAAGCCGACGCCCTCGGGTCAACAGATCGCCCGGATGGAGCGGGAACTGGCGGCGCTCCAGACGCAGGTCAAGTTGGTCGAGGAAACCTACGGCATCGACAATCTGCATTTGACCGTCGCGCGTGGATACGTCGCCAAGCTCCTTGCGAACAATCGGGTGGTCCGTTGGTTGGCGACCCATCAGCAGGACTATCTCAGCGAGTTTCAGAAGATCGCCGAGATCGACACGCTCGGCCCGATCGCGGAAACGCCGAGCGCCTGAGTCAGATATGGGGACCCGGACCCGATAAGCGCGGGGACCATGGGAGAAGCCGCACCGTGGGGCGGATCAAGCATGGCGGTGGGAATGGCGGCGAACCCGCATGAGGCCCACCAGGCTGGCCGTCATATGGTCCAGCCGCATGAGGGGCGGTTCGCCTCGCATGAACTGAAGGCGGGCGGGCGCGTCGGGAGCGCCGACCGGCGCGCCCGCCATTTGTGCTGAGCGATCAAGCACGATCCATGGCGCTTTGTTCAATTCGCTTCGGGGCGCGGCACTGCACACGATTCCTGTCGTCCCACGCCTCAAGCTCATCGACCCGGTAGAGGACCGCTTTGCCGATTTTTACGAACGACGGCCCGATCTTCATCGCACGCCAGTTCCGAAGGGTGCCGACGGAAACGCTGCCACGATAGCGTTCGGCCACCTCTTCCGGCGTGAGGAATGTGGTCTCTGACATACGCCCTCCCTCGGCAGGAGACCTGCCGCTGATGATCGTTGATGGTCGAGCGCGAGACGCATTTCGTAATGCGTTGGTCATTCAGAGGCACCGACACGCTGGCCGAGCTTCGATGGCGCACGCTCCTGCACGACCGAACATGAGCGCGCGGAAGTGGCCAGGGAAGTATCAATCGTCAGGCGTAGGGAACGCGGATGGTGGCGGATATAAATAGGCGGGGATGCGGAGTGGTCTTCCGCTCGCAAAGGGCATTTGGAGCCAGGTGCAGTGAGGTCATCACGCTGACCTGTCGAACACCTCTGGCTCAAGCCGAATTTGCAGGTCTGTAAGCAGGTTGGAGTCCATGCCGTCGCCGGCCAGGGTTTGCAGGTAGTCGAGCAGATCGTCCTGCCGCGGTTGACCGAAGGCTAGACGATAGACCGTGAGGCTGCGTTTGAGCCAGGCGAGCCGCGTGACTTCCCGACTGAACGGCAGCATCGGCACGCGCCGTTCGACGCGCACGGAACCTTCGTAGATCCAATAGGGGATGAGATCGGTGTCGACCGCCGCCTCGGATCGCGCATGCTCGAACATCAGCTTCCACGGATCGTCAGGAGCCTGCCCACGGCCCCCGACGACCGCGGCCTGGCGCTCGGCCAGATTGAGGCGCACGGCATGGCCCTTGAAGCGGTGGACGCGGCCTTCGCGCTGCTCGAGGTCCACCGGATTGCCCGGCAAGTTCCAGTGATAGACGCGATAGCAATAGGGATGGAAGTCCAGCCCTTCCTGGCCGACCGACGTGGTGGCGAGAACGAACGGCCGGAACGGTGAGTTGAAGGCGTCACGCACGCCTCCGAGCCGCGCGACGGCGCCGTCTTCGTCCTTGTAGTCGGCGAGCCGCATCGCAAAGCGTCCGCGCATCTGGAACTTGCTGATGGCGAGGGACTCTCCATCGACACGCACGTCATCGACGTCGATCTGCGATGGGCGGATAGCCAGGGCCTGGGCCATGGCGCGAGCGACACCGATTGCGCGGTCTTCGGCTGGGCGGGCGCCGAGACCTTCGGCATCGACGAGGTAATGTGCGTATTCGTCCAGGACGGCCTGTAGGTTGTGCTGGGCGCAATAGGCCAGCACGCGGCGCCAGTAGTGATCGTCGGTATCCCGTCGCAGCAAGGCGACCGCGTCATGCTGATTGAACAGCGCCCGGAACGACCAGGCGACTTCAGCGGCGGCGCTGAGCAAGCGCGGGTCATCCCACGCCAGCTCGGGCGCGATCCGCTTGAGGGCGCGAAGAGCGCAGACGGCCGGACTGCCGAGCGCGACGTCAACCAGCAGGTCCGAAAGATCGTCGGACGAAGCGCCGATGTCGCGCGTCTTCACCGCTGCCGCCAGTTCCGCGACATGATCGTGGAAGGCGTCTTCGCTCGCCAGGGCGCGCATGCCGTGGGGCGTTTCGAGCCAGGCGCGGGATCGCGCGCCCAGCAGGTCATCGATCACGGCTGGGGCGGCCCACTCGACGCTGTGCGCGTCCTGATGCGACACCGTGCCTTCCTTCAAAGCACCGAGGGCGGGCTTGAGGCGGTCGCCCACCGCGGAGCGCATTCCCTCCAGCGACAAGCCGGCCCCCGTTGCGCTGAACACCGCCAGCGGATCGGCCAGCTCGGCCAGCGCCGGCGAGGGATAGATCAGCAGGAGCGCGCGCAGACCTGCGAGCCGGCCGTGATCCTGCCGAAACTGCAAGGGGCGCAGGCGATGCTGCTCGAAATAGCGCCGGCCGGATTCGCCGACGCCCATGCGTCGTTCCGCTTCGTAGGACAGCAGGGCTGCGACCGCGTCGGGCACCATGGACCAGGACGAAAATATCAGCGCCTTGGTCAGTGGCGCCCCGGCTCGCGCCTCGCCGTAATAGGGCATGGCGGCGGGTATCCAGAGATTCTGTTCCAGGTGCTGGCCGAAGATGTCGCCCATGATCGCGCGCATGCGGCCGTTGGCCGGGTCCAGCGGCGCGTAGGCGTCGATGGCGTCGTGATCGAGCATGGCCGGTCGAGCCGCCCGGATTGCGGTGCGGAGCGCGGCCGAAGGAGCCTCGATCTGGTCTTCCAGTAGCCGCTTCAGGCTGTAGTGGCGCATGAAGTTAAGCAGATAGGGCGAAGACTTCCAGTATTCGATGATCTCCGGCGCATCGAGCGTGCGTGCCACCTGAGAAACGGCGGATGCCTGCGCGAGGTCGGCGGGCGCAATCGAGACCGTGATGGGGGGCTCGCTCATCATGGAGTCGCGCTCGACCGTGGATGCGACCCGCTCGGTTCGGGCGATCACGCGGCGCAGGCGCCGTTCGATGGTCTGGCGGGTCTCGACCGCTGAGGCATGTGACTGCGGCAGGGCATGCAGGAGGCCGCGGAAGGCGCGCATTTCACGCGCCAGCGTGGCTGCCACCTCCGGCCCCTTTTCCCGGCCGTAGAGGAAACTCAGGGTCTCAAGGAAGTCCTGATAGTGGTCGCCTTCGTCGGGCTCGTCACCGGCGAGCGTGAGCATCCGGTAGGGTGTGGCGGAGAGCAGCAGAGTGCGGGCGGCGTGCCCATCACCTCCTGAGTAGTCGAACAGTTCGCGCGCGAGGATCGCCGCGTCGCTGTCGCCATGCAGCAGATCCCGGAACCGCTGGAACTCGTCCATGATGATGAGATCGGGTTGCAGCGCATCCACGCAGGCGTGGGACAGCTTGGCGCGGAGCCCGGCGACCAGGCTGTTGCGGGGCTGTGTCATCTCTGCGGGATAGCTGTCCCGGCGGCGCGGGAAGAGTTCGCACACCCGTTCGAGTTCCTCGAAGAGATTGCGATCCGCCTGCACGTCGCGGCGGAAACGCTCGATGATGCGCTTGTCGACGCCTTCGAGGGTGAGGTTGTCCACGGCGCGGTTCCAACCCTCGACGCCGGCCGTGACCTGCAACAGGTTGTGCAGGCCGCGCGGACGCGAAACGAGATCGCGCAGGAGATGGAACAGCAAGGCGCGTTCCTGCGTCACGCCCGTCGCGGAGCGCAGATCGAAGGTCGTGCCCGGCGTCAGGCTGATGAAGTTCACCTTGTTGGCGTCGAGGCCCGCCTGGTCGCGCAGTTGCAGGGGAACGAGGGTCATGCGGGTCGGCAGGGCCAGTTCTCGCCGCCCGAGGACGTTCAGCCGGTTAAGGTTCTGGGCGGCGATCGCCTGGTTCGAGCAGATGTAGAGAATGTCGATCCGTTTGGTGCTGTCCCACAGGTGTTCGATCATGCGGGCGATGACGCCACGCGCCACCATCGTCTTGCCGAGGCCGACTTCGTCGGCGACCAGAAACTGGCGGACAGGATTGTCCTGGCCGTAGAGCCGATCGAAGACGTAGTCGACGGTGCGCCGCTGAAAGACCTTGAGGGGAGTGAGCGCCGCGTCGGCGCGAAACCGTTCATTCGGCATGCGCGGCATCCTGCGTGGCGAGCGCAATTCGGAATGTGTTCCAGAGTGCGCGGAACTCGGCCGGAATCGGATCGGTATCGTCACCGTCGCCGGTTTCCAGGCGTGCGATCAGCCGTTCGATGGCGCGAAGCTGGTCTCCGCCCCGGCAGAAGGCCCGAACCATCTCCTCGAGGATGGGCGCGTCGTCGCTTGCCGCGCGCCAAGCGCCCTGACCTGACCCGTCCTGCGCCGCGAGGGCGGCGGCGAAGGGATCGCCTAATTCGGAGAGGAGCAGGCGGAGATAGCGGAAGAAGGCGTCCTTGCTGTCGATCACCCAGCGCAGGATGGCGGCGTGGCGCTCTGCGGGCAGCCCCTCCATCATGAGCCCGGTGCTGAACAGGATCGAGACGTCTTCCGTCTCGTCCGTCAGGTGACAGGCAAGGAACCGGGTAAGGTCGACCAAGGGCATTGCGCCAAGGTCGGCGGGCTGTCCCTGTCGGAGCGGCTCCAGCACATCGCGCGCATGTCCTTCGCCCCGCGTGATCGGCCAAACTCGCAGCGCACCGAGTCCGGTAAGGGGCCGCGGTTCGGACGGGATCAGCCAGACCCGCCAGACCGGCGCGCCATCGGCGGCGTGCTCGCCGCGCTCGCAACGCAGCGTGAGGCCGCTGCGGCAAATCTCGCGCCGGGCCTGATCCAAACGAGCCTCGGCGGCTCGTTGCGCGGCATCGGCGGCTCCCGTCTCGTCGCGGACGAACGGCCGCGTCAGCCGGCCAAACCCCTTGTCGCCGAGGATTTCCTCGACGCTGCCGACCCGCGATCGCTTCCCGGTCAGGGTGGTGAAGATCTCGACATTGCTGCCGGTCAGCAGCGCCGGCCGCGTGGCGTTTCCCGAGCCGACCGTGATCGCGGTGTCCCAGCCGCGTTCGGCGATGAACGCCTTGGCATGGAGCCCTTGCAGGGCCGCTGCGTCCTCCTCCTCGCCATCTTCCGTGGCCGCCATTTCGTCGAGCACGGCCACGCGGGCAAAGCCATCGAGCGTGGCGCCGGGCACCTGGGCGAGTTCGTCGGATCGCCCGATGAAGATGGGCTTTTCGGCGCTGGCCAGGCCGGCGAGCATCGACAAGGTTTGATCGTCGCAGAAGGGCGACACCACGCCCAGCCGAACGCAGGGTTCCGGGCGCCATGGCTTTCCGCCGAGGCCGTTGACGGCGAAGGAGACGCTCTGGAACGGTTCGGGCAGGCTCCATTCGGCGCGGCGCATGTCTTCGGCCAGGTCATCGACAAGCGTCTTCGTTCCGTTGGGAACGCCGACGGTCGCGAGGTTGGGGAGCTGGCGAAGGAAGTCGGCGACCGGGCGATTGACGACTTTGGGCGGCTTGGTGATCACGCCGTCGAGGGTGGCGGCAATGTCCCATGAGCGATCGCGCGTCAGGTTTCTGGAGAGAACGAGCAGACGCAGGCGGGCGGGGTCTTCGGGCCGCAACGGCGTGAAGCGCAGCGCCCACATCTTGGGGTGGAAGGCCCCGCCTTGAGGGGCGGCAACCTCGACGATGATGCGTTCGAGCAGCGAGCAAAGGTGGGAATGCGGCCGGGCGCTCGCCTGGATATGGCCGGCGTCGGTGAAGACGACGAGCCGGCCGGCGATGCGCTCGGCGCCCTCCAGCAGCGCCAGAGGATGAGAGAGAATGTCGTCGCGGTTCTCGGCGGCGAAGAGCGCGAGACTGACCGGCACGGCGAGCGCGGTCTCGAAGTCGAGCGAGAAGGTCGTGGCGACCGCCGCGTCGAAGACATAGCCCGCCGGCGGCTGAAGATTGGCGCCGTAGAGCGTTCGCTGTTCGGGATCGAGGCTGCGCCTATTCAGCATGGGCGAGATCCCGCAGGTGGGATTTGGCCTGCGCCCAACGGAAGCTGAGGCGGTCGGCGCCCGATGCGCCAGTCCAGCGGTCGCGGACAGCGTGATTGGCGTAGCGGGACTGGCTGGTCTTGAGCCGGCGTTCGCGCTCCTCGACGAGCCGCCGCGCCGCGGGTGCCGAGATTACCTGCTCCGTCCCGGCCAGAACCAGATCGCGCCACTCGCTCACGAACCGTTTGGCGGCCGGACGGACGGCGTGCGCCGGGTGCTCCACGACATTCCAGAAATCATCGAGCGACCACGCGCGGACGGCGCTGGTATCGAGTTCGTCGCTCCAGGCTTCAAGCCGAGCGCGATAGTCCTCGATCCAGTCGTCGCGCTGGCGCAGCTCGCTGAGCGCGAGGTTATAGAGCAGCGCGGCGCCGTGCATCACATGGGAGAAGATTTCCCCATGCTGGACGAGGCGGCGCGCTGCGGATGGAAACGCCGACAGATGGGGGTGCGTCCAGATATAGTCGCAGTCCGCGTCGATGCCTTCGCGCGCCAGCATCGTGAGCAGTGCGGTGGGCTGGCTGGCGATCAGGCGGTCGATGAGGAATTGCGCCTCGTCGGTGGTCAGGCGGAAGACGGCGTGCTCAAGCAGGTCGCCGGGCATCTGGGGCAAGGCCGGATTCCAGACGGCGGGCGTCTGGGCGCCGGCCAGAGCGTCTTCGCCGCTGGATGCGCCGCGCGACCGGCCACGGCCCCGCAAGGCGACGAACAGACTGTCGAGCGAGCCCGGAAAGACCCGGATGCCCCACGCGCCCAGGCCAGCCCAATAGACGGAACTCGGCAACCGCTGGAGCCGTGGTCCTGCATCCCGGCCGATGATGCCGTTGGACTCACCGCCGGCTTTCAGGGCGTCGGCAAGCCGGATTTCGGTGTCGCGCGCCTCGGTGCGGAGCTGCGCTTCGGGGACTTCGCGCTTTTCCAGCGCCCGATAGAGCCAGGGAATGAACAGCATGTATCGCAGGCGCGTCTGGATCGTGCTCGTGCCCGGAAAGAGATGATCGGCGATGGAATCCCGGATCGCCCCCAGCCCCAGCTCGTCGCGGGTCTCGCGCTCCTGAAAGAGCGCCATGATGCGCTGCGCGCGCTGCCGCTCGGCTTCATCGAAATCGATCCAGGCAAGAGACGACATGGGCTCAGGCCGCCTCGCTCTCGGTCGGCTTCGTCGGCAGGACGGGAATGACGGCGCCGGAGGTCATCAGCACGATCAGTCCGCGCTCGGCGGCGGTCATGTCGAGATAGGCACGCACCTGCGCGCGGTAGTGATCGAGCGTTCCCGTTGCCGGCGTCACATCGCTTTTCCAGTCCACGACGACGGCGGGGCGGCCCTCGGCCGTCAGGGTCAGGGCATCGGCGATCCCGACCGTTGCGGTTTCCACGCCGTCGGCCGCCTGTGCGGAATAGACGGGAAATTCGGCCAGAAGACCCGGCCGTAGGGCCGCGATGTCAGGCAGAGCCAGGGTCCGGGCTACACAGGCCGCCAGTTCCTGCGCCGACAGCCCCGTGGCCGGGTCGGCGACCGGGGACTGGCCGAGGGCTCGGATGAGGTGGCCAGCCCGTTCGGTCAGGGCGGTTTCCGCTTCGGGGATTTCGCCGGTCAGCACCTCTTCCATGAGCTTGTGGAGGATCAGCCCGCGTTCGCGGCCCCCCTGCACGAGGACGGCTGCTTCCAGCTCGGGGGGCTGATCGTCGGCCGATCCCGTCCAGAGCGCGGATTCTTCTTCCCGCAGCACGGTCCCGGCGGCGTTTTCGTCACGGCTGGGCGCGAGCCAGGTCAACCCCGTCTGCGCGGCCGCGATGGCTTCGGCTTCGGCGGCGAAGCTCGCGCGCGTCTGGGTGTTGCCCGCTCCCGCACCTGCGGCCGCGAGATCGGCAGGCAAGTGAGAGACGTCCAGGCCGGGAAGGTCGGCGAGCGACAGATCGACGAGATCGATCCAGGCCGATTTCGACGGCGTGGCGTCGAGCCGGGGCAAGACGAGGAGTTCGCGGGCACGGGTGGCCGCGACATACCAGAGCCGGATGCGTTCGCGGTCCAGCTCCTCCTTTTCCGCCTGGCGCGCGGTTTCGTAGCCCTCGGGCACGACGCCCAGGACCGGGCAATAGAAGGTCTCGGTCTGGCGGTCGATCACGGCGCTGTCGGGCGCCATGACGCCGGTCATGGTGTTGACCGGAATGACGATCGGCCATTCCAGTCCCTTGGCCGCATGCATGGTGAAGAGCGCGACCGCTTCCTCCTGCGCGTCGGGCCGTCCCTCGACTGCACGGGCCTCATCGGACCACGCCGCTGTCATAGCCTCGGCGAAGGCGCGCAAACCGCGCACGGCGTAGCCGGTCGACAGGCTGAGATAGAGATCGACATTAGCGAGCGCGCGCTCGGCCTGGCCGCGATGGCGCTCGAGGAGGAGCGGACGGACGCGCAACACGTCCACGCCTTGCGAGAGCAGCTCGTGCGGGGTCGTGCTGTTGCCGCGCCGGGAGAGCGATTGCAGCCGCTCGATGACGTCGCGAGCGAGCGGGTGCGCGATGACGGCAGGGTCGATGCTGAGATCCAGGCGCGGAATCCGATCCGGCTGTTCCTCCGAGCGCGGAAGTCCCCAGATGATGTCCAACAGGTTTTCTTCGGTGAGGCCGACCAGAGGCCCGCGCAACAGCGCGCCGAGCGCCAGGGTGTCGCGGCGGTCGGCCAGAACGCGGGTCAGCGCGATCAGATCCTGGACCTCCTGGCGGCGGAACAGCCCCTTGCCGGCTTGGGTCGCGACAGGGATGCCGCGGCGTTCCAGGGCTTCCTCATAGCGCCACAGCTCCGCGCCGGTTGGCGCCAGCAAGGCGA
>DAIMJJ010000067.1:0-17989 GCA_036722275.1 Rhizobium sp. | reverse complement strand
AGGTCAGGCGGCGTTGCGGGTGGAGAGCAGGGCGGTGTCGCCGCTCGACAGGAGCCGGGCGAGATCGACGATGACCACGAAGCCTTCGTCCCGACGCACGACGCCAGCAATGTATTCGGAGCTCCAGCGGATGCCGATTTCCGGTGCCGGCTCGATCTGGCTGCGACGGAACGGGATGACCTCGAACACGCGATCGGCGACCATGCCCAGCGACAACGTGCGCTGTTCCAAGGGGATGTCGAGCACCAGCACGCGGGTGTTGGGGGTGGGCTCGGTCTTGGGAAGACCGAGCTTGAGCCTGAGATCGATGGTGGGCACGCCCTGGCCGCGCACGTCGCGCAGCCCGAGCAGATAGTCCGGCCCGTTGGGAATGCGGAAGAGTTCCTCATGGTCGAGGATCTCGCGTACCACTTCGACCGGAACGGCAAAGACTTCCTTGCCGAGGGCGAACGTCACGAACTGGGCTTCATCGGACATGCCGGCCATTATGCGCTCTCCTTGAATTCATGATCGGTTGCATCCGGCCCACCCATGCTCATGTCGAGGGCAAAGCCCTTGACGCGAGCCTGCTGGGCGGCAACGGTGGCGTTGGCCTTGACGGTGGCGCGCACGGGCGCCTGGGCTGCGGGCCGCGCACGCGAGATGGTGGCGGCGGGCTTCTGCTGGGCGCTGCGTGCGCCGCCATCGACCTTGAAGAAGGCAATGGAGCTCTGGAGTTCCTCGGCCTGGGCGGCCAGTTCTTCCGAAGTCGCCGACATTTCTTCCGAGGCGCCGGCGTTCTGCTGGGTCACCTTGTCGAGCTGCTGGATCGCTTCGTTGATCTGGGAAGCCCCGATGTCCTGCTCGCGGCAGGCAGCCGAGATCTCGGCGACCAGTTCGGCGGTCTTGCGGATGTCGGGAACCAGGCGGTTCAGCATCTCGCCGGCATCCTGGGCCGACTGGACCGTCTCGCCCGACATGGCGCTGATTTCAGCGGCAGCCGACTGCGAGCGCTCGGCAAGCTTGCGCACTTCCGAGGCGACGACCGCAAAGCCCTTGCCATGTTCGCCGGCACGAGCGGCCTCGACGGCGGCGTTGAGGGCGAGAAGGTCTGTCTGGCGAGCGATTTCCTGCACGATCGAGATCTTCTCGGCGATCGTGCGCATGGCTGCCACCGCACGGTTGACGGCATCACCGCTCGTTTCGGCATCCTTGGCCGACTGGCGGGCGATCTTTTCCGTCTGGGCGGCGTTGTCGGCGTTCTGCTTGATGTTGGCGGCCATCTGCTCCATCGAGGCAGAAGCCTCTTCGGCGGAGGCGGCCTGTTCGGTCGCACCCTGGCTTAGCTGCTCGGACGAGGCCGAAAGTTCCTGGCTGCCGGACGAAACATTGTCGGCAGCCGAAAGCGCATCGGCGACGACGCCGCGCAGGCGTTCCACCATGCTGGCGAGTGCCAGGCCCAGGGTATCCTTGTCCGACTGCGGCTTCGGCGTCACGGTGAGGTCGCCCTCTGCAATGCTCTCGGCAACTTCCGCCATCTCTTTCAGATTGGAGGTCATCCGATTGATGGTGTCCACCAGATCCTTGATCTCGTCATTGGTCTTGATCTCGACGTTCTGGTTCAAATCGCCGATAGCGACTGCTTCCGCGACGCCCATGATCTTGCGCAGACCCGAGCTGATGCCGAGTGCGATCCAGGCGGCGGTGATGGCGGCAACCAAGGTTGCGAGCACCGAAATCGTCACCAGAAGCGTGCGGGTATTGTTGTAGCTGGCGTCCGTTTCCGCTTTTGCCTGCTGCAGGCGGTCGCGGTTGATCTGAACGCCTTCTTCCAGCTTCTTGGTCAAGGCATTGGCGTCCTCGCGGCCGTCATTGGCGGAGATCTGAGAGGCGGCGGCCGAATTGCCTGTGCGTACAAGCTCCTGAATGCGGCTGTCGCTGGCTTCGAACCGATCGACGGTGCCGCGCAGTTCCTGCCAGAAATCACGGGTCGCGGCGCTGGCGGTCGAGGCCATTTCCTCGAAGATCTGGCGGAACTCGGTGCGGCTCTCATTACTGGCTTCGATGAAGTGCTGGGCCTCTTGGGGATTTGCCGCCAGGATCATGTTCTTCTGCGCACGCACCGTCGTCAGGGAGATGGCGTTGAGCTGCTGCATGCGGTCGAGCCGGCTGACCGTTACATCGATCACCTCGTCCATGCCGGCCTTGGAATTGGCCAGGCTGAAGATCCCGTAGCCGGCGGTACCGACCAGCATGATGATGAGAAAGCCGAAGGCTAAGGCGAGTTTAAGCTTGATCGTGAGGCGCATATTATCTGTCCTGCGAGTGTCTGTGGATGGAGCGACGAGGCTTGTCGTCGTGCTGGTGGCAAGCCGGTGCTTCATGCGGTGAGGCGATACATTCACCCCTGGTCGTCATGGCTTTCCGGCGATTGCGGTCCCAGCGCATACACACGCGGGTCCTGGTCTCGGCGCCTTTCCTCATAGGCGCCGAGCATGTGTCACTCCTCCCAGAGCGCTTTAGGCGCTCTCCCTGAATTCCCGGTCGGATGCATCCGGACCGCCCATGCTGAGGTCTAGGGCGAAACCCTTGACGCGGGCCTGCTGGGCAGCGACCGACGAGGCGGCCGGGGCCGGCCGCGATGCCGGACGCTCCTGGTGTTTCGGCATGGCTGCCGGACGGGCTGCCATCGGCGCCGGCTTCTGCTGGGCGCTGCGTGCGCCGCCATCGACCTTGAAGAAGGCAATGGAGCTCTGGAGTTCCTCGGCCTGGGCGGCCAGTTCTTCCGAAGTCGCCGACATTTCTTCCGAGGCGCCGGCGTTCTGCTGGGTCACCTTGTCGAGCTGCTGGATCGCTTCGTTGATCTGGGAAGCCCCGATGTCCTGCTCGCGGCAGGCAGCCGAGATCTCGGCGACCAGTTCGGCGGTCTTGCGGATGTCGGGAACCAGGCGGTTCAGCATCTCGCCGGCATCCTGGGCCGACTGGACCGTCTCGCCCGACATGGCGCTGATTTCAGCGGCAGCCGACTGCGAGCGCTCGGCAAGCTTGCGCACTTCCGAGGCGACGACCGCAAAGCCCTTGCCATGTTCGCCGGCACGAGCGGCCTCGACGGCGGCGTTGAGGGCGAGAAGGTCTGTCTGGCGAGCGATTTCCTGCACGATCGAGATCTTCTCGGCGATCGTGCGCATGGCTGCCACCGCACGGTTGACGGCATCACCGCTCGTTTCGGCATCCTTGGCCGACTGGCGGGCGATCTTTTCCGTCTGGGCGGCGTTGTCGGCGTTCTGCTTGATGTTGGCGGCCATCTGCTCCATCGAGGCAGAAGCCTCTTCGGCGGAGGCGGCCTGTTCGGTCGCACCCTGGCTTAGCTGCTCGGACGAGGCCGAAAGTTCCTGGCTGCCGGACGAAACATTGTCGGCAGCCGAAAGCGCATCGGCGACGACGCCGCGCAGGCGTTCCACCATGCTGTTGACGTAACCCAGCATTTCAGCGATTTCATCGCGGCTGTTGATGGTCGCCGTCTTGGTCAGATCGCCTTCGGCGACGTCACGGACGACGGCAATCGCACGGCCTAGGCCACGGCTGATGGAAAGGGAAAGCCAGATGGCGGCGGCGGTGGCGAGAATGCCGGCGATGCCTGCGACGCTGATCAACAGTGTGCGGGTACCCTCGTAAAGGCTCTGGTTGTCATCGACGGCCTTGGCGAGCGCATTCTGGTTCCGGTCGACGCTGGCGTAGGCCAATTCGGACACTTCCGGCAGCATCTTGCGCAGGTCACCGGTCGAGATGGCCTGAGCGCCAGCGACATCGCCTGCCAGATGCAGGGTCGCCATTTTCTCGTTCAGCTCCTTGAATCGCTCGCCAAGTTCGATCGTCCGCTCCCAACTCGGACGACCGGTCTCGGACGAAATCGCGAGAGACTGGTGTGAGTTTTCCAGAAGCGCGTCGATGCGTTTGCCGGCCTGCTGATAGTACTTGGTGATCTCGTCGCGGTCTTCGGTGAGCAGTGCGTTCTTCTGGGCACGCACCGCCTCTGCCTGTTCGATGACCACGCGCAGGGCGTATTCCAGGCGCTTCACATTGCCCGTGACGAGCTGTTCAGCCGCGGAATTGACCGTGCCCAGACTGCTGATCCCGTAGATCGTGATCCCAGCCAACATCATGATGATCGCAGCGAAAGCGATCGACAGTTTCAATTTGATAGTCACGCGCATCTTACCCCTCTAAAGATCCGTGGCTCAGGCTGCCGTCTGGGCGTCCCGTTTGGCCGAGAAAATTTCGTTCAAATTCGGAATGATTACGAAGTCCGTGCCTCGCTTGACGAGGCAGTCGATGTAGTCCGCCCGCCAGCGCATGCCGATGCTTGGCGGATCCTCGCGAGAGGTCCGGCTCAGCGTCGTCACTTCGTAGACCTTGTCGGTTCTGACGCCGACCAGCGTCGGTTCGCCCTCGATGTCGAGTTCGACGACGATGATGCGGCTGTCGATGGTGGCTTTCGTCGATTCCATGCCGAAGGCCAGGCGGATATCGGCCAGCGGAATGACCTTGCCGCGGAAGTTGATCACGCTGCCGACGAAGGGGCGCGAGCCGGGTACGGCCGTTTCCGGCAGGAGGTCGAGGATTTCCTGGACCATGGTGGCATCGAAGGCGAAGGTCTCGCCGGCGAGGTCGAAGGTGAGAACCTCGCGCTCGTCGTCCAAGCCCCACTGGTCTCGGGTCTGCTGAACTGCTGTCTGCATCATCCGGCCGCGCGCAACTGCGCCTCCTGTTGTTGTCCGGCCGCCACGAGATGGGCGACATCCAAAATGAGCGCCACACTGCCGTCACCGAGAATGGTCGCGCCCGAGAAGGTCGCGACATCATGGTGCAGCTTGGAAAGTGACTTGATGACCGTCTGGTGGTCGCCGATGATCTGGTCGACGACGAGGCCGACCCGCTCCGAACCCGTGGAGATGACGACGATCTTCTGGAACGGATCCGGCTGCGTGCGGGTGTTGAACAATTCACGCAGCCGAATGAACGGCACGAGGCTGTCGCGCAGCGAAATGAAGCTGCGGCCGCGCGAGCGCAGATCGTCCTCCGGCGAAAGCTCCAGGCATTCCTCGACCGCCGAGAGCGGGATGACGTAGGCGCCGGTGCCGACGCGCACGAGAAGCCCGTCGATGATCGCCAGCGTCAGCGGGATGCGAAGCGAGATTTCCGAGCCGTTGCCCGGTGTGCTGGACACTTCGATCGATCCGCGCAGCGCCTCGACCGTCTTCTTGACCACATCCATGCCGACGCCGCGGCCGGACAGATTGGTGATCTGGGCCGCGGTCGAGAAACCCGGCTGGAAGATCAGCTGCAACAGATCCTGATCGGCAAGCTGAGCGCCCGGTGCAATCAGTCCCGAGGCTTCGGCCTTGGCGCGCACACGCTCGCGGTTGATGCCGCGGCCGTCGTCCTTGACGGTGATGATGACTTCGCCGCCCGACTGGCGTGCCGACAGGAGCACGCGGCCGGTTTCCGACTTGCCGGAGGCGAGGCGCTCATCCGGCGTTTCAAGACCATGGTCGATCGAGTTGCGCACGAGATGGACCAGCGGATCGGCGAGGCGGTCGATGACCGTCTTGTCGACTTCGGTGGTCTCGCCCTCGGTCTCCAGTTCGATGCGCTTGCCGGTTTCGCGCGACAGGTCGTGCACAAGGCGGCGGAAGCGGCCGAACAGGCTTGCGACCGGCATCATGCGCAGCACCATCATCGTGTCGCGCAGTTCGCCCGACAGCCGTTCGATGTCCTCGGAGACGGCACGCAGCTGGATTTCGATGCTGGCATCGGCGAGCTGCGACAGGCGCGACTGGGCAATCACCAGTTCGCCGACCCGGTCCATCAGCTCGTCGAGGCGCTCGGCCGGGACGCGGACGTTCTCCGCCGCCTTTGCCTGCTTCTGGTCGGTTGGTGCGGCCGGGGCCGGTGGAGCTGCGGGTGCCGCGGCAACGGCCGGCACGGGTGCCGGGGCGACCTTGGCCGGGGCATCGGCGACCGGAGCCTGGACGGTGGCTGCTGCCGGTTGAGGGGCGGGCGCCTCTGTCACCTTGCGCTCCGCTGCGATCGGCTCGATCGAAATCTCCATTTCGTCCATGACGAAGATGAAGACGTCCTCGATGGCGTCACGATCCGCCTCGGTCTTGAGCTCGACGTTCCAGCCCAGATGGATGTCGGAAGGATTGAGGTCGTCGAGCGGCGGAACGCCGCTCTTGTCGACGGTCACGCGGCATTCGCCGAGTTCGCGCAGCTCGTCCAGAAGGCCGAGCGGATTGGTGCCGTTGGCCATCGCGTTGAGCGGCAGACGGAAGCGGATCGTCCAGCCAATACGATCGGTGCCCTGATCTGCGACCGGTGCTTCGGTCACCGGTGCCGGCGAGGCGGCGTCTGCACTCTGACCGCTGCCGTTGACGGCCGCGTGCAGGGATTCGAGCAGGGCGGTGCTCGTGTCCTCATGATCGCCGTGCGGCTTTTCGATCAGCGAGCGCATGTGGTCCTGCGCTGCCAGAACGGCGGCGACCAGTTCCTGGGTCGCCGGAACGTCGCCCTTGCGGACGCGATCGAAGGCCGTTTCGCAATGATGGGTGAAGGCGGCGAGGGCGTCGAAGCCGAACATCGCGCCGGAGCCCTTGAGGGTGTGAAGGCCGCGGAAGACCGCGTCGATCTGATTCCGGTCGTCGAGCCTGTGGGTCAGGTCGAGGAGGCCGACCTCGATCTGCTCGAGCAGTTCGGCGGCCTCCGTGAGAAAGACGGCAATCGGATCGATATCGCTCATTTGCCGAGAACTTTCCGGGTGATCTTGACGAGGCTTTCCGGATCGAAGGGCTTGGTGAGCCAGCCGGTTGCGCCGGCCGCTCTGGCCTGCGCCTTGATCTCGCCGTCGGATTCGGTGGTGAGGAAGATGACCGGCACGCCGGTATGGGCCGGCATCTTGCGCAGCTCGCGGATCATGGTCAGCCCGTCCATGTTGGGCATGTTCAGATCGGTGACGATCAGGTCGAACGTGCCGGCCGAGAGCTTCGCGATGCCGTCAGTCCCGTCGACCGCCTCGGTCACCTTGTAGCCGGCATTGGTCAACGCGATCTTGGTGGTCATGCGAATGCTGGCCGAATCGTCAACGGTCAGGATGTGTGCGCTCATTGGACGGACCCTTTGTGAAGCCAGAACTGTGCGTCTTCTTCAGACGCGGATTCGATGAAGCCGCCACGCTCCAGGACGTCGAGCAAGGCGCCGGTGGCGGGCTGTGCGAGGCAGAGGGATTTGCCGTGCATGCGGGCAAAAAGACGCGCAGATTCGACGAGCTGGACGAAGCTGAGGTCGACCTCGACCCCTTCAGCGAGCTTGATCGCCACGGGCTGCGAATCCTGTAGTGCGGCGGAGATTTCGGGAAGAAGATCCGAGATATTACGGATAATAGTAGTTTTGTCTAAATTTAATACAGTTGAATTCGCAGCGACACTCAACATTATTTTGAATCATCCACGGAGGAACACATATTTGTCCGAATTGTGGAAATTGAAGTTTAATGGAGTGTAAAATCCCGTCGCGAGTTCAAGCACGCCAAATCAAGTGTGTTGAATGTTGGAATGCACGCTAAAGCTTTCGTTAACCAGCGGTGATTCGATTTTTCCATTTTTATCATCATGTTAATGGAAGGGCTGAATGCTGGGCCCTGAACGCGCCTGTTCAATCGTGCAACGAAGGGCGGCGCGGCCAAAACAACACCATGTTTTGGCTCGGATGTAAATCATTAGTAAAACCGTCCACAGCTGATAATTTAGATAAATAAAAAATACGGATCCAGCGGAGTTTAATGTGTCGATGAATCAAGCGGTCGCCTTTGCCACCAGCGTCACAATTGCCGGCGGCCTCTCCGCAGCACTCGAAAACGCCCGCTCGCGGATTGAGGCGCGCTTTCTCGAAGGCGGCACCGTTCTTCTCGGAGTTCTGGACGCCGTTTCGAAAATGATCGACACGCTCGATGGCATGACCGCGTCGCTGAACGGCGAGGCTGCGGAGCGCACACGCAGCGAACTTGCCGGCATCATGATCGGGCTGTCGGCGCTGCCGCGTGTGGAGGAAGATCGTCAGAACAGCCTAGTGAAAATCGCCGAGATCGAGCGCAGCCTCGCCGAAGAAGTCAACGCCATGCGCGAGACGCTGCGCTATCTGCGGACCTTCGCCCTGACGGCCAAGATCACCGGCGCGGGGGTCAGCGAATTTGCAGGCTTTGCCGAAGAGATCATCGAGCGCATCCGCTATGGCAGCGAGCAGGTAGAGGATTTCGCGAGCAAGCTCACCGGGCTCTCGGTGAAGCTCAAGCCGGCGGCGGTACGCGGACAACAGATTCTGAGCAGCTATCGTGACCTCGTGCCGAAGATTGCAGGTGACCTTGAACGCGGGACGGCGCAGCTCGGCGAGCACCACAAGCGTCTCGCGGCTGCGGCAAAGTCCGTGCGTACGCTCGCCGGTGCCGTGCAGAGCAAGCTTGCAACGGTCCTTTCAGCGATGCAGATCGGCGATATTACCCGTCAGCGCATCGAGCACTGCCAGTCGAGCCTTGCGCTGATCGACGACTATCTCGATGGCCCGGCGGGGCGCACGCTTGCCTCCGATCAACGGGCGCGCCTTCGCGAGACCGTGCTGCTGCTGGTTCTTCGGCAGCTCGACCAGACCCGCGCCGATTTCCGCCGGGATACTGCAAAGATCGTCGCAACCGTCAGCAGCTTCCAGTCCGACATCGCGTCCATCCTGTCGCTGCGGCAAGGCATGCACAATGATGAGGGCACTGGCGACAGCCTCATCCGACAGCTGGAGACCAATATTGCCAGCGCTCAGGGCGTGGTCGAGACGGTGATGGAAACCGCCACCGAGTCCGACGCGCTCAGCCGCAGCACCGGCAGCATCGTCCGCGAACTGCTGGACGGGATCGAGATCGTCCGGGTGGTGCGGACCGATATCCAGTACATGGCGCTGAACACCAATCTGCGCTGCAGCCGGATCGGCGAGGAGGGGCGGGCGATCAATGTGGTGACGGCGGAGCTTCGGGCCTTTGCCGGCCAGATGGACGAAAGCGCCGAGAACATCATGGGCCGTCTGCAGGAACTCGGCGACTGCGCCGAGGCCCTGGCCGGGCGTGCGCATGTCTCTGAAGACGCGGAGATCGGCCTTCATCACCAGTTGGATGCTGCGCTCGAAGACATCCGCAAGGCAGCCGACCAGATGGATGTTAGCCTGTCCGCCGTCGGCGAGCAGGGGCGGGTTGCGGTCAGCCAGATGGAAACCACCATCGCCAAGCTCGATTTCCAGGCGGAACTGGGTGAGATCCTTGATGCCTGTGCCGAGCACGTCGCACAGGAGGCGCCCGCCGACCTCCCGGATTGTTCCGACCTCGCCGGCCAGATGGCCGAACTGGGTTCGAGTATCGGCCGGCTCTACACCATGGCGACCGAGCGCGAACTGCATGCGGAGATCTTCGGTTCGGCCCCCGGCGCCAGCATCGTCGGCGTGGACGTTGCGACGTCCGGCGCCCCCGTTTCCGACGAGGATCTTTTCGACGACGCGTTGTTCTGAACGCCGAGCCGCTCTTCCCGCCGCCGATCGGCCAGCCGGGGTCCGTCCGTCAACGGGGCTCCGCAACACGATGCGTCGGGCAGGCATTGTTACCCGATTGCAGATGACACCGGTTGGCCTGTATGGATCTTCCGGCGCCGCGCCGCGCCGCGCCGGGCCTGTTGGTGCCTATCAGTCCAGGCGCGCCATGCTTGCGTTCGGGGAGAGAGAAATGCAGATCGCGATCGTTACCGTGTCGGACCGTGCCAGCCGGGGGCAGTACGAGGACCTCAGCGGCCCGGCCATTGAGGACTGGCTGAAAGAGGTCATCACTTCGCCGTACCAGACCGTCAAGCGGATCATTCCCGACGGCATGATTTCCGTGCGTGATGAGCTAATCCGCCTGTGCGACGAGGATCAGGTGGATCTGATCCTGACGACCGGCGGGACCGGACCAGCCCCCCGCGATGAAACGCCTGAGGCCATGCGCGAGGTGCTGGTGAAGGAATTGCCCGGCTTTGGCGAACAGCTGAGGAGGGCAAGCCTCGAGCAGACGCCGACAGCGATCCTGTCGCGTCAGACAGCCGGCACCCGCGGCAAGACCCTGATCATCAACCTTCCCGGAAAGCCGAGTTCCATCCGCTTCAGCCTCGACACGATCTTCGCCGCCGTGCCCTATTGCCTCGATCTCATCGGGGCCGGTCGGATCGAAACCGATCCCGCCCGTATCAAGGCCTTCCGCCCGGCGTCCTGAGAGCGTCGATGTCTCCCGAATGGGCGCGTCAGTCCGTGGACGCTGCCGGAGCGGGAAAGACGCGGCCGTCCATCAGCTTTCGCGCGGTTCTCAGCGTGCCGATGCCCTCGATCCGGCCGTCGGCCGCGCGCTGGACGAGAACGTCTGCCGCACCGCTGGGGTGCTCGATCAGGAAGCGCCCGTCGGACGGCAGGCAGGCAAGTTCGGCCGCAACCGTATCGTCCAGCGTGCAAGCGGTCGCGACGCTGACGGCGGCAAAGACGCCGATCGAGGCATGGCAGCGATGGGGGATGAAGCTGCGGGTTGCGATGGTGCCGCCGTTCTTCGGCGTCGAAACCAGCGTCATCTTCGGCACCGACTTCGTGGCGACATCGCCGAGGTTCATCATCGGGCCGGCCTTGAGACGGATGGCTTCGAGCCTCGCCTTCAGGCCTTCATCGGCGTCGAGCGCCTCGCGGCTTTCCTCGCCCGACAGGCCGAAATCCGAAGCGCGCAGGATGACGATGGGCATGCCGTTGTCGATCAGAGTGCACTCGGTCCTGTCGATGACGTCACGGCTGTTGCCGGTCGGCAGCAATGCGCCGCTCAGCGAACCCTCGGTGTTCTGAAAGAACAGCGGCACGGGCGCATGGGTGCCGGGCACGCCGTCGATCCGGGCGTCCCCATCATAGGTGACGCGTCCGCCCGGGGTGGAGACCTGCGCCAGGGACACTTCGCCGGTGTTCAGCATGTGGATACGGACCGGAGTGGTTCCGTCCACGGCCTTCACCAGCCCCCGCTCGATCGCGGCGGGGCCGACCGCGGCCAGGATGTTGCCGCAGCCCTGCGCGTCCGTCACGATCGCCTGATCGACGAAGATCTGCAGGAACAGGTAGTCGACATCGGCGTCGGGCCGGGAGGCCGGTGACAGAACGGCCGCTTTCGACGTCAGCGGATCCGCGCCGCCGATGCCGTCGATCTGGCGGGCGTCGGGCGCCCCCATGATCCGAAGCAGGAGCGAGTCACGCGCCTGCGGGTCTGATGGCAGGTCCGAGGCGAGGAAGACGGCGCCCTTCGAGGTGCCGCCGCGCATCCACAGGCAAGGAATGCCCTCAGCGGACCCGTCAGACATATTGGAGCCCCTTCTCGGCCAGCCGCTCGCGCATGGCATAGATATCGAGGCCCAGTTCGCCGGCGGCGAGGCGCCGGCGCTTGCCTTCCTCGGCGGCGAGCCGTTTCTCCGCCGCGGCCAGCACGGTTGTCGCCTCTGCGCGCCGAACGACCACGACGCCGTCGTCATCCGCGACAATCACGTCACCGGCCTCGATCGCGGCGCCGGCGCAGACGATCGGAACGTTGACGGAGCCTAGCGTTTCCTTGACCGTCCCTTGCGCCGAAATGGCCTTCGACCAGACCGGAAACTGCATGGCGGTCAGGTCGCGGATATCGCGCACACCGGCGTCGATGACGAGGCCGCGACAGCCGCGGGCCTTGGCCGATGTTGCCAAGAGGTCGCCGAAATAGCCGTTGTCGCAGGGGCTGGTCGGTGCGAGGACAAGAATGTCGCCGTCCTTCAACTGCTCGATCGCCACATGCACCATCCAGTTGTCGCCGGGCGGTGCGGATATGGTCACGGCCGATCCGGCGATCTGGGCGCCCGAATAGATCGGCCGCAGATGGCTTGCGAGCATGCCCTTGCGCCCCTGTGCCTCGTGAACGGTTGCGACGCCTGCTCTGGCAAGACCGTCGATGACGACGGGATCGGCACGTTCGATATTCTGGACGACGACGGCCATGTCAGTGCTCCTTCTGCACCGGCGGCGTGCCGTGCGTGTGGAAGGTTTCGATCGTCTTCAATCCCCAGGCCTGGCCCTTCTTGCGGTCGGCTTCAGTCCAGACCACCGGCTCCCAGTCGGGCTGGAGGATCAGCCGGGCACCGGCATTGGCAAGCTCGACGCGATTGCCGGCCGGCTCCCAGACATAGAGGAAGAAGGTGCCCTGGATCGCGTGCTTGTGTGGCCCCGTCTCGATGTGGACGCCGTTCTGCAGGAAGATGTCGGCGGCGCGCAGAATGTCCTCGCGCTGGTCGGTGGCATAGGTAACGTGGTGCAGGCGTCCGACGCCACCGCCATGTTCCTCGGTGCAGGCCAGATCATAGGTCTTGTTGTTGACGGTGAACCAGCAGCCGCCGATCCGGCCGTTGTCGAGCTGGATCATCTCGGTCACGCGGCTGCCGAGGCAGGTCTGCATGAAACGGCGGAACTCGGACACGTCCGAGGACAAAAGGTTCAGGTGGTCCAGGCGGCGGGGCGCTGCTCCTGTGAAGGCTGATGCCGTATTCTTCAGCGCCGGTACATCGGCGCCGGTCGCTTGATACTTTGCCGTGTCCCAGTAGATCTCGAAGATATGACCGAACGGGTCCTCGAAGCGGAAGGCCGGGCCATGGCTCAGATCGCCATCAATCCAGCCGTGCACCTTGTAGCCCGATGCCTCGATCGCTTTGATGCGACGTTCCAGTGCCTGCGGGCTCGAGGCTCGATAGGCGATATGCCCGACGCCGGTGGTGTGCGACCGCGTCAGCTTCAGCGAGCAATATTCGTAATCGTCCCAGGCCCTGAGATAGGCCGAGGTTTCGTCCATGCCGGAAAGCTTGAGCCCGTAGATCCGGGTGAAGAAGTCGAGGCTCTCCTCGAACCTGTCGGTCAACATCTCGACATGGGCGAGATGGGCGATATCAAAGCAGGGTTCCATGAGCGCTCTCCCTTACAGCTCGTCGACGGTGCGCGGGAAGATCGACTGGAAACCTTCCGCATACTTGCAGTCCCGCCCGCCAGACTGGCCGCCGGAATTGCGCTTGAAGTGGTTGGCGCGGTTGATGGCGACGCGGGTATAGTATTCCCACAAATGCTCCTGACCCTCCATGCACTCGATGGCCGCGCGTTTCTTCTCCCAGACCGGGGTGATGTCCAGGAAGGTGTCCGGTTTCCAGCCCATCTGCTCGGTCTGGTGCGGCTCGAAGAGGTAGAGCTGCGGCGCACCGAGGACCTTTTCGCCGGGATTGTGGCCCCAGGCCTGGGCGATCATCCGGCATTCGAGCGCCACCTGGGTCGCATACATGTGGTCGGTGTTATAGGGGTCGTACTGGGAGTGGCTGAGCATGAAGCGCGGCTGCACCTTGCGGATGACGTCGACCAGCGCGTTCTTGTCGTCGCGGGTCAGTTCCAGCGGATAGTCGCCCAGGTCCATCGAAATGAGCTCGTGAACCCCGAGCGCTTTTGCAGCCCGTTCGGATTCGGCGCGGCGGGCGTCCTTGACTCGGTCCAGGGTCATGCCCGGCTGCTTCCACAGCTTGGCGCTTTCGCCGCGTTCGCCAAAGGACAGGCAGACCACCGTCACCTTGTAGCCGAGCGCAGCATGCAGCGCGATCGCCCCGCCGCAGCGCCAGACGAAATCCGCTGCGTGGGCGCTGATCACAAGGGCGGTCTTTGCCGCCACGTTTTCCTTGGACATCGTCGTGCCTCCCTGATCCTTGGTCATGCTAGGCATGCTATTCGCCGGGCGTCAGATCAAATCGAAAGGCTGCCGATCTGCATAAGTTCCGGCTATAGGGTATGGCAATAGCTGGCGGGATTTGCCACAGTCGCCCCATAGAAAGGCGAGGTTCAGATGCCCGAGATTGCAGATGACTTTCCCAGTATTGCTCTGGTTGGATTCGGTGAGGCGGGCCACGCCTTTGCCTCCGGCTGGTCGCTGCCGCCAACCGTTCGGCCGAAAGCCTATGACGTAAAGCTGCACGACGAGGCGACCACTGGACCGGTGCTGGAACGCTGCGCCAGTGCCGGTGCGGAGCCGGTTGCCGACGCGAACAAGGCGCTCGACGGCGCCGGTCTTGTCTTCAGCGTGGTGACGGCGGATCAGGCATTGGAGGCGGCACGGACCTGCGCGCCGCATCTGGAGCGAAATGCCCTCTGGCTCGACTGCAATTCCTGCGCGCCACAGACCAAACAGCAAGCTGCCTTGCTTATCGAGGCTGCGGGCGGCCGTTATGTCGATGTTGCCGTCATGGCCCCTGTCTATCCAAAGCGCCATGAGGTGCCGTTGTTGCTTGCTGGTCCGCATGCGGCCGAGGCCGCGTCTGTGATCGTTCGGCTCGGCATGCGCCCGGCGGTCTCGGGCGACCGCATCGGTGATGCCTCCAGCATCAAGATGCTGCGTTCGGTGATGATCAAGGGGCTGGAGGCGCTGACGACGGAGTGCCTGCTGGCGGCGCGGCGCGCCGGTGTCGAGGATGCGGTTCTCGCATCGCTCCAGGCGTCCGATCCCGGCTTCGACTGGCGCGCGCGGGGTTCCTACAATCTGGAGCGCATGATGGTGCACGGCGCCCGGCGGGCTGCCGAGGTCGAGGAAGTCTGCGCCACCTTGCGCGGCCTTGGCCTGCCCGACTGGATGAGCCGGGGTACCGTCGAATGGCAAAGGCTCGTATCATCGCTCGGCGTCGTGCCCGGAGAGGATGACCTGACGCTGCGCGGCGATGCGGTCCTCAGCAGGCTATGATCTCGCGAAACCTGAGGCATCTTAGGCTGTTTGCCGCCGTGGCGGAACTGAAGTCGCTGACGCTTGCGTCTGAGATGTGGCACATTTCGCAACCGGCGGTGACCCAGGCGATCAACAAGCTGGAGCGCGAGACCGAAGGCGCGCTATTCGAGCGCAGCCGGCACGGGTTCTTCCTCACGCCGCGCGGCGAGGTTCTCCTCAACAGAGTGAAGAGCGCCTTTGCCCTACTCGACCCGGTCCTGAACGATATTTCGTCCCGGCTGCGCATGTCCCTGAGTTATGCCCAGCTGCAGGCGCTGGTCGCCGTCAGCGAGAGCGAGAACTTCACGCTGGCCGCCCGCCGTCTCGGACTTGCCCAGCCGACCGTCCATCGTGCGGTCACCCAGATCGAGCAGGAAGCGGCGCGCAGCCTGTTCGAGCGGACCTCCTTCGGCATCCTGCCGACCCGGCTCTGCCAGGCGCTTGCCCAGGCGGCGCGACTGGCGGTCTACGAGTTCGACCAGGCCGATGCGGAACTGGCTGAGTTCAATGGCGGAGAGGCCGGGGCGATCGTCATCGGTGCCATGCCGCTGGCGCGGTCCGTGCTTCTGCCGCGGGCATTGGCTCGATTTCGCCAGCAGCAGCCAACCTATCCGGTGCGCATTCACGACGGCGCCTATGACGAGATGCTCGGCGCCTTGCGGCGGGGAGCGATCGATTTTCTCGTCGGTGCTTTGCGCGAGCCTGCGCCGATCGGCGACGTCGTGCAGACGCGGCTGTTCGATGATCGGCTGGCCCTGCTTGCCGGGCCTGGACATCCGCTCGCTTCACGGTCCGGTATCAGCGTCGACGATCTTCTCGACTACCCCTGGGTCGTTCCGCGAACCGGCACGCCGACCCGGGAACAGTTCGAGACGATTTTTGCCTCGGCAGGCAAGCAACCGCCACGGCGGCTGGTCGAGTCCGGATCGCTGTTGCTGATGCGTGAGATCCTCAATGAGAGCCATCATCTCGGCTGCCTGTCGCGTCACCAGTCGCAACGCGAGTGCGATCACGGGCTGCTTACATCGCTTAATTATCCGACGGACCATCTCGTTCGGCCGATCGGTCTCACCTACCGCGAGAACTGGCGACCGACATCCGCCCAGAGCCTGATGCTTCAACTGGTCGCCGAGGTGGTGCCTCAAACCTGATGGTATAGCAAATAATTATGGCATGACGCCCGCTTTGAATTGGCATTGCTTCGTTTCGGATGTCACAACGCCGAGGCTCCATTTATCAGTCTTGTCTTCATTCGGGAGGAATTAATGCGCAAGATCTCTGCTCTGGCGGGCGTCGTTCTCGGACTGGCAATCGCCGCTTCGCCGGCCCATGCCGAAACCCTGAAATTCGCCAATTTTATGGCTCCGACGCACCCCTACGTCGCCAGCACGTTCGCGCCATTCGCCAAGGCTGTCGAGGACGGCACCAAGGGCGAGGTGAAGGTTCAGCTCTACAACGGGGGTGAACTGGGCGCCGGTCCGGCCGAGCAGTATTCCCGCGCCGTGGACGGTGTCGCCGAGTTCTCCATCAGTCTGCCGGGCTACACCGCATCGACATTCCCGCTGACCCTCGTCGCCGAACTTCCGGGCGTAATCGAAGAGAAGACCGGGACCGAAGCGATCTGGAAGAACATCGATCTGTTCCAGACCGAGTACAAGCGGGTCAAGCTCGTCGGCTTGTGGTCCAGCGCCGAGAACATCTTCTACAGCGCCAAAAAGCCGATCCGCACGCTGGAAGACCTCAAGGGGATGAAGATCCGCGTGCCGTCGCGCAATTCGGGCACGCTGGTCGAAGCCTGGGGCGGAACCCCGGTCTCCATGCCGGTCAGCGAAGTCTATAACGCCCTTCAGACCGGCGTCATCGATGCCGCCATGATCGACGGCACCGCGACCAAGGCCTTCCGTCTCGGGGAAGTCGCAAGCTACGTCACCGTCGGCATGGAGACCACCAATTCTCCCTTCTTCATCGTCATGAACCGCGATGCCTGGGACGGCCTCACTGACGCGCAGAAGGCCGTCGTTGAGGAAGCCGGCAAGCAGGCCTCGCTCAACGGTCAGGCCATGCAGCTGCGTGTCGCAGCAGAGGGCATTGATTCCTTCGGTGCAATGGCGGGCAAGGAAGTCATCCGCCTGACCGCCGAACAGGCTGCTCCGTTCAATGCCATCGCCGACGAGGTGACGGCAAAGGTCGTCGCCGAAACTGGCGGGGACGCCGGCAAGATCGTCGAAGCCCTCAAGGCGAAGTGAGCCGAAATGGTGGGAAAAGCAGCCCCGGGCTGGGCGCGGTCGGTTGACCGCGCCACCAAGGCTCTCTCGGCGCTCGCCGGGGTCAGCCTTCTTTTCATGGTGGCGGTAATCGCGGTCAGTGTGCTTGCCCGCTATCTGTTCGGCAACCCGATTACCGGGTCCGACGAGATCGTGCAGATGACGGGGGTCGCCCTGATCATGTTCGCCCTGCCACATGCCACCCTTCACGGTGCGCATGTCCGGGTCGACATCTTCGATTATGCACTCGGTCATTCCGGCCGTCTGGCCGGCGATGTCCTGGCCCGGCTTCTGTCCGGTTTCGTGCTGGTCATCCTGGTCAGCCGGGCCTGGGACAAGATGCTCGACGCCTATGAATATGCCGACACCACCAACATGCTCAGTCTTCCGCTCTGGCCCTTTTACGGCATCCTCGCCACCGGCATCGCGCTTTGCCTGGTCGTTTATGCGGTGGAGCTGGTACTGATCCTCGTCTGGGGGCAAGAACCATGACACCTATCACCGTTGGGCTCATCGGCATTGCCGTCCTGTTTGTGCTGATGCTTCTGCGTACGCCGGTGGCTTTCGCCATGATGGTCGTCGGTTTCTTCGGCATGTGGGTGCTCGAAGGACTGCGCTCCGCAGGCGGGGTGGTGATAACCGAGAGTTATTCCGCCGTCGCTTCCTATTCGCTGATCGTCGCACCGATGTTCGTGCTGCTCGGCAATGTCTCCTCGGCTGCCGGCTTCAGTTCCGGTCTCTACGATGCTGCCTATGCCTGGGTCGGCCGCTTCCGCGGCGGTCTCGCCTCCGCCTCTGTGCTCGCCTGCGCGGCGTTTGCCGCCGTCTGCGCACCCTTGGGCCTCTGGTATTCCGTGCGCAA
>DAIMJJ010000066.1:0-18045 GCA_036722275.1 Rhizobium sp. | reverse complement strand
AGTATCGCGACCTGCTCGAGCCGGGCAAGTCGCTGGTCATTACCGTGGCGGCCGAGGAGCGCCCCGAGGGCATCGGCCTGCGTATCCAGACGGCGCAGTCGCTCGAAGAAAAGTCGGTGCAGATGCAGAAGGCGCTGCGCGTCTATGTGCGCGATTCCGGCCCGTTGAAGGCGGTTGCGGCCCATCTCAATACCCGCGGCGATGCGCTGGTCTCCTTCATCGTCATCAAGGATGACGGCCAGCGGGAGATCGAGGTCGAACTGACCGAGAAGTTCCGCATTTCGCCCGAGATCGCCGCGGCGCTGCGCACGGCGCCGGGCGTCGTTGATGTCGAACTGGTCTGAGGCGCTGCCGTTCCTCAGGCCTTCGGCGCGCGATGGGTGATGGTGATGAAGTCGGTGCCGTTACCGGTTTCCGGACCGATCCCGGTATCGGAAATCGTCAGCGACGTGCCTTCGCTCATCATGGTTTCGATGCGATGGCGGATGTGGTCCGGAATGGTGATCCGGTCGAGGGCGGCAGCCGCATCGTAGACGCTCGTATCGCTGGCCGGCGTGGTGATCCCGAGCCGCTTTGTGGTCGCCGCGGACAGGTGGTTTTCAAGCGTCACCGCCCGCCACTTCGCCTTGCCGCCGTAACGGTCGACGTCGACCGCTTCCATGAAATGGGTGCCAAGGGCGATCTCGGGATGAGCGATCGTCACGGGTGCTTCGAACACCGGCTTGAACTTCTGCCGCACCATGATCTGCCCAAGCGGCGGTTCGCCCTTGCCGGCGCTCTTGTAGAGCTGGCCGAGGAACTCCGCGGTGATCACTTCGCCCTTGGTGTCGAGGCCCTTCCAGCGCTTGAAACCGTTGACGGCCGAGACGGTCGCCTTGCCGATGTGGCCGTCGGGAATGCCCGCATCGAAACCGAGTTCGCCGAGCAGCGCCTGCACATCGAGCACGGTTTCGCGCTGGCCGCGCCGGGTGATCAGGATGCGCAGCGGCGGTTCTTCCTCGAGCACGACTTTTGCCGAGGCGCCGGCCTTCGGCAGCACGTCGGCCATGGCGACCTCCACCGATTTCAGAGAGGCGTCAATCGTGCTCGGGCGCAGCTCCGCATCGGAAAGCAGCTGCCCCTCGGGTGCCGGCAAGCGCGGTGAAAACAGCGTCGCGTGTTCGAGCCATTGCGGTTCGACGGGCTGGTCGGTGATGATCACATGTGCGCCGCGCTCGGTCATCGAGAACAGCTGCTTGGCAAAGGCGCCGGGCAGGCGCACGCAGCCATGCGAGGCCGGGTAGTTCGGCACGCTGTTTGATTCGTGCAGGGCCACACCCGACCAGGTGATGCGCTGCATCCAGGGCATGGGTGCATTCGAATAGAGATTGGATTCGTGGTACTTGCGCTTCTCAAGGATCGAGAAGACGCCGGAAGGCGTGGTATGGCCGGGCTTGCCGGTCGATACCTTCGAAGTCGCGACGATCTGGTCGCCATCATAGACGGTCAGCTTCTGCTCCGCCTTCGACACAAAGATCTGGAGCGTCGCGCCATTGCCGGCGAGGACCGGTGTCGTGAAAACGGTCGCGGACAGAAGGCCGATCGAAGCGGCCAGCGACTTGAACATCATACGCAATCCCCCACGCAATACGGATTTTCGGGAGATTATAATCGGAAGCTTAAAGAAAGTTTGAGGAAAATCCGAACTTCACGAACTCGTGTAGATTGCGGCGGAAACCTATGATGCTTTGTTGCTCCCTGGTCGTCCACCTCGGTTTTTGCTTCAGTTTCCGGTATTTCCCTTGGGCGGAAAAGTATAGCCGGTCTGAACGCTGCCCTTGCCGAACTTCTCGCGCAGCTTGTCCATGGCGCTCTCGGCGGCCGCGCGGCGCTGCGCCTGCTGGTCGACGAGATCCGGCGGATCGGCGAGTGCTTCGTCCTGCAGGTCGCTCACCCCGATGCCGATCAGACGGAAGCGGGTGCCGTCTGCCTCCTTTTCCAGAAGCGCAAGGCCGGTGCGGAAAATACGGTCGGCAAGCTGGGTCGGATCGTCGAGCCGACGATTGCGCGTCCGCCCCTTGAAGTCGGCCGTCTTCAGCTTCAGCACCACCGTCTGCCCGGCAATGCCGCTCTTCTTCAGCCGCCAGGCGACTTTCTCCGACAGTGCCCGAAGATGCGTCACCAGCTCGTCATACTGCCAGATATCGTCGAAGAAGGTCGTCTCGGCCGAGACGCTCTTCGCGGCCTCGTTGAGGTGTACTTCCCGGTCGTCGATGCCGCGCGACAGGCGAAAGAGCCGCTGGCCCATCGTGCCGTAGCGCCGCATCAGGTTGGTCTCTTCCATGGTCTGCAACTGGCCCACGGTTCGGATGCCGTCGCGCTCCAGCGTCGCGGCAAAGGCCTTGCCGACGCCCCAGATCGTCGTCACCGGTCGCGGCGCGAGGAAGGTCAGCGCCTCGGCCTCGCCGATTACCGAAAAGCCGCGTGGCTTCTGCAGGTCGGAGGCGACCTTGGCGAGGAACTTGCAGTAGGAGAGGCCGACAGAGACGGTGATGCCGATCTCCTGCTCGACGCGGCGGGCAAAGCGCGCCAGCACCCGCGCCGGCGGATCGTGATGCAGCCGCTCCGTGCCTTTCAGTTCGAGGAAGGCCTCGTCGATGGAGAGCGGTTGCACCAGCGGCGTCAGTTCCTCCATCATCTGACGGACCTGGCGCCCGACCCGGGAATACTTTTCCATGTCCGGCTTGATCACCACGGCCTGCGGGCAGGCCTCCAGCGCCTTGAACATCGGCATGGCGGAGCGCACCCCATGGATGCGGGCAATGTAGCAGGCGGTCGAGACGACACCGCGCTTGCCGCCGCCGATGATCACCGGCTTGTCGATGAGGTCCGGATTGTCGCGCTTCTCAACCGAGGCATAGAAAGCGTCGCAGTCGATATGGGCGAGCGTCAGCCGGTAGAGTTCGGGATGATAGACCAGCCGCGGACTGCCACAGGCGCCGCAGCGCTTCCGCCCTTCCGGCTGGCCGGTCAGGCAGTCGCGACAGAAGCCGGGAAGGGGCGTCGGAGTGTCGGTCATCGGTCGGAACAAAGATTGAACATCGGCAGAGTATGTGCGGCCATTGCAACTGGCAAGTGGGCCCCGCCGAGCCATTCTGGTTATCCCACGCTTCGCGACCAGATGAGGGTGCCAGAAAGGCAAGCAGCCGCAGGCGCACTCGGCCCCACCGGCTGCCCGCGGGTCTGGTCTCCTTCAGAGAGAAAAATGTGCGCGGATCATCGCCTCCGCCTCCTCCCAGTCGCTTGCGCGCCGGGCTGGCGCCGCGGCGGGCGGGGCAAGAGCGTGGATGTCCACCGGCGGCGGCAGGTGGATGAGCAGGCAGTGCGGGATGTGGCTGCCGACGGAATGGAGGTTGTGCGACATGTCGTCGATGAAGGCGAGGGGCAGTGTGCGCTCCTGATGCAGGCGATGCACCAGCGGTCCCTTGGGCTCGTCGGCGGCGATCAGCGGATAGCGCAGTTCGAACCGGTCGAGCAGACGCCGACGGGCCTCGGCATGGCGGGGCGGCATGGCCGTCAGAAAGACGAGGTCGGCATCCGCGGACAGCCGCTGCAGGGCCTCGACCACGCCGACAAAGGGTGTCTGCCATGTCTCCTGCGCGGCAAAGAAGCCGTCGATCAGGCTGGTGACCACGGCGTCCTCCAGGGGCGCCTCGTCCAGCGCCCGCACGATATTGCCGTGCAGCCGGAAGGAGCGCGGTACGAGCCGGTGTCCCTGATGCTCGAGGAAGGCCTTGAACGGGGTCACGAACTGCAGCACGACATCATCGACATCGCATACGATGAGCGGACGGTCGGCGAGCCGCAATGCCTCTTCAGCCCTGGTCAAATCAGAAGTCTCCGGGGCCGGGTATCGGACCGTTATAGGCATGCGACGCCTGAACGACGGCTTCCGGCTTGATGCCGGTTGCTTCGCAGAAGGCCATCAGTGTCGGTTCGTGCGCCATCAGGAAATCCAGCATGCCGGCCATGAAGGCGGGATCGCGGATCGCCTGGCGCAACTGGTCCGGCCGGGTGCCGGTAAGGGCCAGGAAACGCCCGAGCATGTCTTGTTCGCCGGCGAGCCAGCCTAGAACGGCGATGGCGGTTTCTTCGGCATGGGCGGGTATGCTGCTGTTGTTCATGAGCCTTTTCGCAAATCTCGACAGAGTTACCTATTTCTCAACCAAATGACCTTAGCATGACATCGCACCAGAAGTGCACACTGCCGAATCTGCAGCATGCTTGCGGATCACGGGCGGGACCAAGGGACGGGATTTATGCCGAAAAAGGTAATGATTGTCGAAGACAATGAGCTCAATATGAAGCTCTTCCGCGATCTTATCGAAGCTTCCGGCTATGAGACGATCCAGACTCGCAACGGCATGGAGGCGCTGGATCTGGCGCGCCGCTATCGCCCCGATCTCATTCTGATGGATATCCAGCTGCCCGAGGTCTCCGGCCTCGACGTCACCCGCTGGCTGAAGGAAGACCCGGAACTGCATGTCATTCCGGTGATCGCCGTCACCGCCTTTGCCATGAAGGGCGACGAGGAGCGGATCCGCCAGGGCGGCTGCGAGGCCTATGTCTCGAAACCGATTTCCGTCCCGAAATTCATCGAGACGATCAAGACCTATCTCGGCGATGCGTGAGGACACGGGGCGATGACCGCGAGAATTCTTGTTGTCGACGACATTCCGGCCAATGTGAAGCTGCTCGAGGCGCGCCTGATTGCCGAATACTTTGACGTGCTGACCGCCGACAATGGCCGCGACGCACTCGATATCTGCGAGCGCACCCAGGTCGATGTCGTGCTGCTCGACATCATGATGCCGGGCATGGACGGCTTTGAAGTGTGCGAGCGGCTGAAGGCCAGCCCGCGCACCGCCCATATTCCAGTGGTCATGGTGACCGCGCTCGACCAGCCGTCCGACCGCGTGCGCGGTCTGAAAGCCGGTGCCGATGATTTCCTCACCAAGCCGGTCAACGATCTGCAGCTGATCTCGCGCGTGAAGAGCCTTGTGCGTCTGAAGACGCTCACCGACGAGCTCCGGATCCGCGCCGACACCGCCCAGTCGATCGGTATCGACGATACACTGCGCCTCAGTGACGGCCGGCTGGAAGAGGCCGGCCAGGTGTTGCTCGTCGACAGCCGCGGCAGCTCGCAGGAGCGCATCATCAAGACGCTGAAGCCGATCGCGGTGGTGACCGCCATGTCGGATCCGCAGGCCGCCGTATTCGATGCCGCCGAGAACCCGTATGACCTGGTGATCGTCAACGGCAATCTCGACGACTACGACCCGCTGCGGCTCTGCTCGCAGCTGCGCTCGCTCGAGCGCACGCGCTTCATTCCCATCCTGCTGATCACCGAGCATGGCGACGACCAGATGATCGTCCGTGCGCTCGATCTCGGCGTCAACGACTATATTGTGCGCCCGCTCGACCCGAACGAGCTCGTCGCCCGTACGCTCACCCAGATCCGCCGCAAGCGGTTCAACGACCGCCTGCGCCACAGCGTCACCCAGACCATCGAGCTTGCCGTCACCGACGGCCTCACCGGCCTGCACAATCGCCGCTATCTCGACAGTCACCTGAAGATGCTGTTTACGCGTGCCCAGGCGCGCGGCAAGTCGCTTTCCGTCTGCATCACCGACATCGACCGCTTCAAGCATGTGAACGACACCTACGGTCACGATGCCGGCGATGAGGTGCTGAAGGAATTTGCCATGCGCGTCCGCTCCACCGTACGCGGGGCGGACCTGGCCTGCCGGTATGGCGGCGAGGAATTCGTCGTCGTCATGCCCGATACCGGGGCCGATGTTGCGGCCCTGATCGCCGAGCGTCTGCGCAGCATCATCGAATCGAAGCCCTTCGTGCTGAAGAGCGCCGGCGTCGCCCTTGAGATCACAGCCTCCATGGGCATCGCGACCGCAGGCCGCGGCATCGACACGCCCGAGCAATTGCTCAAACAGGCCGACCAGGCGCTCTACCAGGCCAAGCGTGACGGCCGTAACCGGGTGGTGGCCGCAGCCGCCTGAGGCGACCGGTCGCTGTCCGCACCGGTGCCGCATCCGACCGTCGATTCGCTTCTGTCAACCTGCCCGAAAGGGGGATTGCGATCTGGCGCGCGATCCATGACTATGTTCAAGAATTCGTGTTTTCGCGGCATTTCGCGTGAATAGGCGTGGCTATCGCCAAGTGTATCCGGGTTGATGTTCGGCGTTTTCGCTAAGCTGAAGTTGATCTTTCGAGATATCGCAGTTCCGGCCAAATATAGACGCGATGGTGCTTTGCGCCCGTGTCGACCGTCTACGTCTACGGATCTCTGTATATTAGAGAATTGACCTATATCAAGCCGCAGAGCCTTGCATGACTGCCGCGAAAGTCTGTTCGCGGTTCTGGTTTATACTTTAAAATCTATTTGAATATGCAAAGTAGAAATCGACGGCTCCGTCTGTTGTCGCGCCGCTTTAACTGTCCGGTCTGTGCCGATTTTAACCATAGTCAAAAGCAAAGTGTGGAAGAGTTAAGAAACTATTGATTTTCTTCTCAGGTTGAGCGAAGTTGATGTCACCAAACAGATCGCCTCGGTAACGGGGCTGGTTGATACCCCATGATGCTCAGGTCCGCCGCATCTCCTGGGTCGTGGGGTCGGTCGGTTGGTATGCAAGTCATAAAACGGTTCCTCGTGCCGTATTTGCGTACCGACCGACCCCCTTTTCGAAAGCAGAAGCACCGCAGCCCCGACGGGCGCGGTGCTTCTTGCGTTTCAGGCCCCGGTGGGGGCGTGGCGTCCGAATGGTACACAAAAGAAAAGGCGCGCTGCCGGGGCAACGCGCCTGATACTTCGAAAACCGATCAGGAACTACTTGATCTTGGTTTCCTTGAACTCAACGTGCTTTCTGACGATCGGGTCGTACTTGGTCTTCGTCATCTTATCCGTCATCGTACGGCTGTTCTTGGTCGTGACGTAGAAGAAACCCGTGTCGGCTGTCGACAGCAGCTTGATCTTGATGGTTGTAGCCTTGGCCATGGTCGTCCTGCCTCTAATAAACGAAGCCGTGGACGACCGAACGAAGCCCACGGCAAATCTGGCGCGAAACTACAAATCGCGCCGGAAAAGTCAAGTCCGTTTCCCCTTGAAAAGCAGCCGGCCCACGGAAAGCGCCACGTAAAGGCCGAAGAAGCCGGCGATCGCCCAGGCAAAGCCGTGATTCCCGGAGATGTCGATGGCCGCGCCGATCGCCTGCGGTCCGGCGACCGTGCCCACCGCATAGCAGAACACGAAGGCGGCATTGGCGGCGGCGAGGTCGGAGCCGGTTAGGCGCGAGCCCAGGTGGCTAAGGCCCACCGTATAGAGGCCGGAGACGCTGCCGCCCCAGAAGAGCAGGACAACAGCCATCAACAGCCAGTGCTCGGAGAGCCAGGGCAGGGCGAGCGAGCCGGCAAGCCCGATCACCGCCATGGCCGACAGAAGCAGCCTGCGGTCCTTCAGATGGTCCGACAGCATGCCGAGCGGGATCTGGAAGATCATGTTGCCGACGCCCATGACGGTGAGCAGCAGGGCGGCCTGCGATTCTCCGAATCCGATTCGGGTGGCGTAGATCGGGAAGAGCGACAGTCCTCCGACCTCGACCGCGCCAAAGATGAAGACCGCGGCGGTCGCGGTGGGCACCAGGAAGATGTAGCGCAGGAAGTGGCTGCTCGGCTTCTCGTCGAGTGCCGGGCTTTCGCCGCGGGCCACATAGATCGGGATCGCGGCGGCAAGGATGGCGATCGCGCCCACCGCGAAGGGCAGGATGCCGTCGCTGCCGAGCAGCGAGAAGAGCAGGGGACCGGACGCAAATCCGAGCGAAAGCACGGTTGCGTAGATCCCGAGCACCAGGCCGCGGCGCGAAGGCGGCGCGGCTGCATTGATCCAGAACTCGGACAGGATGAAGAGCGTTGTGGTCGCGCCGTGAAAGACGATGCGCAGCGGAAACCACATCCAGAACTGTTCGGCATAAAAGAAACCGAGCGAGCTCACGGCCGCCAGGAGCACGGCCCAGAGCATGGTTCGCGCCACCCCGAACGTATGGGCAAGCTTGGTGGTGACAGGGGCTGCCGCCATCGCCGCAATGCCGGCCATGGCCGAATTCAGTCCGATCAGCGTCGAGGATATGCCGCGCTTTTCGAGGATGATGCTGAGCAGTGGCAGTCCAAGCCCGATGGCGATCCCCACCGCGGTAATGGACGACACTGCAGCGATCAGCGAGGGCCAGTGGATTTCCTCACGGTGACCGTTTGCGCCGCACTCCGGCTGTGACATCAGTCTGACCTCAAATCGTTTCGCGGAAGAACCGGCCGTGGCGGGAGAAATAGAACGGGCCGTCGCTCCCGAACGGCAGCGACGGATCCGTCTGCATCTGTGCCTTCACGTCGTCGAGGATTGTCCTCGTGATCGACGGCATGTTCAGACTGGAAAGGTCCGCCATGTCAAGCCAGCGAAGGTCGTGTAGTTCGGAGGAATCGCTGATGGCGGCCGGATCGATCGCGGCTTCGTCGGTAAAGGCGAGGAAGAAGCGCGTGTCGAAGCGCCGGACATTGCCGGGCGGCGTGATTGCGCGGGCGACATAGCGCAGGCTGCCGAGATCGGCGATAAGCCGCGGCTGGCCCTTGCGTCCGTCCTCCATGCGGCCGAGCAGCAGTCCCGTTTCCTCGACCAGCTCGCGCACGGCGGCGAGCGCCAGCCCACGGCTACGGCTCAAGGCGGTGTCACCGCCATCCCGGCCGGCGAGCCTCTGGAGCACCAGGGGGTGCAGATCTCGGAAGAACGCCTGCCGGCTGTCGCCACGGTCGCGCCGTCCGCCGGGAAACACATAGAGATTGGGCATGAAGACATGCGCGCTGCCGCGTTTGCCCATCAACACCCGCGGCGAGCCGGCGCTGCGATCGACGAGAAGAAGGGAGGCGGCGTCACGCGGCCTGAGGCGCACGGGCGCCTGCGAGGCCGCATCCTGCCGATGGAAGGGATGGCTGCTCATGGGGTGGTGGTCGGACCGATATTCTCTGCTTCTTCGTCGGCGCCGCCGAAGCCGTGCATCCGGAGCGCCCATTGCAGGCCGATGACGCCGCCCTTGATCGGCTGGATGCTCGCCAGTGCGGTGATGACACCGAGCGGCGCCCAGATGGCGAGATGGATCCAGTCGGATGCCGGGAAGATCAGGTCGGTCATCATGAAGCCGCCGAGAAGCACATGTCCGAGCACCATGATCACCAGATAGGGCGGCAGGTCGTCGGCACGGTGGTGGAAGATCTCCTCGCCGCAGGCGGCACAGGTGTCGACCGGCTTCAGATAGGCGCGAAACAGCTTGCCGCTGCCGCATGCAGGGCACTGGTTGAGAAGGCCGCGCATGATCGAGCGGCCGAGCGGCCGTTGCGTCTCGTCCTCTCCGCCGAAGCGCACGATCTGTTCCTGCTGACTTGAGGTCATGTCATGTCCTTCCATGTCTCTCACCGTCTCGACCGATTGGGCCGGGTTCCGGGCTTCTTCGGCGCGCCGCGCCGGCCGGATTTGTGAAACGAGCGGGTTGCGGTCGGCATCGGCCGGCCTTCGCTCAACATTTCAAAGCGCAGCGCACCGGCCAGCGGCACCGCTTCCACCAGTCTCACCTCGATCGAATCACCGAGCCGGTAGCCCAGCCCCGTGCGTTCGCCCGAAAGCGCCTGATGGGCTTCGTCATAGATGTAATAGTCGCGGCCGAGTGTCGAGACCGGGATGAAACCGTCGGCGCCGAACTGCGGCAGGGTCACGAACAGGCCGGCCTTGGTCACGCCGGAGATCTGCCCTTTGAACTCGTCGCCGATGCGGCCGGCCAGATGGTGGGCGATCAACCGGTTGATCGTGTCACGCTCGGCTGCCATGGCGCGCCGCTCGAAGGTCGAGATCTCGGCGGCAATGTCGTCGAGCGATGCCTCTTCCTCCGGCGTGATGCCGCCTTCGCCCAGCCCCAGCGAGCCAACCAGCGCGCGGTGGACGATCAAGTCGGCATAGCGACGAATTGGCGAGGTGAAGTGCGCATACTTCAGCAGATTGAGGCCGAAATGGCCAATGTTCTCCGGGCTGTAGATCGCCTGGCTCTGGCTGCGCAGCACCATTTCGTTGACCATGGTCTGGTGCGGCGTATCGAGCGCCTTGGCAAGGATGCCGTTGAAGGAATTGGAGCGCAGATTGCCGCCCTTGGCGAGCGTCAGCCCGATCGTCGCCAGGAACTCCCTCAGCGTCTCCTGCTTGGAGAGCGCCGGGGCGTCATGCACGCGGTAGACCAGCGGCTGGCGCTTCTTCTCCAGCGTTTCGGCGGCCGCGACGTTCGCCTGGATCATCATCTCCTCGATCAGCTTGTGGGCGTCGAGGCGCTCCGGTACATGGACGCGGTCCACCGTGCCATCGGGCTTGAGGATGATCTTGCGCTCGGGCATGTCGAGTTCGAGCGGCTGGCGCCGGTCGCGGCCGCGCTTCAGCACCTCATAGGCGTGCCACAGCGGCTTCAGGATCGGCTCGAGCAGCGGGCCGGCCTTGTCGTCCGGCTTGCCGTCGATGGCCGCCTGTGCCTGCTGGTACGAGAGCTTGGCGGCGCTCTTCATCATGATGCGGTGGAAGGTATGGCCGGCTTTCCGGCCTTCCTTGGAGAAGACCATCCGTACGGCCAGCGCCGGCCGGTCGACGCCCTCGCGCAGCGAACAGAGATCGTTGGAGATCCGCTCCGGCAGCATGGGAACGACCCGGTCCGGGAAGTAGACGGAATTGCCGCGCTTCAGCGCCTCGCGATCAAGGGCCGATTTCGGCCGGACATACCAGGAGACGTCGGCAATCGCGACCGTGACGATGACGCCGTCCGGATTGTCGGGCGAGGGGTCGGGCTCCGCATGCACCGCGTCGTCGTGGTCCTTGGCATCGTGCGGGTCGATGGTGATCAGCGGCAGATCGCGCCAGTCCTCGCGATGCGACATGGTTGCGGCACGGGCCTCCTCCGCTTCGGTCAGCACAGACTGCGGAAAGACGTGCGGAATGCCGTGGGCATGGATGGCGATCATCGAGATCGCCTTTTCGGAGGCGACCGAGCCGATGACGGTGAGCACGCGGGCCTGGGTGAGACCGAGCCGGCCGGCACGGGCAATCTCGACTTCGACGAGATCGCCATCCTTGGCTTCGCCAAGATCGTTCGGGCCGATCTGCATCTCTTCGCCGCGCCGCTCGATCGGCATCAGGCGTGCACCTCCGCCCGGCATCAGGCGGACGACGCCGAGCACGGCGTCGCGGTGCCGGTCGATGAGCTTGATGACGCGTGCGCTATAGGCGGGGCCAGCCCGGTCCTTGGAGGCGAAGATCTTGGCGAGCACCCGGTCGCCGATCCCGCCCACAGGGGCCTTGCCCTTGGCGCGGTCGGCGCTCGATTGGCGAATGGCGACGGCGGGCGCGACGCCCAGCTCCTCGTTCCATTCCGCCGGCCGGCCGATCAGTTCGCCGTCCTTGTCGCGCATGGTGATGTCGAGCACGGTGACGGGCGGCAGCGCGCCCGGTCGCTTCAGCGACTTGCGATCCTTCTCGACCAGGCCGTCGGTTTCAAGTGCGCGCAGTGCCTGCTTGAGCTCGACCCGCTGGTCGCCCTTCAGGCCGAAGGCCTTGGCGATCTCGCGCTTGGAGGCGCGGTCGGGATTCTCCGCGATGAATTCGAGAAGGACCTCGCGCGAGGGCACCTCGCCGTGGATGATGGCCGGCCGATCGGCCGTCTTTGCCGTTTTGGCGCCTGCGGCCTCCGCGCGCCGGCTCCTGCGGTTGCCGGAGGCGGGCGTGGCGGAAAGGTCGCGCGGGGTCTTCGTCAATTCTAGCTCTTCTTCGTCTTTGCGGCCGTCTTGGCCTTCGGCTTGGCGGCGGTTGTCTTCTTCGGCTTCTCCGCGGTCTCGTCCGCGGCGGCAGCCTTGGCCTTGGTGGCCTTGGGCTTGGCGGCAACCTTGGCCGGAGCCTTCTTGGCAGCCGTCTTCTTGGTCCCGCTCTTGCCTGCCTTCTCGGCGATCAGGGCAAGGGCCTCTTCCATCGTCACCGACTGCGGATCCTTGCCCTTCGGCAGCGTGGCGTTGACCTTCGCCCAATTAATATAGGGACCGTATTTGCCATCGCGAACAGTAATTGCGCCGCCGTCCGGATGTTCCCCGATTTCCTTGAGCGCGGCTGCCGCGGTTCGCCCGCGTCCGCCCGGACCCTTGCTCTGCTTTTCCGCCAAAACCGTGACAGCGCGATTAAGGCCGATCGACAGTACGTCCTCGATGCTCTCGAGATTGGCATAGGTTCCGTCATGCAGCACGAACGGCCCATAGCGGCCAAGGCCGGCGGAAATCATCTTGCCGGTCTCGGGATGCAGGCCGACTTCGCGCGGCAGCGACAGAAGCGAGAGCGCCTTTTCGAAATCGATGCTCGCCGGCGTCCAGCCCTTGGGGAGCGAGGAACGCTTGGCGTCCTTGCCGTCGCCACGCTGGACATACGGTCCGAAACGGCCTGAACGCAGCGTGATCTCCTCGTCGGTCACCGGATCCTTGCCGAGCGCCTTCGGTTCGTTCGAGCCGGAGGCTTCGGCTTCCGCGCCGCCCTCGGAGGTCAGCTGGCGCGTGTAGTTGCATTCCGGATAGTTCGAGCAGCCGACAAAGGCGCCGTACTTGCCGAGCTTGAGCGACAGATTGCCGGTGCCGCAGACCTGGCAGATCCGCGGATCCGAGCCATCCTCGCGCTTGGGGAAGACGAGCGGCGCCAGCGCTTCGTTGAGCGCGTCGAGCACATTGGTGACACGCAGCTCCTTGGTGTCCTCGATCTGGGCGAAGAAATTGGCCCAGAACTCGCGCAGCACGTCCTTCCAGTTGAGTTCGCCGGCCGAGATCCGGTCGAGCTTCTCCTCGAGATCGGCGGTGAAGTCGTATTCGACATAGCGCGTGAAGAAGTTCTCGAGGAAGGCGGTGACGAGCCGTCCCTTCGAGTGCGGGATCAGCTTGCGCTTATCGATCGTCACATATTCGCGGTCGCTCAGCGTCTTCAGCGTCGCGGCATAGGTGGAAGGACGGCCGATACCGAGCTCTTCCATCTTCTTGATCAGGGTTGCTTCCGAATAGCGCGGCGGCGGCTCGGTGAAATGCTGGGTCGCGTTGATCTGCTTCTTGGCCAGCGCCTCGCGGGCGTTGATCTCGGGTAGCCGGCCTTCCTCATCGCCGTCCTCGCTCGGCTCACCCTCTTCGCGCTGGTCGGTATAGGCGGCGATGAAGCCGTCGAAGCGGATGACCGAGCCGACGGCGCGCAGGCCGGCCTTGTCGCCGCCGTTGTCGGCGAGGATCTCGACCGTGGTACGTTCGATCTCGGCCGAGGCCATCTGGCTGGCAATGCCGCGCTTCCAGATCAGGTCGTAGAGCCGCATCTGGTCGGCGTCGAGGAAGCGGCGCACCTTGTCGGGCGAGCGGCTGAAATCGGTCGGACGGATCGCCTCGTGGGCCTCCTGGGCATTCTTGGCCTTGGTCGAGTAGAAGCGCGGCTTCTCCGGCACATAGCGCGGGCCGAACTGGTCGGCGACAGCGGCGCGGGCGGCGTCGATGGCTTCCGGAGCCATCTGCACACCGTCGGTACGCATATAGGTAATGAGACCGACGGTCTCGCCGCCGATATCGATGCCCTCATAGAGCTTCTGCGCCACCTGCATGGTGCGGGAGGCTGAGAAGCCGAGCTTGGACGAGGCCGCCTGCTGCAGCGTGGAGGTGGTAAAGGGCGGGCCCGGATTGCGCTTGACCGGCTTTGCCTCGACGCTGTCGACGACATATTGCGCGCCTTCGAGCAGGGTCTTGATCGTGGCGGCCTGGTCGCCATTGGTCACCGAGTTGCGCTGAATGCGCTTGCCGAGATGCGAGACGAGCCTGGCCTCGAATTCGTCGCCGCGCGGCGTCTTCAGAAGCGCCGAAATGTTCCAATATTCCTCGGCGACGAAACGCTCGATCTCGTCCTCGCGGTCGCAGACCAGGCGCAGGGCGACGGATTGCACGCGGCCGGCCGAGCGCGCGCCCGGCAGCTTGCGCCACAGCACCGGCGACAGGTTGAAGCCGACAAGATAGTCGAGCGCGCGGCGGGCGAGATAGGCGTCGACCAGCGCGCCGTCGATGTCGCGCGGATGCGCCATCGCGTCGAGGACCGCCTTCTTGGTGATGGCGTTGAAGACGACGCGCTTGACCGGCTTTTCGCCGATCACCTTCTTCTTCTTGAGAAGATCGAGCACATGCCAAGAGATCGCTTCACCTTCGCGATCCGGGTCGGTCGCGAGGATGAGGCCATCGGCGCCCTTCATGGCGTCGGAAATGTCCTTCATGCGCTTGGAGGATGCGGCGTCCACCTCCCACTCCATGGCGAAGTCGTCGTCCGGACGCACCGATCCGTCCTTGGCCGGCAGATCGCGCACGTGACCGAAGGATGCCAGCACCTTGTAACCAGGCCCCAGATACTTGTTGATCGTCTTGGCCTTGGCCGGAGATTCTACGACTACGACATCCATTGCGTTTCTCTGTACTGCAAAAAAGGCTTTATACCCGGGCCTTTGCAAGCTGGCTCCGAAAACCGGTTCCCCGACATGGAGGGGGATTCGGCTGCGGTCAAGGGGTTTCGTGGATTTTCTGCCACCTGCAACGTGATGCAACCAATCGTAGATTTATCGTAGATTGCAATTTATAATAAATGCCACTATCGTTTTCAACGTAAGGGTACGGCTGCTTCCGGTAGCAATTGTGGATGGGAAACATGGTCTCGAAACCGGTGAATGGCGGCGGGGAGCGCACGCGGGAAAACATCGCCTACATCCGGCAGATGCTCGGGGAATTGCGCACGGTTGCGGACAATGAGGGCGCCGAGATGCTCTGCTATCTGATCGAGATGGCCTATGTCGAAGCCGGAGACCTGCAGACGGGCCGTCGTCCCTTCTCAATCCATCATGGCAATGGAGACAAGCCCACCCGGATGCCGGTGTAACCGTCCCGCAATATCCAGTTCCAAGAGCACGAGATAGACGGCCGAAGGCGCAAGCCCCGTGTGGCGCACGATGTCGTCTACCTCCACCGGTGTCGGGCCGAGCGCGTCGGTGATGCGGGCGCGTTCGCTGTCGCTCGGCGGCGGGGAGGGCTGGCGCTCCGGGTCGCCGCCCGGCTCGTTCGCCCCAGGGTCTGAGAACAGATCAATGTCGGACAGCGGCGCCAGCGCCTGCAGCACGTCGTCCGCCTTTGTGGTGACCGTCGCACCATCCTTCAGTAGGCCGTTGGTGCCCTCACACCGCGGATCGAGCGGGGAACCGGGCACGGCAAAGACCAGCCGCCCGAAATCACCGGCAAGCCGGGCGGTAATCAGCGAGCCCGACCGCGCCGCCGCCTCGACGACGACGACGCCGAGGGCCGCGCCGGCGATCAGCCGATTGCGGCGGGGAAAGTCGCGGGCCCGTGCCTCCCAGCCGAACGGCATTTCCGAAATGGCCAGCCCGCCTCCGTCGCAGATTTCGCGCAGCAGTTCGACATTCTCAGGCGGGTAGGGGCGGTCGAGTCCGCCGGCCATGGCGGCGATCGTGCCGGTCGAGAGGCTGGCGCGATGGGCGGCGGTGTCGATGCCGCGCGCCAGGCCGGAGATGATCGCATAGCCGGCCCGGCCGATATCGCGCGCCATCAGGGCCGCAAACTTGGCGCCGCTGATCGAGGCATTGCGCGAGCCGACAATGCCGACGGCGGGAAGCCCGGTGACCGCAAGGTCGCCCTTGACGGCGAGAAGCGGCGGTGCGCCGTCGATCTGTCTGAGGGCCGGAGGATAGCCGGGTTCGCCGATGCCGAGGAAGCGCGCGCCGAAGCGCAAGGCCCTTTCCAGTTCCTGCTCGGCTTCCGCTTCGGTTGCGATGCGCACGGCGCGCGTTGAGCCGCCGCGGCGGGAAAGTTCCGGCAGCATGGCCAGCGCCGTCTCTGCCGTGCCGAAATGGTTGATCAGATCGCGAAAGGTCGCGGGGCCCACATTGTCGCTGCGGATCAGCCTCAGCCAGCTGATCCTTTGCCGGTCCGTCAGCGCAATCCCTGTTCGACTTGCGCTGCGTTCCGGCATGACCTCATCCCTTGTTGCCGATCTTGCTTTCGGTTCCTGCGATCAGTCGCTCGATGTTGGCCTTGTGGCGCCAGTAGGTGATCGCCGTCATGACGGCTGTGACCATCGCAGCTTCCGGCATGCCCAGTATCCACAACACAACCGGAATGACAAGGGTTGCAACCAGAGCGGACAGCGAGGAGTAGCGGGTCGTAAAGGCGAGCGTCAGCCAGACGACCGCAAATACCGGAACCATCAGCGGCGCGACGCCGAGCAGCGTGCCGATATAGGTCGCGACGCCCTTGCCGCCCTTGAAGCCGAGCCAGATCGGAAAGAGATGGCCGATGAAGGCGGCAAAGCCGGCGATGAGGCCGGCATTCTGGCCGAACACCGCCTGGGCTATGACGGCGGCGACGGTCGCCTTCAGCGCATCGAGCAGGAGGGTCGCGGCGGCGAGCTTCTTGTTGCCGGTGCGCAGCACATTGGTCGCACCGATATTGCCGGAGCCGATCGAGCGCAGGTCGCCATGACCGGCCATGCGGGTCAGCAGAAGCCCGAAGGGGATCGAGCCCAGCAGGTATCCGAGGCTCAGCACGGCAATGAGCGCCGGCCATCCGATTGCGAGAAAATTGACGCTGGCCACAAGCTCCCCCTTCTGGCTCGGTTACAGTGAATGCACGCACTTGCCGGCGACATAGGTCGCGACCGCGCGGCCGGAGAAGCGGGCATCCTCGAACGGCGTGTTCTTCGACCGGGACAATAGCATGTCCTTTGCGACGAGCCACGGTTCGTCCAGGTCGATCAGGGTGATGTCGGCCTTCGAGCCGGGCCGGAGAGAGCCGGCGTCGAGACCGAAGATCTCGGCCGGGCGCGTCGACATGGCGTCGATCAACCGCATCAGCGGCACGTGGCCGCTGTGATGAAGGCGAAGGGCGGCCGACAGCAGCGTCTCCAGACCCACTGCGCCGTCTGCCGCATCGGCAAACGGCAGCCGCTTGGTATCGACGTCCTGCGGGTCGTGGGCCGAGACGATGATGTCGACGGTGCCATCGGCGATCGCCTGGACCATCGCCATGCGGTCGTCTTCCGAGCGCAGCGGCGGCGTCATCTTGAAGAAGGTGCGGTATTCGCCGATGTCGTTTTCGTTGAGCGCCAGGTGGTTGATCGAAATGCCGCAGGTGACCTTGGCGCCACGGGCGCGGGCGACGCGGATCGCCTCTGCCGATTCCGGAACCGAGATCTCCGAGGAATGGAATTTTGCGCCCGTCAGCCCGGCAATGCGCAGGTCACGCTCAAGCGGGATGATCTCTGCCTCCTTCGGCACGCCGGACAGGCCGAGCCAGCTGGCGAACAATCCTGAGTTCATTACGCCGTTGCCGAGGTAACGCTCGCGCGGCTCCAGATCGATCACCGCACCGAACTCGGCGGCATAGGTCATGGCGCGGCGCAGGACCTGACTGTCGGCAAGGCCGTGGCGGCCATTGGTGAAGCAGACGGCGCCCGCCTGCTGCAGCAGCCCGATCTCGGTCATTTCGCCGCCGGCGAGATCCTTGGTCAGCGCCGCTGCCGGATAGACATTGACGATCGCGGTGTCGCGCGCGGTCTTCTTGACGAACTCGACGAGCGCGATGTCATCGATCACCGGGTCGGTGTCGGGCATCATGATGAAGGAGGTGACGCCACCGGCCGCCGCCGCCCGGCTTGCCGAGGCGATCGTCTCGCGGTGCTCGGCACCCGGTTCGCCGACGAAAACGCGGGCATCGACGAGACCCGGAACGGCAGTCAGGCCCGCGCAGTCGCGCATCTCGGCGCCGTCCGGCACGCCCTGGTTCTGCGCATCGGCCCCGCTCGCCAGGATACTGCCATCGTCTCCGACGATGATCGTTCCGACGGCGTCGTGCTGGCGCGACGGGTCGACG
>DAIMJJ010000065.1:0-18108 GCA_036722275.1 Rhizobium sp. | reverse complement strand
ATGCCCCGGCTGATTCGATCGACATCGTCGGCACCGGCGGTGACGGCACCAATACCTACAACATCTCGACACTTGCGGCGCTGATCGTCGCCGGAGCCGGCGTCCCGGTCGCCAAGCACGGCAATCGCGCGCTGAGCTCGAAATCGGGTGCCGCCGACAGCCTGTCGGCGCTCGGCGTCAGGCTCGACATCGACCCCGAGACCATTTCGCGCTGCATCCGCGAGGCCGGCATCGGCTTCATGTTCGCGCAGCTTCACCATCCGGCGATGCGCCATGTCGGTCCGGCCCGCGTCGAACTCGGCACCCGCACCATCTTCAACATCGTCGGCCCGCTCTCAAGCCCGGCAAGCGTCAAACGCCAGCTGTTCGGCGTATACTCACCGGAATGGCTGATGCCCGGCGCCGAAGCGCTGCGCGATCTCGGGCTCGAAAGCGCCTGGGTCGTGCATGGCAGCGGGCTTGATGAGGTCACCACCACCGGCCCGACGCAGGTGGCCGCGCTGAAGAACGGCGAGATCACCAGCTTCGTGTTGACGCCGGAGGATTTTGGCGTGCCGACCGTGCCGCTGGAGGCGATCCGCGGCGGTGACGGCGAGGTCAATGCTGCGGCATTGCGGGACGTGCTCGCCGGCGCGCGCAATGCTTACCGCGACGTCTCGCTCTGCAATGCCGCGGCCGCCCTGGTGGTTGCCGGCAAGGCGGACAATGTGCGCGACGCCATGGCGCTCGCCAGCCACTCGATCGACAGTGGTGCCGCATCTGCGGCCCTCGACACACTGATCGCCGTCTCCAACCAGGCAAAGCGGGACTGAGGCGGGCCATGGCGGATATTCTGAAGCGGATCGAAACCTACAAGCGCGAAGAGATCGCCGCCGCCAAAGCCGCGCGCCCGATCGCCGAGCTGAAGGCCATGTGCGCCGACCAGCCCGCACCCCGCGGCTTCTATCGCGCACTCGCCGCGCGTCGGGAGGCCGGCGATTTTGGTCTGATCGCCGAAATCAAGAAGGCGAGCCCGTCCAAAGGCCTCATCCGGCCCGATTTCGATCCCCCGGCCCTGGCCGCAGCCTATGAGGACGGCGGCGCGGCCTGCCTGTCCGTGCTCACCGATACGCCGAGTTTCCAGGGCTCTCTCGATTACCTCGTCGCCGCGCGCGGGGCCTGCGGCCTTCCGGCGCTGCGCAAGGACTTCATGTTCGAAACCTACCAGGTGTTCGAAGCCCGGGCCCATGGCGCTGACTGCATCCTGCTGATCATGGCATCGCTATCCGACGACGAGGCGAAACGCCTCGAGGAAGATGCCTTTGCACTCGGCATGGACGTGCTGATCGAAGTGCATGACGAGGCCGAGATGGAGCGGGCGCTAAAGCTGGCCTCGCCGATGATCGGCATCAACAATCGCAATCTGCGCACCTTCGAGGTGAGCCTGTCGGTAAGCGAGCGCCTGGCACCGATGGTACCGGTCGAGCGGCTGCTGGTCGGCGAGAGCGGTATCTTCACCTTCGACGACTGCACGCGGCTCAAAGCCTGCGGCATCACCACCTTCCTTGTCGGCGAAAGCCTGATGCGCAAGGCCGATGTCGCCGCGGCCACGCGCCAGCTGCTGACCGGCCAGGCCCCGGCCGAGGTCGCCTGATGGCAGGCCTCACGCACATCAACGCCGCCGGCGAGGCGCATATGGTCGATGTCGGCGACAAGGCCGAGACCGTCCGGACGGCCACCGCCGAAGGCCATGTGCGTATGGCTCCGGCAACCCTCGACCTGATCCTGTCAGGCAATGCGGCCAAGGGCGACGTGATTGCCACGGCGCGCATCGCCGGCATCATGGCGGCCAAGCAGACGTCTAACCTCATTCCGCTCTGTCACCCGCTGATGTTGAGCAAGGTCACGCTTGACATCGAGAGCGATGGCGCCCTGCCCGGCCTGCGTGTCAGGGCGACCGCCAAGCTCACTGGCAAGACCGGCGTCGAGATGGAGGCGCTGACCGCCGTATCCGTCGCCTGCCTGACGATCTACGACATGGCCAAGGCCGCCGACAAGGCGATGGAAATCGGCGGTATTCGGCTTCTGGAGAAGACCGGAGGCAAATCGGGATCATTCCGTCATCCGGAGGCCGAATAATGTCGCTTCTCCCCGTCGAGGAAGCCCAGCGCCGCCTGCTGGACGCGACTGCGGCGATCACCCGCAGCGAGACGCTGGCGCTTGGAAAAGCGGATGGCCGCATTCTCAGCGCCGACGTGAGCGCGCGCCTGACCCAGCCACCCTTCGACGCCTCGGCCATGGACGGCTATGCGCTGCGGGCGGTCGATGCACCGCAACCCGGCGCGATTCTCAAGGTCATCGGCAGCTCGGCTGCCGGCCACGGATTTGACGGGACCGTCGGTCCGGGGGAGACGGTACGGATCTTCACCGGCGCGCCGGTGCCGAAGGGCGCGGATGCGGTTCTCATCCAGGAGGACGCCGAGAAGCTGGACGGCGGATCGATCCGCACCGCATTCGCGGTGACCGCCGGCCGACACATCCGACCGCGCGGACAGGATTTCGCCGAGGGCGAGACAGTTCTGCACGCCGGCGACGAACTCGACTTTTCGCGTCTCATGCTGATTGCCGCGATGAATCATCCGACGGTCACGGTCTTTGAGCGTCCGCGGGTGGCGATCCTGGCCACCGGTGACGAGCTCGTTGCGCCGGGACAGGTGCCCGGGCCGCACCAGATCGTCGGCTCCAATACGTTCGGCATCGCGGCGCTGGCCCGCCAGGCCGGCGCTGAGGTCATCGATCTCGGCATCGTTGGCGACGACCGCGCAGCGATCACCGCGGCCGTGGACAAGGCGCGCGCCTGCGGCGCCGACATTCTGGTCACCCTCGGCGGCGCCTCGGTCGGTGATCACGACCTCGTCCAGTCCACGCTCGTTGCCGCCGGCATGCGTCTCGATTTCTGGAAGATCGCCATGCGTCCCGGCAAGCCGCTGATGGTGGGCGAGCTTGGCGGCATGCGGGTGCTCGGACTGCCCGGCAATCCGGTATCGTCCATGGTGTGCGGCCTTCTGTTCCTGGAACCGCTGCTGGCCAAGATGACGGGCCGGCCGCCGCTGTCGCGACTGTCGTCGGCGCGCACGGCAACCGTGCTGGCTGCCAATGACAAGCGCCAGGACTATCTGCGGGCCCGCCTCACACGCTCTCAGGAGGGAGAGCGCGTTGCGGAAAGCTACGGCAAGCAGGATTCCTCGATGATGAAGATCTTTGCCCGCTCCGAATGCCTGATCGTCCGCCCGCCGCATGCACCCGAAGTTGCGCCGGGCGAAACGGTGCCGGTGGTTCTGTTGCGCCCCCTCGAAACCTGAAGCTGCGGGCATGGGAGACGCCGAGAACATGCCAGACCATTCCGGCGAATCAGGCCTTCTTCCACGCTCCGCCTTGATCGGCCTGGTGGCCGGTGCGGCGATCCTTGCCATCACCCTTCTTGTCGAGCCGCCGGCCGGCCTCAGTCCGGGCGGCTGGCATACGCTGGGACTGGCGCTGCTGATGGCCATCTGGTGGTCGACGGAACCGGTGCCGATCGGGGTGACGGCGCTCTTGCCGCTCATCCTGCTGCCGCTGATCGGTCAGGGCGATGTCACCACCGCCGCCCAGGCCTATGCCAATCCGCTGGTGTTCCTATTTCTGGGCGGCTTCCTGCTCGCCGCCGGCATCAATCGCTGGGGTCTTCACCGACGGCTCGCCTATTCCGTCGTGCGCGCCATCGGCACCGAGCCGCGCCGGCTGGTGCTCGGCTTCATGGTCGCCTGCGGCATGCTCTCGATGGCGATCAGCAATACCGCCGCCGTGGTTCTCATGCTGCCCGTCGCGACGTCGGTCACGGCGGCGCTTGCGCTGGCCCATGGCGGCGACGACGTGAACGTGCACCGCTTCTCGCGCGCCCTGCTGCTTGGACTGGCCTACAGCGCCAGCATCGGCGGCATGGGTACGCTGATCGGCACGCCGCCCAATGCGCTGCTGGCGGGTTATCTCGCCGAGAGCCACGGCATCGATCTCTCCTTTGCCGCCTGGGCTCTCGTCGGTGTTCCGCTGGTACTGGTCTTCCTTCCCCTCGCCTGGCTGGTGCTGACGCGTGTCGCCTTTCCGGTGAGCGCTGCTTTCTCCGCTTCGATGTCGGCCGACGATCTCGTGTCGAAGCTCGCAGACCATGCGCCCATGAGCCCGGCCGAGAAACGCGTCGCCATCGTCTTTTCCGTCGCCGCTGCACTGTGGATCGCCCGGCCGCTTCTCAACCGTCTGCCGGTGCTTGAAAACCTCAGCGACGCCGCGATCGCACTCGCCGCGGCCTTCGCGCTCTTCCTGATCCCGAACGGCCTTGCCGGACGACATCAGTTCCTGTTGTCCTGGAAGGATGCGCGGGACATACCCTGGAGCGTACTCCTGCTGTTCGGTGGCGGCCTATCGCTGGCCTCGGCCATGGACCGCAGCGGCCTTGCCCAGTGGATCGGCACCGGCCTTGCGTCAATCGACGGCCTGACGCCGTATGCCTTCCTTCTTCTTCTGACCTTCACCGTGGTGATGCTGACAGAACTGGCCAGCAATACCGCCACGGTTGCCGCACTTCTGCCGGTCGTCGCCACCATGGCGTCGGCTGCCGGGATCGAGCTGATCGTGGTCGCGGCCGCCGTCGCGCTCGCCGCCAGCTGCGCCTTCATGCTGCCGGTGGCCACGCCGCCCAACGCCATCGTCTTCTCCACCGGCGAGCTTCGCGTCGCCGACATGATGAAGGCGGGTTTCTACATGAACATCCTCTCGGTGGTACTGGTCGCCACCGCCGCACGGCTGCTCGCGCCCGTGCTCGCCGCGCTCGGCTAGAAGTCGCGCCCAGCCGCGACAGACAGGCCTCGAACCCGGCGGCAACCCTTTAAAAATTGCCGCGGTCCCTGATCCATTTTGCGCCAAAGCCGTAAAATGTTCCGAGTTGAACAATCAAGTATTAGGATTTATCGAATAATATAGATATTCGATATTTCCTCGCGAAAGTAGTTTCTATCATGAAGACACACTGTCTGCGCACGATTGGTGCGGCCATTTCCCGCCTGGCGAAGAACCGCCAGGGCAATTTCGGCTTTCTGACGGCTCTGCTCATTCCGGTTCTGCTTCTGATCGCCGGCGGTGCGCTCGATATCGCTCGCGCCTTTGCGGAAAAGGAAAGGTTGCAGGGCCTGGCGGATGCCGCAGTCCTGGCCGCCGCCTTGAAGACCGCCCCCGCCGATCGCCTCGAGACGGCCCAGGCCATGCTTGCCTCCGGCCTCGACGAGGATATCGACATCGATGCGCTGGCCACGATGTCGGAGAACGAGGACGGCAGCATCACCCTCGACTTCAACGGCCAGATCGAGACCTTCTTCCTCCAGCTTGCCGGCTACGACGCGCTTCCCATCCAGGTCAAAGCCACGGCGATCGCATCACCCGGAGAGACCGCCGGTGGCGGCTGCATCTATGTGCTGGCGAGCTCCGGCCAAGACGTGCTGATCAACAGCGGCGCCAAGGTGACGGCCCCCAAATGCGTGGTCAACGTCCATTCGAAGGCGGCGCCGGCCTTCATCATGAATGCCGGGTCGACGATCGATACGGCGAAGTTCTGTGTGCGGGGAACCAATTACATCAAGAATGGCGGCACGCTCAGCAATCTCGAGGTCGGCTGCACCCCGGCTGCCGATCCCTTTGCCGGCACGCTCAGCGAGCCGAGCCTGCCATCGACCTGCACCACCAGCGGCGCCCAGAGCGGCAACAGGTTTTCGCTGAAGCCGGGCATGCATTGCGACACGATCTTCAACGGCAGCCCGACCGTTACCTTCCAGCCGGGGCTGCACATCATCAAGGGTCGGATGATCCTCAACAGCGGCGCAACCGTGGTGGCCGAAGGCGTGACCTTCTATTTCCCCGACGTCAACTCGGAACTGCGCGCAAACGGCGCCCTGACCTTCACCGGGACCGCGCCGACCGACGGTCCCTACAAGGGTATCCTGATGTACGAGCGGACCAGCAACGCCGCCAACAACAGCAACAAGCAGCAGTACATCTTCAACGGCTCCAAGGGCGAGGTACTGGAGGGGATCATCTATCTGCCGAACCGCAACGTCACCTACAACTCGACGACCAATCAGGTGAACCGCATCACGCTGGTGGTGAACCAGATGATCATCAATTCGGCCAACTGGCTGATGGAACCCTACACTGGAGGGGGCGGATCGTCGGCGGGTGCGGCGTCCGTGCGTCTGCTCCGCTAGGAACAGCCTTGTATAAGAAGAAGCCCGGTCATGCCGGGCTTTTTCCTTTGGACGCTTGGAAGCGTCAGACGCCTTCCGGCGTGAGCGTCACGGAGGTACCGGTGGCCGCAAGGTTCAGGCCCAGCTGACCGGTGACACTCACCGTCTGCAGATGGATCGAGCCGGACGTGCCGCCGATCAGGATATTGGCCCCGACGCCGGCGCCGATCGTCGCCTCGGCCGTCGCCCCCTGATAAAGGCCCCCGAGCGAGCCGTGGTGATAGCCGGCCGTCGGCGCGAAGACCGCCCAGACCAGCTTTGATCGCGTGGTGAAACCGACATCCACGCCCATCTTGCGGATCGTGCCGGTGTAGCGATCGAGCGCCTCGCCGCCCATGGCGGAGGAGAACACGCAATCGGCCTGCTTGGCCGAGCCGAGCACATAGCCGACGCCGCCAGCAATATCGCAGGTAAGATAGCCGATGCGCACACCGCCGACGCGATCGCTTTCCTGATAGGTCGGAACCGGATCGCGAGCCGTCACCATATCGGCGGCAACGGCGAGCCCGGCCGAATTCATGAGCGGCATGGTGGCAATGGCCACGGTCAAAATCGTCTTCATCCCTGTCTTCCTTCTTCTGTGCATGAACATCGTCTCAAGACTCGTCATGCGAGGCATGAACTTGCTCAACGCCCGTGGCGAAAGAATGATCCAACAAAGGCATGACGGCGACGCGCGAGCCGAGCGCGCACCTTTCGATCAGCTAGGCGGCGGTCCGATAATGTCAATGTGGTTGCGGGTAAAGGTCACGATCAGCGTCTTGATCATGGGCGGTGTCGCGACGGCCGCGGCGGCAGTTCGGGACTAGTAGCCAGACAGCAAAAGGGCTGCAGCGCCGCGCGGGTCAATCCGCGCGGCGTGAAGATGTCTCAGTCTCAGACCAGACGGCTCTGCTCGACGGCAGCTTCGATGAAGCTCTTGAACAACGGGTGCGGGTCGAGCGGGCGGGACTTCAGTTCCGGATGGTACTGGACGCCGATGAACCACGGATGGTCGGGGTATTCCACCGTTTCCGGCAGCAGCCCGTCCGGCGACATGCCGGAGAAGACCAGGCCGCAGGCTTCGAGGCGGTCCTTGTAGTCGACATTGACCTCGTAGCGGTGACGGTGACGCTCGGAAATGTCGGTGGAGCCGTAGATGTCGGCGATGCGCGTGCCCTTCTTCAGCGTCGCCTTGTAGGCGCCGAGGCGCATGGTGCCGCCGAGATCACCGCTGGCTGCGCGCTTTTCGAGCTGATTGCCCTTCATCCACTCGGTCATCAGGCCAACGACGGGCTCATCGGTCTTGCCGAACTCCGTCGAGGAAGCCTTTTCAATACCGGCGAGGTGACGGGCCGCTTCGACGACGGCCATCTGCATGCCGAAGCAGATGCCGAAATACGGCACCTTGTGTTCGCGGGCGAACTGCGCCGCATGGATCTTGCCTTCCGAGCCGCGCTCGCCAAAGCCGCCCGGCACGAGAATGCCGTTGACCTTCTCGAGATAAGGGGCCGGGTCTTCCTTTTCGAAGACTTCCGACTCGATCCACTCAAGCTTGACCTTGACGCGATTGGCGATGCCGCCGTGATAGAGCGCCTCGATCAGCGACTTGTAGGCGTCCTTGAGGCCGGTATACTTGCCGACGATGGCAATCGTGACCTCGCCTTCGGGCGTGCGGATGCGGTTGCACACGTCTTCCCAGGCGTCGAGACGCGGCTTCGGCGCCGGCTCGATGCCGAAGGCGGCCAGAACCTCGTTGTCGAGGCCTTCCTTGTGGTAGGCCATCGGCACGTCATAGATGTTGGCGACGTCGAGCGCCTGAATGACGGCGCTTTCGCGCACGTTGCAGAACAGCGACAGCTTGCGGCGCTCGGCCTGCGGGATCTCGCGGTCGGCACGCACGAGCAGGATGTCGGGGTGGATGCCGAGCGCCTGCAGTTCCTTGACCGAGTGCTGGGTCGGCTTGGTCTTCAGCTCGCCGGCGGCCGGGATATAGGGCATCAGCGTCAGATGGACATAGACGGCCGTGCCGCGCGGCAGATCGTTGCCGAGCTGACGGATCGCCTCCATGAACGGCATCGCCTCGATGTCGCCGACGGTACCGCCGATCTCGCAGATGACGAAGTCATAATCGTCATTACCCTCGACGACGAAATCCTTGATCTCGTTGGTGACATGCGGAATGACCTGAACGGTTGCGCCGAGATAGTCGCCGCGGCGTTCCTTGTCGATGATGTTCTTGTAGATCCGACCGGTGGTGATGTTGTCGGTCTTGGTGGCCGAACGCCCCGTAAAGCGTTCGTAGTGACCGAGGTCGAGGTCCGTCTCGGCGCCATCGTCGGTGACGAAGACTTCCCCGTGCTGGGTCGGGCTCATCGTGCCGGGATCGACGTTGAGATAGGGGTCCAGCTTGCGCAGACGAACGCGGTAACCCCGCGCCTGCAGCAAAGCTCCGAGTGCCGCGGCCGCAATTCCTTTGCCAAGAGAGGAAACCACGCCGCCAGTGATGAATACATATCGCGCCATGGGCTTCACCGGATACCGTTTCGAATTCGATTCCGCCAGCCCCAATTCGGCCTTTACCCACTTTTTTGTTCAGCGGAGCGGAATATGCACAAAAGAAAACCGGCGGACCCGAGAGCCCGCCGGAGCGAAGAAAACTCAGCCGATCAATTGCCGGTCGGTACGGCGTTCGGATCAGCCTTCGGTGCTGCCGGTGCCGGCGCTGCTGCGCCATCGGCGGCCGGAGCAGCCGCACCGTTTGCAGCCGGTGCCGGGGTGGCCGGTGCGCTGCCGGGAAGCTGATCGAGGACATTGCCGCTCGGGGCCGACGGGCCGGCCGGAATGCGGTCGAGAATGTCGGTGGGCTTCGCCTCGTAACGGGCCAGCAGGCCGAGGCCGAGCGAGGTGATAAAGAACAGGGTCGCCAGAATGGCCGTGGTGCGGGTCAGCGCATTGGCCGTGCCGCGCGCCGACATGAAACCGGAACCGCCGCCGACGCCGAGACCGCCGCCTTCCGAGCGCTGGATCAGCACGACGCCGACGAGCGCCAGCACGATCATGAGATGAATGACAATCAATACGGTCTGCATGAATTTTCCACCTGCCCGCTTGGGGCACAATCAATCGGTTGGCCGCTCTTTACATGAGAGGCCACGGCAAAGGAAGCCCTGAACGGCAGCACGCACCGCCTTTTCAGGCGAGAAGGTCCTCATAGGCGCCGTATATGGCGAGGAAATCCGAGGCTTTCAAGCTGGCGCCGCCGATCAGCGCGCCGTCGACATTGGCAACGCCCATCAGCTCCTTGGCATTCGACGGCTTCACCGAACCGCCGTAGAGGATGCGCATGGTCTGGCCCGCCTCGCCGAAGCGCTTGGTCAGTTCTGAACGCATGAAGGCATGCGCTTCCTCGACATCGGCGGTGGTCGGCGTGAGGCCGGTGCCGATTGCCCAGACCGGCTCATAGGCGATCACGGTGTTTGCCGCCGTCGCGCCATCCGGCACGGAGCCAGCAAGCTGACGCTTCAGGATGTCGAGCGTCTGTCCGCTCTTGCGCTCGTCGGCCGTCTCGCCAATGCAGATGATCGCCACCAGTTCGTTGGCATAGGCGGCCTCCGCCTTGGCGCGCACCAGATGGTCGGTCTCAGCATGGTCGGTCCGGCGCTCGGAATGACCGACGATCACATGCGTGCCGAAGCAGTCGGCGATCATCTCGGCGGAAATGTCGCCGGTATGGGCGCCGGAGGCGTTCTGATGGCAATCCTGGGCGCCGATCATCAGCGGGCTGTCGTCACAAAGGGCGGTCGCCACATAGAGCAGGGTCGCCGGCGGGCAGATCAGGGTTTCGACCTTTTCGGAAAGCGCGCCCTTGACGCCTTCGGCCATGGCCTTGATCTGGTCGAGCGAGGCTCGCGTGCCGTTCATCTTCCAGTTGCCCGCGACAAGCGGACGGACATTCGGTGTCGTCATGGTCAAAACCCACCCCTGATATGTTTGGCCGGACGTATCAAATCGTCGGCATGATGAAAAGCACACGACAGGCAAATTGGCGGCAATTCGGGCGATATGGTGAAAATCAGGCGCACGGTTGCAGCATTCTTCGCCAGGCTTTGCGCGGCAGAGCCCGCCGTCAGGGCCGCGCAAGAATCCAGTTGAGGATCAGCCGCCAGTCGCTCATGCGCACCGGCGTGCCGTGCGAGCCGGTCTCGAAAAGGGTGAAACGGGTCGGATAGCCTGCCTTGTGCAGCCGGTCGTAGAGCGCGATCTGATCGGCGGCCGGATAGACGTTGTCGCGGCTGCCATGGGTGAAATAGAGGGGGAGCTTCGCCTTGTGCGCGGCGCTGCCGATGAAGCTCGGATCCGTTGCGCCCCCCAGGATCGCAAGCCCAGCGAGCCGACCGACGGTTTCGGCGTCGCGCGCGATGCCCCAGCAGATGAAACTGCCCATGGAGGCGCAGGCCAGAACGACGGGGCGACCCGGGGCGCTTGCCGCTGCATGGGCGATCAAGCCCGAGACGGCCGCGACGCCGGCGCCGTCGAAAGAGGTGACGGATGGGGCATAATAGACGCCGTCGCTTCTGACCGCGAGGTTCTTCAGCCGGTTGAAATTGCCGCCGAAGGAGTAGTCGTTGACGCCGAGCCTGCGGTCGCCGCCACGGCCATGAATGAAGATGACGGTAAAGGCAGCACCTTCGGCCGGCCCGACACGGGCGACATCCAGAGGGCCGCTGGTGAGCGCAAGCGTCTCGTTGACCTGCGCACGCTTGACGGAAAGGTCGACATATTTCGACTTCACCCGGCGCTCAGGCTCCTGGTCGCGGCCGTTGATGTCGCGCATCTCCTGATAGTCGACGACCTCGAACTCGCCACCATCGCGGCTGTCGAGCAGGATCGGCTGCGAGAACAACGCGTCCTTGAACGGCTGAACCGGCAGTCCGTCCTCGCCGGCCCTCGCCATGGGCGCTGAGCCCGCCAACGCGCAGCAAACCAAGGCGCTGTACGCGATCGAGCGGAAATGAATTGTGGACATCTGCATCGAAGCGGGGTCTCCTTCCGGGATTGGGCCTTGCCTTCGCCGAAGCCGACACGCAAAGCTTGACCGAATTCCACGCGGCAGCCTGCCGGTACCGTCGCGCCTGCCCAGCCTTTCTGGCATGATCCCGCTGATTCGCAAGTGCGACTGGGGCGCAAGGCAGCCTGTGATGCCCGGCCCTCGCCGATGACGTCGACGCAACGGACAGATTATTGAACGACACCATGGACGACAACGATCTTTTCGCCGCCCTGCCGCTCGTGACCAAGCCGGCGGAGGCCCCCTCGGCTGCGCCGAAGGCCGAGGCGCCACGCGCGACCCCGGTCCCGGCCGCCCCCGCCCCGGCGGCACCGGCAAATGACGGCGAATACGGCGCCTCCTCGATCCGCGTGCTGGAAGGGCTGGAGCCGGTGCGCATGCGTCCCGGCATGTATATCGGCGGCACCGACGAAAAGGCGCTGCATCACCTGTTTGCCGAAGTCATCGACAACTCGATGGACGAAGCGGTGGCGGGGCACGCCAATTTCATCGACGTGCATCTCGATGCCGAGGGCTTTCTCACGGTGACCGACAACGGCCGCGGCATTCCGGTCGAACTGCATCCGCAGGTTCCCGGCAAGTCGACGCTGGAAGTCATCATGACCAAGCTCCATGCCGGCGGCAAGTTCGACGGCAAGGCCTACGAGACCTCGGGCGGTCTGCACGGCGTCGGCGTCTCGGTCGTCAATGCGCTGTCCGACATGCTTGAGGTCGAAGTCGCGCGCAATCGCCGCCTTTACCGCCAGCGTTTCTCGCGCGGCGTTCCGCTCGGCGGCCTGGAAGAACTCGGTGAAGTGCACAACCGGCGCGGCACGCGCGTGCGCTTCCATCCCGATCCGCAGATCTTCGGCGATCACGCGAAGTTCGACCCCGGCCGCATCTTCCGCATGGCCCGCTCCAAGGCCTACCTCTTCGGCGGCGTCGAGATCCGCTGGTCCTGCGATCCGAGCCTCGTCGTGGAAGGCGGCGACATTCCGGAAAAGGCGGTCTTCCACTTTCCCGGCGGCCTGAAAGACTATCTGGCCGCGACGCTCGGCAAGGAGTTCACCGTCACCCGCGAGATCTTCGCCGGCAAGAGCGAGAAGTCGGGTGGTCACGGCGCCATGGAATGGGCTGTGACGTGGTATGGCGGCGACCCGGCACTGCATTCCTATTGCAACACCATTCCGACGCCCGAAGGCGGCACGCACGAAGCGGGCCTGCGCATTGCGCTCACCAAGGGGCTGAAGAACTATGCGGAACTGACGCAGAACAAGCGTGCCAAGGAGATCACCACCGACGACGTGATGATCTCGGCCGTCGGCATGCTCTCGGTCTTCATCCGCGAGCCGGAATTCGTCGGCCAGACAAAGGACAAGCTGGCGACCGTCGAAGCGCAACGTCTCGTCGAGAACGCGCTTCGCGATCCCTTCGACCATTATCTCGCCGATAATCCGAACGAGGCGGCCAAGCTGCTCGACTGGGTGATTGAACGCGCGGAAGAGCGCCTTCGCCGCCGCAAGGAGAAGGAAGTCAACCGCAAGACGGCGGTGCGCAAGCTGCGCCTGCCGGGCAAGCTCGCCGACTGCTCGCAGAACACGGCCGAGGGGGCGGAACTCTTCATCGTCGAAGGCGATTCGGCCGGCGGCTCGGCCAAGCAGGCGCGCAACCGCGCCAATCAGGCGATCCTGCCGCTGCGCGGCAAGATCCTCAATGTCGGCTCGGCCAGCCGCGACAAGCTGATGGCCAACCAGCAGATCGCCGACCTGATCCAGGCACTCGGCTGCGGCACGCGCTCGAAATATCGCGAGGAAGACCTGCGCTACGAGCGCATCATCGTCATGACCGATGCCGACGTCGACGGCGCGCACATCGCCTCGCTGCTGATCACCTTCTTCTACCAGGAAATGCCGGAGCTGATCCGCGGCAACCATCTCTATCTCGCCGTGCCGCCGCTCTATGTCATCCGCCAGGGGGCCAAGACGGTTTATGCCCGCGACGACGCCCACCGGGCGGAGCTGATGGACACGGTGTTCAAGGGCAAGAAGGTCGAGATCGGGCGGTTCAAAGGCCTCGGCGAAATGATGCCGGCGCAGCTCAAGGAAACGACCATGGATCCCGGCAAGCGCACCCTGCTCCGGGTCGGGATCGACGATGTCGACTTCGAGGGCACGCGCGACGCCGTCGATGCGCTGATGGGAACCAAGCCGGAAGCCCGCTTCCGCTTTATCCAGGAACGCGCCGCCTTTGCCGACAACCTCGACATCTGAGGCGGATTAGTCGCGGCAGCGGGGGATCGCCTCGGCGCTCGCTCCCGACGCTCTCGTAGACGAGCTGAATGCCGGTCTTGCTTTGGCTGCAATCCTCTGTTTGAAACGGCATGATCGGCCCTAATCACGACAGCGACAGACGGACCTTGCCATGCAGACTGCCTTGATCGTCATGACCATCCTCGGATGCGACGACAACGTGACCCAGTGCCATTACGTGGCCACCGCGCCGGAACATTTCGTGTCGGTCGCGCTCTGCGACGCGGCCTCGGAAAAGGTTCTCGCCGGCTATTCGGGTGTGAGCTATCCGATGCTGGTCGCCGTCTGCCAGCCGCCGGAAGATCAGGTGGCAGGCATTCCCGCGCCGCCGGCCAATTCCAATCTCGCGCCTCAGACGACGACACCGGAGGCGGCTCCCCTGCCCGGCCCGGCCGCAACCCTGCCCGAGGAGGAACGCCGTTCGCTGGCGGCCCGTGCGGTTGGAAAGATCCGCGCAGTGCTGCCTGACACCAGCGACATCCGGATGGTGTTCGAAACCCCGCTTCACGTCGTCGCCGACGGCTATTCCTGGGTGGCGAAGAAGATTTCCCGCTAAACGACGACCGGCGCGCGCCGCTTCAGGCCGCGAGCGCCAGTTCGAGCGCGTGATCGCGGGCGCGGCGGCGCTCTTCGGCGATCGCCAGCTTGGCGACCATTTCCATGAGTTCGCTGGCCGCCGGCGACAGCGTGCCGAGGCTCGCCTTGCGCTCGAGCAGCAGCGGCGCGATGTTGTCCATCTCGACGCTGGCCGACTGCACCGCACTCCGCCACAGGAAGATTGCCTCGACGAAGAGGCCGCTGATCTCGCGCGACAGACCGACCGTTTCGAGCAGGGCGCGCACGGCGTGGAAGCGCGCGGTGGCGAGAATGGAGCGCACGCGGCGCTCCTCGAGGCCTGAGAGCGCGGTCAGCGCCGAGGCGAAGAAATCGGTCCGGCCGACACACAGGGCATGCATCAGAAAGGCCGGCGTCAGTCGTCCTTCGCCACGCAGATGTTCGACGAGGATCGGCATTTCCTCGGCCGTCACCGAGCCGAGGATCGAGATGGTGGCGGCACGGCCGGCCTCGCGGGTGATACGTTCGATGCGGCGGCCCCCGATGGTCGCCCGCACGAAGGCCGAGCCCGAAAGCGCGTCGGCGACGCAGTCGACGAGCATCTGGCGCACGGAAGCCGGCAGATCGTCGCGCTCCAGCAGCAGGGCCCGCACACCCTCATGGCTGCCATGGCGTTCGGCAATGCGCTTCAGCGTCAGCCGGGCGATGCGCACCGTCGGGTTTTCAAGAAGAATGACGACCTCTTCCGGATCGCCGATTTCGGCGAGTGCGGCTGCGACCCCGCGCGACAGCCCCGGACGGGCGGCGATCAGCGCGCGGGTGACGGCATTGCCGCGACCGGCAAGATCGACAAGGTCGGCATCCGTGAGGACGGGCGAGCGCAGAATCGGCAGCGAGGCGATCTCCGGCTGGTCCTCGCACAGCGACACCATCAGCGGCCGCGGCGCATCGGGAGAATCGACCAGCCCCTCGGCGAGCGCCAGCCGCACCCGCGGCGACGGATCGTCGAGCAGATAGGTCATCGCGACACGGGCCGCACTGCGCTCCGGCGGCGCCATGGCCGACCGCAGATAGGCTCTCGCCAGCGCATTGGCCGCTCGCGCCCTGTCTCCTGCCTTCGCCGTTTCCACCCACCGAAGAAAAGCCGCAACGATCACTGAACAACCCAATCCGCGAAGAGAACATGCAAGGCCTCGAAGGCCACGGTTTGAAGCTAGCGGCAAAACGTTTAGATTTGGTTCACCATGTTCATTAACCCGGAGGCCGCCCTGTCCCCTTCCCGCGCATTGATCCTTTCCGGGCGGCCGATCCGCATCATTCTCGGCCTTTCCGCCGACGCCCTGAACGACGACGCGTCCGCGGCGCCTGAGGGCGTCGATGCATTGGCCATCCGTTGCGGAACGGTCGAAGACACCACGGCCGTGCAGCTGATTCGCAAGGCGCGGAACACAGCACCGTCGCTCCCGCTGCTGGTCATCGTTGATGGCGCGGGCAACGCCGATGAAACCGACGCCCTGCTGTCGGCGCTCGCACCCGCCGGTCCCGATGGCCTCATCCTGACCGGCCTGCGCCACGGCGTCGACCTGCAGCGGTTCGACGTTCAGCTGACCGTGGCCGAGGCGGCGACGGGGCTGGAACCGGGGGCAACCGCGCTGATCGCGATGATCGGCGACAATCCGGACGGTCTGATCGATGCCGGCAGCTTCGCCGGCCGGACACAGAGGCTGAAGGCGATCGGTTACGACATGGCCGGGCTGGCGGAGAGACTGGGCATCGGCCGCGACAAGGACATGCCGGAAATGCCGGCCGCCCTGACGCTTGGCCGCGGCACCAGCGTGCTTGCCGCCGCCAGGGCGGGCGTCGCCGCCCTGGAGCGAGTGGACCCGGGCCTCGAGGACGAGCGGTTCGCCAGCGCCTGCCGCCGCGCGGTCGGCGACGGTTTTTCGGTGCTGCTCTGTGAGGAACCGCGGCAGGTGCCGGTGATCGCAGACGTCTACCGCTGATCAGCAGCCTTTGGCGCGGCCGGCCGCAGGAGCTCGAACACCGGCTGCACCTCGGCGTAATCCATGTAGCCGAGGCGGCTTACCGGACGCGCCAGCGCGACATCGAAGCGTCCGTCGCGGATCACGCCCTCGTCGATATGAATGCCGACGACCTGCCCGAACACGGCGTGGCTGTCGCTGTCTTCGCCGTCGATGGTCTTCAACGTATGGATCTCGGTGACCCGGCATTCGAGGACGGCATGGGCTTCGCCGACATAGGGCGCATCCACAAGCCGGCCCGGAACCGCGGACAGCCCGGCAATGGCGAATTCATCGGTGCCATAGGGCACGGCCACCGACGAGGCATTCATCGCCGGCACCAGATCGGCACTGACGAAGTTGACGGTAAAGACGCCGGTCTCGGTGGCGTTGCGCAGCGAATCCTTGCGACCGCTCGACGAGAACATGACGATCTTCGGCCGGTCACTGACGGCGTTGAAGAAGGAATAGGGCGACAGATTGATCGTGCCGTTCCGGCCCTTGCTGCCGATCCAACCGATCGGCCGCGGCGCGACGATCGCCTTGAAGGGATCGTGCGCAAGGCCGTGCCGATTGCTTTGCGTGTCGTAGAACATCAGTCCGCGTCGCCCACCCAGCTGACCACGTCGGACAGCGCCGGCCGCGGACGTTCGGTGATCGGGAAGGTCGTCGAGCCGACATGGATGAAGCCTGCGACCTTCTCGCCGGGCTTTACGCCGAGCAGCGGATAGGCGCGTTCGTCATAGGCAAACCACTCGGTCAGCCAGTTCGAAACGAAGCCGTGGGCATTGGCCGCCATCAGCAGGTTGAGGCAGACCGCGCCGACCGACATCAGCTGTTCCCATTCGGGTATCTTGGCATGCGGAGCGGCGGTGCTGATCACGGCAATCACCACGGGCGCGCGGGTGAAGCGAGCGCGCTCGACCGCGATCATCTCTTCAGAGAGCTGCGGATTCGTCTCCAGCGCCAGCGCCAGAAGTGCCTCGCCGATTCGCGCACGCTCCTCGCCGCGATAGACGACGAAGCGCCAGGGCGCGATCTTGCCGTGGTCGGGAACGCGCACGGCGAGCGTCAGGATATCTTCCAGTTCGGCCCGCGACGGACCCGGCTCGCACATCTGGAAGGCGGGCACCGAGCGGCGCACGGCAAGATAATCGATCAACTTGATATCATTTTTCATATTCAGACACTTTCACGGCTCTTACGGCGGCTGTGACGTCTTGAAATTGCCACCGCATTGGGATTGAACTTGCTGCCATTGGAGAGGAAGTCAACCAGTTGTGTCATCCATGAACGGCCATTCCCTTGCAGTCCGCCTCTTTCTGATTGCGGCGACCCTGCTCCACGTCTATGCGCCGGCCTACGGTGAGGATGCCTTCAAGGCATTCAAGCAGCTCAACGGCTCGGTCAAGATGCCCAAGCTGAACGCGTTCTCCGCGCCTCTGGGCGGCGGCCTGCAGCAGAATCCGGCGCGCAGCGTCAGCCTCGAAGCCCGATTGACCGGCGATGGCGAAGCAATGCAGCAGGGCCTGTCCTGGCGGGTGTTCTCGCCGATCCCTGGCGCCGACGGCAAGCTGCCGCTCCTGGCCAGCGCCGAAGGCGGCTCCGCCGACTTCCAGCTCGCGCCCGGCGACTATTTCGTCAATGTCTCGTTCGGGCGTGCCGGTGCGACCAAGAAGCTGACAGTGCCGACCGCCGGCGATGTCGAAAAACAGGTGCTGGTCCTCGACGCCGGCGGCGTGATTCTCAATGCCGTGTCCGGCCCGAACACACGCATCCCCGCCAAGGACCTGAAGTTCGACGTCTACTCCTCCGAGCCGCAGGCCGATGGCGAGCGCGGGCTGGTGCTGGCCGACGTGCCTCCGGACACGATCGTGCGGCTCAAT
>DAIMJJ010000064.1:0-18190 GCA_036722275.1 Rhizobium sp. | reverse complement strand
GACGCCGAAATTGCCGACGAGACGGTAGAAATAGTCCATCATCTTAAACATCGGCTTGGTGATGAAGTAGAACCATCCCCAATCGATCATCAGGTCGAACTTCGGAATCGAATAGCCCGCCTCGTAATCGTCCACGACCGGGACTTCCTTGGCCCCGGCAAAGACCAGCTGCTTCACGCTGGCAGCCTGACCCGGGGCAATGCTGACCGCATCGTTCTTGAAGTCCGCCTGGTAACGCGGCTGGCCATCGGTGAAGTGCGAGAAGCGGGTTTCAAAAGCAAGTGTCTGCTGTGGTACCAGCGCCGCAGCCCAATACTTATCGGTGATACCGAGCCAGCCGCCGGTCGCCTTCGCGCCGGTTACGGCCTCTTCTTCGATATCGCCGTAGGATTCTTCGGTCAGACCGTTCTCGGCACCGAGCACTCCGAGGAAACCCTCATGCAGGACATAGACGGAGGCCGTCGTCGGCTTGTTGTAGCGCGTGATGCGGCCGTAAGGCGCAACCGAGGCCGCCGCAGCGCCGGCGTTCTGGATCGTGTCCTCGATCGTGAACATGTAGTGCTCGTCGACCGAGATCTTGCGCAGAAAGGTCAGGCCGGCCTCGTTTGTGAAGGAGAGTGTGACCGGCGTGGCCTGTGTCAGCTTGTCGCCTTCGGCGAGCGTCCAGACCGTGGCCGGACCCGGCACGGCACCGGCGTTCTCGCCGCCGATATAGCCGAGTTCGGTGAAATAGCCGTCCTTGGTATCTGCCGGGTTGAACAGCGTGATGATCGGGCTCGTCGGATCGACGGTCTCGCGGTATTCCTTGAGTTTCAGGTCATCAAAGCGGGCGCCGGTGAGGTTGATCGAGCCGGCGAGGGCAGGCGTGTCGATGGCGACGCGCGGAGACTTCGCGATCGCCTCTTCGCGATTCGTCTCGGCGCTTGCCTGGGTGTTCGTGCCCGGCAATGCGCCCGAAACCGTACCGGCCGGGGCCGCCGGGTTCGGCTGTGCCTGGGTGGTCTGAGCCTCCTGGGCAAGGCGGGCTTCTTCAGCCAAACGCTGCGCCTCGATCCTCGGACCCATGATGAAATACTGCCAGCCGAGAACGATCAGCACTGACAGGGCAATCGCGATGAAGTAATTGCGGTTGTTTTGCATCATACTTTCCTGGAATCGGTCGCGGGGGACCGTGCGTTTTTCGGTCTGGCCTTGATCCGCTCGGCCAATTGCGCGGCAAGCCGCGCAAAGGGCGCGTCGAGCACGTCCCTGCGGGCGACAATGACATAGTCGTGTCCGGGCTGCATTGCAAACGCCGCGTTCAGCCGGACAGCCTCTTTCAAGCGCCGCCGCATGCGGTTCCGCTCGACGGCATTGCCGTGCTTCTTGGTGACGGTGAAGCCGACCCTCGGATCGGTATCGGGCGCCTGACGATCAAGTACCTCGAGGAGGAAAAGGCTACCCTTGCGCTTTTCGCCGGCGCGAACGGCAAGAAACTGCGGCCGGCTTTTCAGCCGCCCGACAGTTTGTTTCTTTTTAGGAGCATTCATTCGCCCGGTCTCGGGCAAACCCGGCCTTAGGCCGAGAGGCGCTTGCGACCGCGAGCGCGGCGAGCACAAAGAACCTTGCGGCCGCCCTTGGTGGCCATACGCGCACGGAAACCGTGGCGGCGCTTGCGAACAAGCTTGGAGGGTTGGTAGGTACGCTTCATTTATTTAATACCGCGGTGTGCGGCCCTTCTTGGGTTTGCATTTCTGCAAGAGCGTTGGATTTGACGCACGGGTTTTCTGCCGCCGCAAGGGCGGGCCGGTCCGAACGTGCGCGGCTTATAAGGGCGATAGGGCCGAGAGTCAATCGCCGGCCGGCCGCTCCGGAACAGCGCCTTGTTTTCCGGATCGCCCGGAAATCTGCCGCACCGTCGGGCGACGACGGCATTACCGTTTTCGGCACGCCATTGGCCAATGCGCGCGGCTCGTCTAATATAGTCGCATTGCAATCTGAAGAGGCGCCTGGAGCGTATCCAGGCGTATCAGGACGACGACGGGAGAGGGTGATGGCGCGAGTGAGCACTGCTGCTGCGCAAGCCGAGCCTTACGAGGCATCGGCCATGCCGCACCGGCTGCGCGGGCTGTCGGGCAAGCTCCTATGGCTGACGATGGCCTTCGTGATGTTGGCGGAGGTGCTGATCTTCGTTCCCTCGGTGGCCAGCATGCGCCTGCGCTGGCTGGAAGACCGGCTCAACACCGCCGCCGCTGCCGGTGTCGTCATCGACGGCCTGCAGCCGGTGGAGTTGCCGCGCGCTGTCCAGGACGAGACGCTGATGGCGACCGGCACCAAGGCGATCGTGCTGCGCAAGGACGGCACCTCGCGTCTGCTCGCAGTCGAGGATATGCCGCTGCAGGTCGATGCCAAGTATGACCTGGCCGACGTGCCGGCGCTGCAATCGATCGCGGATGCCCTCTACACGCTGGCCTTTGGCGGAGACCGTGTTCTGCGGGTCTACGGGCCCGTCGGCGAGAGCGACATGATCATCGAACTGGTGATGCAGGAGAAAAGCCTGCGTCAGGCCATGCTCGCCTATGCCGGCAGCGTCTTCTCGGTGTCGCTGATGATTTCGCTGATGACCGCGTCGCTCATCTACATCGCGATCAACCGCATGATGATTCGCCCGATGCGACGCCTGACGCGCAGCATGCAGGCCTTTGCCGAAAATCCAGAAGATCCGGCCCGCATCCTGCCGCCGACGCCGGGCGACGACGAGATCGCGCTTGCCGGGCGCCATCTCGCCGCGATGCAGGAGCAGTTGCAGAAGACGCTCAAGCAGCAGCGTAACCTCGCGGACCTCGGCCTCGCCGTGTCGAAGATCAACCACGACATGCGCAACATTCTCGCGTCCGCCCAGCTGATGTCCGATCGCCTGGTCGATGTCGAGGATCCCATGGTCAAGGGCTTCGCGCCCAAGCTGGTGCGCACCATCGATCGGGCGGTCGGCTATACCAATGAAGTGCTGGCCTATGGCCAGGCCTCGGAAGCGGAGCCGAAGCGTCGCCGTTTCCCCTTGACGAGCCTGTGTCAGGAGGTGCGCGACATTCTCGCGATCGATCCCGAGAGCCGGATCGAGTTCATCGACATGGTCGGGGCAGACATCGAGGTCGATGCCGACAGCGAGCAGCTCTTCCGGGTGATCCACAACATCTGCCGCAACGCCGTCCAGGCGCTGGCGAATCACGGGGGCGACGATCCCCTGGTGCTCCGCCGCATCACACTGTCGGGTCAGCGGATCGGCAGCGTGGTGGCCATTACCATTGACGATACCGGCCCCGGCCTTCCGCCGAAGGCGCGTGAAAACCTGTTCACCGCCTTTCGCGGCTCGGCGCGGTCTGGCGGCACAGGCCTTGGACTGGCGATCGCCCGGGAGCTTGTCCTTGCCCATGGCGGAACCATCGCTTTGGTGGAAAAGCCGGGTCCAGGCACGCTGTTCCGGATAGAAATCCCCGATCGGCCGGTCGCTCTCGATGATTGGCGTGCTTCGGCATGACGGGAAGAATCCCGGAAATGCGGGGTTTCGAAATTCGTGTGACGGCAAAATGACTCTTTTTTCCGAAAGGTGCTTGCAATCCTGCGCGGCTCGTTTTAGAGGATCGCCACGCCGCCGACGACAGTCGGGCCGGTACGCACCCGTAGCTCAGCTGGATAGAGCACCAGACTACGAATCTGGGGGTCAGGAGTTCGAATCTCTTCGGGTGCGCCATTCTTTTTTCTCAAAATGTGATTGAATTGCCGCTGTCGAGCGTCGGCGCGTCTTGCGGTTCTTTGCTCGCCACTGGGCTTGAGCTATGCGTATTTTGCAAGGCAGGCAGTCGCGTAATGCGACTGAAGAATGATTGCGTTTTTGCGCCGCTGGCTTTTAAGCCATGGCCTTCGCCCGTCGAAGCCCGATCGGGCCAACGCTTTGTCTCATGAGGATGAATTATGCTGCGTGACCGGATTCGATTTAAGTCTTTGCTCGACAAGCTGGTCAGCGCCGAGGAAGCCGCAGCGCTGATCAAGGACGGCATGACCGTCGGCATGAGCGGGTTCACGCGGGCCGGCGAGGCCAAGGCCGTGCCGCTGGCGCTCGCCGAGCGGGCCAAGAAGCATCCGCTGAAAATCACGCTGATGACCGGTGCGTCGCTCGGCAACGATCTCGACAAGACGCTGGCCGAAGCCCATGTGCTGGCGCGGCGCATTCCCTTCCAGTCCGATCCCGGCCTGCGCAAGGCGATCAATGCCGGCGAAGTCATGTTCATCGACCAGCACCTCTCCGAAACCGTCGAGCAGCTGCGCACACGGCAGATCAAGCCGGTCGACATCGCCATCATCGAGGCGGTCGCCATCACCGAGACGGGCGGCATCGTGCCGACGACCTCGGTCGGCAATTCCGCCAGCTTTGCCATTCTCGCCGACAAGGTCATCATCGAGATCAACGTTTCTCAGCCGGCCAGCCTCGAGGGCCTGCACGACATCTACATCCCGGCCCGTCGTCCGACCCGCATGCCGATCCCGATCGTCACGCCGGAAAGCCGCGTCGGCTTGCCCTTTATCCCGATTCCGCCGGAAAAGATCGCCGCCATCGTCGTGTCGGAAAAACACGACAGCTCCTCGACCATTCTGCCACCGGATGATGACACCCGGGCCATTGCCGGCCACCTCACCGACTTCCTGCTCAACGAAGTCAAGCAGGGCCGCCTGGGCTACGACCTGCAGCCGCTGCAGGCCGGCATCGGCACCATCGCCAATGCCGTGCTCCATGGTTTCATCGAATCGCCGTTCCATGACCTGAAGATGTATTCCGAAGTGCTGCAGGACTCGACCTTCGAACTGATCGATTCCGGCAAGATGACCTTCGCCTCCGGCTCGTCGATCACGCTGTCGGCCGACATGTACAAGAAGGTGCTGCCGCGGCTGTCGGAGTACAAGCATCATCTGATGCTGCGCCCGCAGGAAATCAGCAATCATCCGGAGGTCATTCGCCGCCTCGGCCTGATTTGCATCAACACGGCGCTCGAGTTCGACATTTACGGCAACGTCAATTCCACCCATGTCGGCGGCACGCACATGATGAACGGCATTGGCGGCTCGGGCGATTTCGCTCGCAATGCCTTCATGTCGATCTTCGTCACCAAGTCGATCGCCAAGAACGGGGCGATCTCCTCGGTCGTGCCGATGGTCAGCCATGTCGACCACACCGAGCACGACACCGACATTCTGGTAACGGAAGTGGGGCTGGCCGACCTGCGTGGCCTTGCGCCGCGCGAACGGGCGGCCGTGATCATCGCCAACTGTGTCGACAAAGCCTATCGCGATCCGTTGCAGGACTACTTCGATCGTGCGGTCAAACGCGGCGGTCATACGCCGCACGTGCTCGAGGAAGCGCTCTCCTGGCACGTCAACCTGCGGGAAAAGGGGACCATGCTGCCGGCCTGAGGCCCGCAGAGCACCGCCGGGCGCCGTGACGATTTGCGCGGCCGGCTATACCGCGCAGAAGCTGCCGTAGAGAGCTGTGATGACGTTGCGGGCCGGCTCGCTCTCGATGTGGTACCAGATCGTCTGGCCGTCCCGGCGGCCGGCGATGATCCGGTCGCGGCGCAGCAGGGCCAGATGCTGGGACACCGTTGAATCGCGGATGCCGAGAAATTCCGCGAGCTGGCCGACCGAACGTTCGCCGTCGATCAATTGGCACAGGATAAGCAGGCGGTGACGGTTGGCGAGCGCTTTCAGCAACTCGCTGGCGTCGTCGGCGGCATCCTGCATGGAATCGGGATCAACTTTCATTCTTGCGTATCTACGTTATTCCGAATATATTGTCAAGGCGCAGACTTCCGTCTGACAGGCTTTGAACGGCAGGAATACGCAAGATGCAGAAAGACAGAAAGATCGTTTGCCCCCATTGTTCATCCGTCAATCGTCTGGTGGCGGACAAGCCGGCGTCGGAGGCGCGTTGCGGCCGCTGCGGCGAGGCGATGTTCGATGCGCATCCCGCCGATGCCGATGCGGCCGCCTTCGAAAAACACATGGACCGCAATGAAATCCCGGTTCTCGTGGATGTTTGGGCTCCCTGGTGCGGCCCCTGCCGAATGATGGCGCCGGCCTTTGCCGAGGCCGCCGGCGTTCTTGAGCCGGACGTGCGCCTGATCAAGCTCAATTCGGAGAATGAGCCCGAGGTCGCCTCCCGGCTCGGCATCCGCGGCATTCCCACAATGCTGCTTTATCGCGGCGGTCGGGAGATCGCCCGCGTCTCTGGTGCCATGTCGGCACGCCAGATCGTCGACTGGACGCGCGCCCAGCTTGGCAGCGCCTGAGCCGGGCGGCAATTGTCGCCTGAGGGGCTGGAAAGCGTCTCGTCAGACCGGTAGAACACAGCCACCGCTGTCGTCATCGGACGTTGGAGAGACCGTGCATCAGGATTGCCCCGCAAGCGAGACTTCGGCTCGGCCTACCGGTCGGATGCCTCACCGCCCCGTCTCTCGCCCGGCGGCCGCCGTCCTGGCGCTGGTGCTCGGCCTTTCCGCCTGCGCCGGCCGCCCCATCGGCGTGATGGAGCCCACCAATCACACGGTGAATGGCACCACCAAGGTCGAGTTGATTGCCGCGACCACCCGCGCGCCGGCCGAAGACAAGGCGATCCTGTTCAGCGGTGAGCGCGGCTCGGGTCTGATGATCGATGGTGTCACGATCTCCATTCCGCCGGATGCCGACCGTGAAATCGGGCAGGTGCAGTGGCCGAAGCGACTACCGGCAGATCCTAAGAAGGATTTCACCACTGTCGCCGTCGATCCGCTCAATAGCGAACGGGAAGCCGAAGCCTGGCTCAAGACCCATACGAAGAAGAGCCGGCGCGTGCTCGTCTTCGTGCACGGCTTCAACAATCTCTATGAAGAGGCGGTCTATCGCTTCGCCCAGATCGTTCACGATTCGAAAGCGGACGTGGTTCCCGTCGTCTTCACCTGGCCGTCGCGCGGGTCGATCTTCGACTACAATTACGACAAGGAAAGCACGAATTACTCCCGCGACGCGCTCGAAGATCTGCTGACGCAGATCGCCCGCAATCCGTCCGTGGACGAGGTGACGGTGATGGCCCATTCCATGGGCACCTGGCTCGCCGTGGAGTCGCTGCGGCAGATGGCGATCCGCCAGGGACGCATCGATCCGAAGATCAGCAACGTCATCCTGGCGGCGCCCGATCTCGACGTGGATGTCTTTGCCCAGCAGTATCGCAGCTTTGCCGACACGGCGCCGCATTTCACCCTGTTCGTTTCCCGCGATGACAGGGCGCTCACGCTCTCCAAGCACATTTCCGGCAATGTCGACCGGCTGGGGCACATCGATCCGACGACGGAGCCCTATCGTTCGCAGCTGGAAATGGCCGGGATTTCGGTGCTCGATCTCACCAAGCTGAAGTCCGGCGACCCGCTCAACCACGGCAAGTTTGCCGAGAGCCCCGAAGTGGTGCGGCTGATTGGCGACCGGCTGATCGCCGGGCAGGCCGTGTCGGACTCGCAGATCGGTCTCGGCGAGAGCCTGGGCGCGGTGGCGATCGGCGCCGGCACCACGGTCGGCCAGGCGGCCAGCACCGTCATCAGCGCTCCGATTTCCCTCTTCGATCCGCGCACGCGGCGCAATTACGGCCAGCAGTGGCGGTTGCTCGGCAATTCCGCCGGCAATACGATCGGAGCCGCCGGCACGGCGCTGACGCCGGCGCGTCCCTGAGCAGTGCCAGGCCTAGCTTGGGTCTATACGACCGGTACTATTTCGGCAGGACGGTTGCCGTCCGCAGTTCAGCCGCCTGGCTCTCGAAGAGCGGCGTTGCGAAACCCACGAGCGTTCCCTCGTCGACCAGGCACCGTACGAGAACGCCTTCGCTCGGCGCAGCCACCGGCCGCATCAGGCCTCCGGCTTTCAGATAGCCGATGATCTCACCCTGCCGCACCAGACGGGGAAGGGCGACATCCTTGCTGTCGAGAGGGTGGGCTTTGAGGAAAATCCCGATATGCGGTGCCGTGATCGTTTCGACGCGCGGTGCGCTGGTCGTTTGGGCTTCTGCCTGCTCCTCGACATCGACGACCTCTCCGCCGCTCGCCATGATATGGCGTGCCTCATCCTGATACTCGAACTCGGCTATGCCGTGGCGCTCCATCAGTTCGAGGATGGACGCGATCCAGGTGCTGCTCATGACGGACTCCCGAACCCGTTGGCCATCAGGCGTTCCAGATGATGGATGTCGATGCCGCCGCCGACAAAACCGGGTTCCCGCAGCAGTGCCGAATGCAGCGGAGAAGAGGTCTCGACGCCTTCGATCGTCAGTTCGGCAAGGGCGCCCAGCATGCGCGCGATGGCGCTTTCACGCGTCGCCCCATGGGTAATCAGCTTGGCTATCAGGGAATCATAGTTCGGTGGAATCTCGTAGCCGACATAGAGATGGGTATCGAGCCGCACGCCGGGGCCGCCGGGTGCAAGGAAACGTGTGACACGGCCGGGCGACGGCTGGAAGGTGAAGGCATGCTCGGCATTGATCCGGCACTCGATGGCGTGGCCGTCGAAGCGCACCTGATCCTGGTCAAGGGAGAGCGGCTCTCCCATGGCAATGCGCAGTTGTTCGCGGACGATATCGACGCCGGTGATCTCCTCCGTCACCGGATGTTCCACCTGGACGCGGGTGTTCATCTCGATGAAGTAGAATGCGCCGTCCTCGTAGAGAAACTCGAAGGTCCCGGCACCCCGATAGCCGATGGCCAGGCATGCAGCTGCGCAGCGCCGACCGATCGCGTCAATGGCTGCGGGATCGATGCCGGCGGGCGGGCTCTCCTCGATCAGCTTCTGGTGTCGCCTCTGGGTCGAGCAGTCGCGTGCGCCGAGATGGATCGCATGGCCATGGCTGTCCGTCAGCACCTGGATCTCGACGTGCCGCGGATATTCGAGGAAGCGCTCGACATAGACCTCAGGATTGCCGAAGGCTCGCCCGGCTTCTTCCCGCGCCATCTGCACGGCGGCCAGAAGCGCGCTTGGCTCTCGAGCGATGCGCATGCCGCGCCCGCCGCCGCCGCCCGAAGCCTTGACGATCAGCGGATAGCCGGTTTCCGCGCCAATTGCGGCAATGTCGGTTGGGTCCTCCGGCAGGGCGCTGTCGGGGCCGGGCACGCAGGGCACGCCGGCCGCGATCATCGCGCGCTTGGCCGCCACCTTGTCGCCCATGGTACGGATCGCCGCCGAAGGCGGGCCGACGAAAACGCGGCCGCTCTGTTCGACCATCTCGGCGAAGTCGGCATTTTCCGACAGGAAGCCGTAGCCGGGGTGAATAGCGCCGGCGCCGGTCAGCTCGGCCGCAAGCAGGATTTCGTGCGCGTCGAGATAGCTGCGCGTAGCCGGCGCCGGGCCGATGCACAGAGCCTGATCCGCAAGGGCGACATGCCGAAGGCTGCGGTCGGCCTCGGAATGAATGGCAATCGTCTTCAGGCCGAGCTCGCGGCAGGCTCTCAGGATCCTGAGGGCAATCTCACCACGATTGGCAATCAGCACGCTGTCGAACATGCGCATCAATCCGCCGACAGGATGACGAGGGGCGTGCCTGGCGTAACCGGCTCGCCATCGGCCGCGAGGATCCGGGTAATGCGCCCGCTGCGCGAAGCCTCGACCGGGTTCAGCATCTTCATGGCCTCGACCAGGCCGAGCGTCTGGCCTTCCTCAACGAGATCACCTTCGCGCGCATAGGGCTCCGCGCCCGGTGCCGGGGCACGGTAAAAAGTGCCGGAAAGACCGGCAACGACGACGACTTCGTCGGTCTCGGCAATCTCCGGCAATGCCATCAGTGCCGCAATTTCCGCGGCCGCCATCGCCTCCGGTGTCTCTCGCGGCGTCAGGCGGGAAGGGGGGAGGGTGCCGCTGCGACTTGCCGTCTTGGAAAGACGGACCCGCATGCCGTTCTCGCTGACCTCCAGCTCGTTGAGCGCGGAGTTTTCCAGCATCTGCATCAGCCGCTCGATGGTCGAAAGATCCATGTCGTCTCCGTCAGCGCAGGAAGTTGGCGATCGTGATGCCGTCGGCTTCGAGCGCGGCGCGGATCGTCCGGGCAATGCTGACGGCCGATGGGGTGTCACTGTGCACGCAGATCGAGTCGATCGCGGTGACGATGGTGCGGCCGGTGATCGTCTCGATCGCACCGTTCTGGACCATGCGGACCACCCGGCTTGCGGCCGCGTCAGCGTCGTGAATGACGGCCCCCGGCTTGCTGCGGTGGACAAGGAAGCCCTCGTCGGTATAGGCCCGGTCGGCAAAGATCTCGGACCGGCATTCCAGGCCCATCTCGCGCGCCAGCCGTTCCTGGTGGCCGAGCGCTATGGTCAGGCAGACAAGCTTTGGATCGACGGCCTTGATGGCGTTGTTGACGGCCCGCGCGACGCTCTCATCCTGCTGGGTGAGGTTGCCGAGCGCGCCATGCGCCTTCACATGCGTGATCGGATGGCCGGCATAGGTCGACAGCGCCTGCGCCGCGCCGATCTGGTAGGCGACGAGCCGCTCGATTTCGCCGGATGAAAAGGGGATGTTGCGGCGACCGAAGCCCCACAGATCGGGAAAGCCGGGATGGGCGCCAACCGCCACGCCTTTGGCTTTTGCAATGCCGAAGGTCTGCGCCATGATTTCCGGGTCGCCGGCATGCATGCCGCAGGCGATGTTGGCGGAACTGACGATCGACAGCATGGCGTCATCATCGCCCATGCGATAAGCGCCAAAGCCTTCGCCCATGTCCGAATTGAGGTCGACGCTGAGTGACATGCCGCTTACCATCCATCCCCTGTTGCCGGTCGCGGGAATTGTAGGGCGACCCAACCGGAATACACAATGGGTGGCTAAAGAAATGCTCTTGGTCTCCACCACATTCTGATATATCAGTGAAGGTACAAGGACGAAGGTGACGATGGACGACAACGGCGACAACCCGCGGATCAGCCCGGAAGGGGCGGGGGCCTTCCTGTTCGACGTGGCCGGACCCGTCTTCCAGGCGCCGCTTCAGGAACGCCTCTGGGCGTTCGCCAAGGCCTTGTCCCAGGTGCCGGGCGTGGCCGAGGTGGCGCCGGGCATGAACAACCTCATGGTTGTCTTCGATCCCCTCCGCCTGGCGCCCGAACGGCTGGAAGCCCATATGCGCAAGTTCTGGCCGTCGACCCGGGCTGCGTCCGCGTCTGGCCGGCTGGTGGAGATCCCGGTTGTCTACGGCAATGACGGCAGCGATCTTTCAGAAGTTGCGGCGTCCAAAGGCATGTCGGCCGAGCAGCTGGTCGCTCTCCACTCGGCGCCGATCTATTCCGTCGCCGCCGTGGGCGCCATGCCCGGCTTCGTCTATCTGTCCGGCCTCGATCCCGTCCTTGCCTTGCCGCGTCGGGCCGTGCCGCGCATGGGCGTGCCGGAAGGCTCCGTCATCATCGGTGGGGCGCAGGCTGGCATCATGCCGCTGACCGCCCCTTCGGGCTGGCACATTCTCGGCCACACCGATTATAGGCTGTTCGACCCGATGCGCGAGCCGCCGGCTGCGCTGCGCGCCGGAGACCGCATCCGCTTCATCGTCAGCGAGGTCCGGGCATGATCGAGATCCTGACGACAGGCGCGGCCAATTCCGTGCAGGATCTCGGCCGCTTCGGTTATCTCGACGCGGGTGTTTCGCGTTCGGGTGCCATGGATGCGCCGGCCCTGGAGCTTGCCAATCGGATGATCGGCAATGGCGCCAATGCTGCGGCCATCGAGGTTGCCATCTTTCCCTTCCGGCTGCGGTTTGACCAGGCCGCACTGGTCTCGGTGACCGGTGCCGATTGCCCTGTGACCGTGAACGGCACCGTCTTTCCATCGTGGTGGGCCGTGCCGGTCGGCTCCGGCGACGTGCTCGAACTCGGACTGCCACGCGCTGGCGCCCGCGCCTATGTCGCCGTCAGCGGAGGGCTGAAGGTCGAACCCGTGCTCGGATCGTCGTCAACCGACCTGAAGAGCGGTTGGGGTGGGCACGAGGGCAGGGGATTGCGCCGCGGTGATCGGCTGAACATGCATTTCGTGCCGATGGCGGTGAGCGGAATGGCGGCCGGTTTCGGGCTCGATCCGGTCGATCTCGGCCGGTCCCTCGCCAATCTGGGCGAGGAGGCGCCGATCCGGGTTCTGCCGGGTGCCGAACATCGCTTTTTTACGCCCGACGCCGTCAAGGCACTGGAGGCCTCTACCTGGCTGGTGACCGAGGATGCGAACCGTCAGGGCTATCGCCTGTCCGGCCCCACACTCGGCCTGTCGCAGAAGTTGGAACTCCATTCGCACGGGATCATGCCCGGCACCCTCCAGGTGCCGCCTTCGGGGCAGCCGATCATCCAGCTTGCCGAGGCCAATACCTGCGGTGGCTATCCGAAGATCGCCCATGTCATCGGAGCGGATCTCTGGCGGCTCGGCCAGGCGCCGGTCGGCAGCCGCCTGCGCTTTGCCGTCGTGTCGCAGGCTGAGGCCGTGGCAGCGCTCAAGGACCAGCGCGCAGACATGGATCGCGCCGCCGCCTTTGCCGCGCTCGCACGCAAGGACAAGACCAATCCCGAACAGCTGGCGGCGCTTGCGCGCCGGGCCTGAATGAAGATTGACGGAGCAAGACCATGAGATGGAAACGTACCCTGCAACTGATCGACGTCCATTGCGAGGGCGAGATCGGCAAGGTGGCGGTTGGCGGGGTGCCGAAGATCCCGGGCGAAACGATCGCCGAACAGCTGCACTGGCTGAACAACGACCCGAAAGGCCAGGAACTGCGTCGCTTTCTCGTGCTGGAGCCGCGCGGGGCGCCGATCGGTTCCGTAAACCTTCTCCTGCCGGCAAAGAATCCGAAGGCGGATGCCGGCTTCGTCATCCTTCAGCCCGATCAGGCGCATGCGAGCTCGGGCTCGAACTCGATCTGCGTGACCACCGCTCTGCTCGAAAGCGGCATCGTCGAGATGACCGAGCCCGAGACGACCGTCGTGCTCGATACCGCCGCCGGTCTCGTGACCGCCACTGCAACGTGCCGCGACGGCCGCTGCGAGCGGGTCAAACTGACTATGGTGCCTTCCTTCGTGCACGAACTCGACGTCAGCATCGAGACCGCCCAATGGGGCCGCATCACCTTCGACCTCAGCTATGGCGGCATCTTTTACGCCCTGGTCGACGTCGGCCAGATTGGCCTGACCATCGACAAGGCCAATGCCCGCGGATTGGTCGAGGCAGGCATGATCCTCAAGGAGGAGATCAACCGGCGTATTCCGGTGGTGCATCCGGAGATCCCGGCCATCTCGGGCGTCGCTTACGTCATGTTCCGCGATGTCGATCCTGACGGTGCGATCCGCACCTGCACGACGATGTGGCCCGGCCGCGTCGACCGCTCGCCGTGCGGAACGGGCAACTCCGCCAATCTCGCGACCCTGCATGCGCGCGGCAAGGCAAAGCCCGGCGATATCCTGAAATCGCGCTCGATCATCGGCTCGGAATTTGAGGTCGGCCTCAAGGCGGAGACCGAGGTCGCCGGTCGCACCGCTGTCATTCCCACCATCAGCGGCCGTGGCTTCACCTTCGGCCTGCATCAGGTTGCCCTCGATCCCTTCGATCCGTTGGCCGACGGCTTTGCCCTGACCGATGTCTGGGGTCCCTCGGCAGGCTCGATTGGTTAATGTCTCCGCTTTGCGGTCGGTCATTAACCCGACGGTAATACACCGACAGGTTCTTGGCCGGCCATCCCTTGCACATTGCGGCGGGCGAGGCTTAAGAAGCGATCCTATTCATTCGCCGCCATCGCCGCCTGAGCAAGAAAAGTGGAAGTTCATTTGTCCGTGGGAGCCCATCCGCAGAATAACGCAAACAGTCTTTCCACCCTGCGTGGCACGTCGATATTTGCCGGCTTGAGTGTTGCAGAGGATGAAGATTGGCTGGGGCGCTGCCACACGCGCACTCTGTGTGCCGGCGAGACGCTGGTCGACTACGAGGACACGTCGAAAGACGTCTTCGTCGTACAGAGTGGCGAAATCCGTGCTGTCCTGCGCTTCACCGTGGGCAAGGAGGCGATCCTCGGCACGTTCCGGCGTGGCGACCTGCTGGGCGAACTCTCGGCGATCGATGATATGTCGCGCTCGGCAAGCCTGATGGCCGTCAGCGATTGCGTCGTCACGGTCATTCCCTATGCGGTGTTCCATGACATCCTGCAATCGCGCCGTGACGTCTGCCTGTCCCTGATGCGGCTCCTGTCGGGCCGCATCCGTTCGATGAACGAGCGTGTTTCCGAGCTTTCCTTTCTCGACACGAAACACCGTCTCTACAATGCGCTGTTGCGCCTGTCGCGCCTGCGCGGGGACGGTGGACGCGAACGGATCATCTCGCCGCCGCTTGTTCATGCCGAGCTTGCCGAACACATCGGCTCGAGCCGCGAGACCGTGTCACGGGAGATGTCGCGCCTGATCCGCGAGCAGTTGATCGAACGCACCAGCAGGGCCATCGTCCTGAAAAACCCGGTGGAACTCTCGCGGCGGATCTCGCGCGCGCTCGAGGGGTGACCACCCTGCGGCCCCGAACGGCGGAGGGTCTTTCGTTCGCTGCAAGGGGTCGGACCGACGCCGATTAGCGAGCTCTAAAAATTAAGGGCGACTTAAGGCGGCGATCGGTAAAATTGATTCAAAATGGTTCAACCTATTTCAGCCTCCCCCTGCTACGACTGCTGTCAGGGTATGCCGTTTGACGCGCAGGGAGACTGGAATGACCATTCTGATCGTAGAAGACAATCCGACGAATGCGATGATCCTCAAGCATCTCGCCAAGAAGATCACGGATGAGGAGATCCAGATCGAGGCCGATGCGACAGCAGCCTTGGCGCTGTGCCACAACCGGCTCTACAGCATGCTGATCGTCGATCACGTGCTGCCGGGCATGAGCGGGCTGCAGTTCGTAAAAGCGATCCGCATGATGGAGCGCTACGACGCCATCCCTGTTGTCATGGTAACGGCCGATCAGGAGCCCGGTCTTCGAGAAGCCGCCCGCGCCGGCGGTGTTACCGATTTCCTCACCAAGCCGGTCGAAGCCGTCGCGTTTCGGTCGCTTCTGTCGTCCTATCTCGGGCGCAGCCCGATCCGTCAGGCCTTGGCCGGTTAAGTCAGATCCGTTCGACAGGCACAGCCATGAAGACCTTTCTCGCCATACTTCTCACCACCGTTCTGGGTGCCGGTTCTGCCGCAGCGCTTGACCAACCGAAAGGACCCGTCATCCTTACCATCGTCGGCGCCGTCAGCGAGCCCAATCGCGATGGCACCGCCGTCTTCGACCTTGCCATGCTGGAGAGCCTGAAGGGTCGCAGTGCGTCGATGGAAACCCCTTGGACAAAGGGAAAAGCCGAGTATTCCGGCCCGCTCCTGCGCGAAGTGCTCAAGGCTGCCGGCGCAGACGGCCGCCGCCTGCTGGTGCGCGCCCTCAACGGTTACGCCGCCGAGGTGCCCTTCTCCGACGCCAGTTCCTTCGACACCATTCTCGCCACCCGGCTCGACGGTCAGGTGATGTCGGTGCGCACAAAGGGGCCGACCATGCTGGTCTATCCCTTCGATCTCGATCCTTCGCTCTACAACGAAAAATACTTTGCGCGCTCGGTCTGGCAGATCAAGGAAATCGAGGTCATTCGGTGATCCGCGTCAACAGGTCCGGCGATATCATGCGCAAGGCAGGCAGCACGACGGTGATCCTGCAGATTCTGTCGGCTGTCCTGTTGTTCGTTCTCATCGTGCTCTTCGTCGATACTTCCCGCCAGTTCCGCGTGCTCCAGGACGGGGTGCGTGAGAATGCGGTCTGGTCGGTCTATCAGCTCGACCGAGAGGCACGCGCGCTCGACTACAGTCTTGCGGAACTGCGTCGCCAGGCTCCGAGCCGGGCGCTCATCGACGAACTCGCGCTGCGCTACGACATTCTCTATTCGCGCGCCGAGTTGGTGAAGGATTCGAAGTTCGGCAATTATTTCTCCGGTGATGCTAAGGTTACAGGCCTGGTCGGCGAGATCACGGCGCATGTACAGAGCCTCCAGACGCTTTTCGATGGCTATGTTCAGGGCCAGATGCCATCAGCATCCGAGATCGAAGAACTGGACCAGTCGCTCGCGGCGCTTTCCCGCCTCACCGAAGAGTTGCTCATTCTCACCAACATGCAGTTCAGCGCCGAAAGGGCGGACGTTCGCGACACCATTCTGCAGCTCGAACGCACATCCGCGATCATGCTCGGCCTGCTCATGGTGTCGGTGGTCTTTCTCGTCGTGACGCTGCGCCGCCAGCTGAAGTCGGTCCGCAAGGCCGGGCTCGAGCTGGAAGGCATGGCACACCGACTGACGGAGGCCTACGAGGCCGCCGATGCCGGCAACCGCGCCAAATCGCAGTTCATGGCGACCATGGGTCACGAAATCCGAACGCCGCTCAACGCCATCCTGGGCATGTCGGAACTGCTTGAGTTTTCCGAGCTTCCGGAAGACGCTTTGTCGAGCGTCAAGACCATCCGTTCGTCCGGCGAGGCGCTGCTGGAGGTCATCAACGAGATCCTGGACTATTCCAAGATTGAGCATGGCAAGCTGGAGCTTGAAGAACGCGCCGTCGATATCCGCACGCTTGCGGAAACGACCGTCAGCATCATACGCGGCCGGGCCGACGACCACGGCAACACTGTCATCCTCGACATTCCCGATTCGCTCGACGCGCTCTACGTGCGCACTGACCCCACGCGCCTGCGGCAGGTCCTGCTGAACCTGCTGTCCAATGCGGTGAAGTTCACCAGCAAGGGCACCGTGACGTTGCGGCTGCGCGAATTCTACCGCCAGGGCAAGCTGATGCTGCGTTTCGAGGTCGAGGACACCGGCATCGGCATCGACGAGGCCGGGCTTGCCAAGCTGTTCAAACCCTTCTCCCAGGTCGATGCCTCCATCAGCCGCAAATATGGCGGCACGGGCCTCGGGCTCACCATCTGCAAGCAGATCGTCGAAAAGCTCGGCGGCGAGCTCGGCATGAGCAGCACGGTTGGCGTCGGCAGCATCTTCTGGTTCGAGCTTGCCGTCGTCGCCGTCGGCAAGGACGAGGTCCGGCGCCACGCGACAGGCCAGGACCGCGCTCCGCTGCCGAGGCTGCGCATCCTTCTCGTCGAGGACAATCGCGTCAACCAGCTGGTGGCGATGCGTTTCCTCGACCGGCTGGGACAGGAGGTCGTGGTGGCCGGCGATGGGGCCGAGGCCGTGTCCATTGCCAAGGAACAGGCCTTCGATGTCATCCTCATGGATATGCAGATGCCGGTTATGGACGGCATCGAGGCAACCCGCCGCATCATCGCCGAGGGTGGCCATTGCGCCGCAACGCCGATCATCGCGATGACGGCCAATGCCTCCGACGACGATCGGCGGCGCTGCATCGAGGCTGGCATGGCCGGCTTCGAATCGAAACCTGTAACCATTGAAAGGCTGCGCAGCGTGATCCAGTCGATTTCGACCGGGCCCGTCGAGGCCAAGAACCTCCCCGAAGACATTGGTCTGCCGGAACCGATTATCATCGATAATATCGATCTCAATCCCTTTGCGATTGAGGGGCTCGATGAAGCCCGTCAGTCCGAACTGGTGGACGCGCTCGGTGAAGACGTGTTCCGTGAGCTGGTGGAATCGTTCTTCACCGATGCGAGCGACCTGATTCAGGATCTTCATGTGGCGCTCGCCAATCACGATCCGGAAAAGATCGATCGCGTCCTGCACACCATCAAGGGCGCCGCCGTCAATGTCGGCCTCAACGATATTGCCGATTTTGCCCACGCGCTGCGCAGCCACCGTCCGTCGCCTGCCGATGTCGACAAGCTGAGCGGCGAAATCGAAACCCTGAAATTCAAATTGGTCGCTTGAGAGCGAAGGAGGCGTCTATGCGTATTCTGCTGGTGGATGACAACAACACCAACCTGAAGCTTCTGACCAAGCTCGTCGCCAAGCTCGACAGCTGCGAAGCGCTCGGCTTCTCGAGCCCCGATGCGGTTCTGTCCTCGCTCCCCGATCTCGATTTCGACATCGCCATCATCGACTACCAGATGCCGGTCTACAACGGGGTGGAACTGTTCACCGAGATCGTCCGCTTCGAAAAATACGCGCAGGTTCCCGTCATCTTCGTCACGGCCGACAAGGACATGACGACGCGCATGGCCG
>DAIMJJ010000063.1:13964-18422 GCA_036722275.1 Rhizobium sp. | reverse complement strand
GCCATGGTGAACGGCACATCAATGATGCGTGCGAGTGTCTGGGCAAGATAGGTCTTGCCGCAACCGGTCGGGCCGACCAGCATGATGTTCGACTTGGCAAGCTCGACATCACCACCCTTGGAGGCGTGCGACAGGCGCTTGTAGTGGTTGTGAACCGCGACCGAGAGGATCTTCTTCGCCTGCTTCTGGCCGATCACATATTCGTCGAGGATCTTGATGATGTCCTGCGGCGTGGGAACGCCGTCGCGAGACTTCACCATCGACGACTTGTTCTCTTCGCGGATGATGTCCATGCACAGTTCGACGCATTCATCGCAGATGAACACCGTCGGTCCGGCAATCAGCTTGCGGACCTCGTGCTGGCTCTTGCCGCAGAAGGAACAATAGAGGGTATTCTTGGAGTCACCGCCGTTGCTTCCGCTGACCTTGCTCATGTCTTTATCCTTCCAGCACGCCGCACCTCCGACCAGCGGAGGGCGGTCACTCACACCGCCCGGTCCCGGCAATCACCTGACGGCCGAAACCCCACCCGATTTGGAGGTACTTACCGATCCGTGGAAATCCGTTTTTCGGATCGGCGGCAACGAGAACCCCTTCAAATCGAAGGCTACGTCACAAAACCACAACATAGCCTTAATAGGTACTAATAGCGCTTTCCTAGCCTGTTGACACCCCTTGGCCGATCACAAGCGGCTGAGCCTTGGCCCAACCGCGCCCGGCGCGGGACAATATCAGGCGGCGGGAGCGCCTTCAATTTCCTGACGCGAGGTCAGGATCTTGTCGATCAGGCCCCAGTCTTGAGCCTCGCCCGCTTCCATGAAATGGTCACGATCGAGGGTCTGTTCAACCTCTTCGAGGCTGCGGCCCGTATGCTTGACGTAGACTTCGTTCAGGCGGCGCTTCATCTTGATGATGTCGCGGGCATGACGCTCGATGTCCGATGCCTGGCCCTGGAACCCGCCCGAGGGCTGGTGGACCATGATGCGGGCGTTCGGGGTTGCAAAGCGCATGCCCTTCTCGCCGGCGGCCAGAAGCAGAGAGCCCATGGACGCGGCCTGGCCGACGCAGAGCGTCGAGACGGCCGGACGGATGAACTGCATCGTGTCGTAGATGGCCATGCCGGCGGTGACGACACCACCCGGCGAATTGATGTAAAGCGCGATTTCCTTCTTCGGGTTTTCGGCTTCGAGGAAAAGCAGCTGCGCGCAGACCAGAGACGCCATCGTGTCTTCGACGGGGCCGGTCAGGAAGATGATGCGCTCCTTGAGGAGGCGGGAAAAGATGTCATAGGAGCGCTCGCCGCGGTTCGTCTGCTCCACAACCATCGGCACCAGGGCCATGGCGGTATCAACTGGATTTCTCATGTCCGTCCTTTATCAGCCTCATCCCCAAACACTCGATGCGCGGCGGGAATCAATAATACCTGTCAATCCCTACATAGAGTGTCCACACCCTTGACTTCAAGACTCGCGGCTCGGTTATCCTTAATGCCTCGGGCGCGGAGTACGAGGCATAACCGCTCGCCCGATCCTCGCCTATGCTGCGTGCCCCCACAGCCACAGCTATTGCTTGGGCGATGGTAAATCAATCGCTAATAGACCCTGCCAAGCTTGTGCGAGACTGCGGCATCGGTGTGGTTTCGTAAGGAACCGTTAAAGACTCTCCGCCATCTTGCGCTGATATTCCGGACCGCACGCAAGGCCGCCTCCGTGCTCGACATCAAGACCGCGCTTTTCCTCTGGGCCATGGAAGCCTTGACCCTTGCCGTGCTCCTCGCGGCTGTGTGGCTGCATGAGCGCTCGCAACGCCATTACGGGCTCTGGGCTGTGGGCTTTGCGGCGCACGGCGCGGGCGTGGCGCTCGTCTCTTTGCGCGGCGACGTTCCCGACTGGTTGTCCATCCCCGTCGCCAACGGCCTTGCACTCTCCTGCTTCATCTTCTGGATTGGCGGCATGTTGTCGCTCGGCAAGCGGCCATTCGCCGGTTGGTCGGCCATTCCGCTGCTGATCTGGATCGCCGGCATGTCGCTGCCCGCGATCCGTGACGACATTGCCTACCGCATCATCCTCTACAATATTGCTTCGGCCTGCGGCTTCCTCATGCTGGCCGCAGTCGCGCTGCTGTATGACAATGCCGGCCGGGGCCTGCGCCGCCTGCTTGCTGTCGTCTGGGCGAGCGAAGCGCTCGTGTCGCTGACCGTCGCGGGTATCAGCCTCAAAGCCATGCCGCGCAGCCTGCAGGACGCCCCCTTCTCCGCACTCTCGACGGTGAGCAGCATCTTCGGCTTCGTGGCGGTCATCATGATCGGTGCGCGGATGGTCATGGAGCGTTCAGAAGCGCGCCTTCGGCAACTCGTACGGACGGATCCCCTGACCGGCGTTCTCAACCGGCGGGGCCTCGTCGAAGACTTTGCAAGCCTGGCGCCGGCGGGAAATCGAAAGGGACGGCTGGTGGCGCTCGCGCTGTTCGATCTGGATCACTTCAAAACGATCAATGACACCTATGGGCATCAGGCCGGGGATGCGGTGATCCTCGCCTTTACCGGAATCGCCCAGTCCTTGATGCCGGCCGGCGCCGTCTTCGGACGCACGGGCGGCGAGGAGTTCATGGCAGCCATCGAAATCGGCGACATGCGTGAGGCCGCGCTTCTGGCCGAGGCAATCCGCCAGGCGCTCGCAGCCGCACGCATTGCCACAGACAAGGGTGAAGTCTCGGCAACCGTCAGCGTCGGCATTGCCACCGTTCCAGCCGGCGACGCCAATCTCGACCAATTGATGAGCCTTGCCGACCGCGCGCTCTACAAGGCCAAGGCCCGCGGCCGCAATCGCACCACCATCCTCAGCGGTGACCGGGTGCTCACAGTTCCGGCCGAAGGCCCGGAGGCGCTCGACGAACAGGCCGACCGTCAGGTGGCAGCCCTGAGGCGGCTTGCCGCCAATGCGACACCACAAGCCGGACTCTCGCGCCCCTAGTCAACCGACCTTTCGCGCGGGCCACAAAGCGGGTAAAGCCATCGCATGACCGATTTTCCCTTTCTTTCCATCGATCCCGCCACGCGTCGTGTCAGCCTTAACGCGCGCGATCCCGCCTTCTACAGCGATCCGAACCGCGTCTATGCTGCGCTTCATGCTGCCTGTCCGACCTTTTACTGGGAGGAGCAGAAGCAGTGGTTTTTCACCGGCTACGATCACGTCAACGCGCTGTTGCGTGACCGGCGCTTCGGCCGGCAGATTCTGCACATCGCGACACGCGAGGAGCTTGGCATGGCCGAGCCCTCCCCGCACACCCGCCATTTCGACGCGGCGGAGGCGCATTCTCTGCTGGAGCTTGAGCCGCCGGAACACACGCGCCTGAGGACGCTCGTCAACCGCGCCTTCGTCTCGCGCCATGTCGAGAAGATGAAGCCGGAGATTGAGGCGCTGGCCAATGGGCTGATCGACGCGTTCGAAAAGGACGGGAAGACCGAACTGCTCTCCTCCTTCGCCGACATCATTCCGGTGACGATGATCGCGCGCATGATCGGCATTCCGGAAGAGATGGGGCCGCAGCTCCTCAAGTGGAGCCATGACTATGTCGGCATGTACATGTTCAAGCGCACCCGTGCCGACGAGGATGCCGCCGACCGCTCGTCGCGGGAATTTGCCGACTATGTCCGCGGTATGATTGCCGAGCGCCGCGCCAACCCGCGCGACGATCTGCTGACGCACATGATCCACACGGAGCACAAGGGGCAGTACCTCACAGAAAACGAGCTGATCTCGACGACCATCGTGCTCCTCAATGCCGGGCACGAAGCGACCGTGCACCAGATCGGCAATTCGGTGCGTATCATCCTCGAAAGCGGGCTATCGCCTGCGGAAATGTTCCGCGACGAGGCTGCGACCGAGAGGACCGTGGAAGAGACGCTGCGCATCTGCGCGCCGGTGCACATCTTTCAGCGTTACTGCCTGGAGCCGACCGAGATTGATGGCGTCGCACTGAAGCGGGGAGATAAGGTCAGCCTGATCCTGGCGGCCGCCAATCTCGACCCGCTGAAGTTCAAGGATCCGCTCACCTTCCAGCCGGAGCGCAACGAGGCGCCGAACCTTTCGTTCGGCGCGGGCATCCATTTCTGCATCGGCGCGCCGCTCGCAAGGCTCGAGCTCAACATCGTGCTGCCGCTGCTCTTCAAGCGCTTGCCGGGCCTCAAGCTCGCAGCGACGCCGAAGGTGAAGGACGTCTACCACTTCCACGGACTGGAACGGCTCGACCTGAGCTGGTGACAGGACGCTTCCACCCGAGAAGCCGACCCGCTTCAAACGGGATCGGCTGATCCTACATCCACTGCCGTGGATCGGCTTCACTTTCACAGCCCATCGGCGGAAGCGCATTGCCGAAGGTCTGATAGAGCCTGTCGCATCCCCACTTGCGCAGGGGCTGCGGCATACGGCTGTTCAGCTCGATGCCCATCTCGTCGTA